>NZ_JBFADG010000005.1:0-291433 GCF_040641275.1 Streptomyces sp. NPDC021096 | reverse complement strand
GACCCTGTGGGAGAGTAGGACGCCGCCGAACAATTATTCAGAAAGCCCTGGTGGGGACCGAAAGGTCCCTGCCAGGGCTTTCTTGCATTTCCGGCCGGTTCCTTGCCCCTCACTTGCCCCTCCGCACGGTCCCAAGTCCCCGGAGGGTAAGGTCATGGGACATCGTTGGTACATATCCCCACAGGAGGCCCCCGGGTGGAGGTCCAGGAGACGCGCGTTCAGACCGACCGCGTCCTCACCATCCCGAACATCCTCAGCATGGCGCGCCTGGTCGGCGTACCCCTCTTCCTGTGGCTGATTCTCCAGAAGCACGACGGCTGGGCGCTCGTCGTGCTGGCGCTCAGCGGCGTCAGCGACTACCTCGACGGAATGCTCGCCCGGCGCTGGAATCAGATCAGCAGCCTCGGCCGGCTGCTCGACCCGGCCGCCGACCGGCTCTACATCCTCTCCACGCTCTTCGGCCTGACCTGGCGTGAGATCCTGCCGCTGTGGCTGACCCTGGCCCTCCTCGCCCGAGAGGCGATGCTGCTGGTCATGGTGTGGATTCTGAGGCGCCACGGATATCCGCCGCCTCAGGTGAACTTCCTCGGCAAGGCAGCGACCTTCAACCTGATGTACGCGTTCCCGTTGCTGCTTCTCAGTGACGGCGAGGGCTGGTTGTCCTCGCTCGCCGCGATTTTCGGATGGGCGTTCGCCGGATGGGGTACAACCCTCTATTGGTGGGCAGGGATCCTCTACGTGGTCCAGGTCCGCCGACTGGTCAGGGCGGACGCCACGGCCGACTGATCTCGCCGTTGTCCCGAGCCTTACCGGGCGTGAAGTCGGCATGACCGTCGTCTCTCAAGGAGGACGCTTCCGACATGAAGGCCGTCGTGATGGCCGGCGGCGAAGGCACTCGCCTTCGCCCCATGACCTCGAGCATGCCCAAGCCGCTTCTGCCGGTGGCCAACCGGCCGATCATGGAGCATGTGCTGCGCCTGCTCAAACGGCACGGGCTCACCGAGACCGTGGTGACCGTGCAGTTCCTCGCCTCCCTCGTGAAGAACTACTTCGGTGACGGCGAGGAACTGGGCATGGAGCTCACCTATGCCAACGAGGAAAAGCCACTCGGTACGGCGGGCAGCGTCAAGAACGCGGAAGAGGCGCTCAAGGACGATGCCTTCCTGGTCATCTCCGGCGATGCCCTCACCGATTTCGACCTGACCGACCTGATCCGTTTCCACAAGGAGAAGGGCGCCCTCGTCACCGTCTGCCTGACCCGGGTCCCCAATCCGTTGGAATTCGGCATCACCATCGTCGACGAGCAGGGCAGGGTCGAGCGCTTCCTCGAGAAGCCCACCTGGGGCCAGGTTTTCTCCGACACCGTCAATACGGGCATCTACGTCATGGAGCCCGAGGTCTTCGACTACGTCAAGGCCGACGAGCCGGTCGACTGGTCGGGCGATGTCTTCCCGCAGCTGATGAAGGAGGGCAAGCCCGTCTTCGGGTATATCGCCGAAGGCTACTGGGAGGACGTCGGCACCCATGAGAGCTACGTCAAGGCCCAGGCCGACGTGCTCGAGGGCAAGGTCGACGTCGATCTCGACGGCTTCGAGATCTCGCCGGGCGTCTGGGTGGCCGAGGGCGCCGAGGTGCACTCCGACGCGGTCCTGCGCGGCCCGCTCTACATCGGCGACTACGCGAAGGTCGAAGCCGGCGCCGAGATCCGCGAGCACACGGTCGTCGGCTCGAACGTCGTCGTCAAGAGCGGTGCCTTCCTGCACAGGGCCGTCGTCCACGACAACGTCTACGTGGGCCAGCAGAGCAATCTGCGCGGCTGTGTCATCGGCAAGAACACCGACATCATGCGCGCCGCCCGCATCGAGGACGGTGCCGTCATCGGCGATGAGTGCCTCGTCGGTGAGGAATCGATTATTCAGGGCAACGTCCGGGTCTACCCCTTCAAGACCATCGAGGCGGGCGCGTTCGTCAACACCTCGGTCATCTGGGAGTCCCGGGGTCAGGCCCATCTCTTCGGCGCCCGGGGCGTCTCCGGCATCCTGAACGTGGAGATCACCCCCGAGCTCGCGGTGCGGCTCGCCGGCGCGTACGCCACCACGCTCAAGAAGGGCGCGACCGTCACCACGGCCCGTGACCACTCCCGGGGCGCGCGTGCGCTCAAGCGCGCGGTGATCTCCGCGCTGCAGGCCAGTGCCATCGACGTGCGGGACCTGGAGAACGTGCCGCTGCCCGTGGCGCGTCAGCAGACCGCGCGGGGCAGCGCCGGCGGCATCATGATCCGTACGTCGCCGGGCGTGCCGGACTCGGTGGACATCATGTTCCTCGACGAGCGCGGGGCCGACCTCTCCCAGGCCGGGCAGCGCAAGCTCGACCGGGTCTACGCCCGCCAGGAGTACCGGCGGGCCTTCCCCGGGGAGATCGGCGATCTGTCCTTCCCCTCCAGCGTCTACGACTCCTACACCGGCTCGCTGCTGAGGTCCGTGGACACCACCGGCGTGGCGGAGGCCGGCCTCAAGGTGGTCGTCGACGCCTCCAACGGCAGCGCGGGGCTCGTTCTGCCCAGCCTCCTCGGCCGGCTCGGCGTGGACGCGCTCACCATCAACCCCGGCCTCGACGAGGCGCGCCCGACCGAGACCCCCGACACCCGGCGCTCCGGACTGGTGCGGCTGGGCGAGATCGTCGCCTCGGCGCGGGCGGCCTTCGGCGTGCGGTTCGACCCGGTGGGCGAGCGGATCTCCCTCGTGGACGAGCGCGGGCGGATCGTGGAGGACGACCGTGCGCTGCTGGTACTGCTCGACCTGGTCGCCGCCGAGCGGCGCAGCGGTCGGGTGGCGCTGCCGGTGACGACGACCCGTATCGCCGAGCAGGTGGCCGCGTACCACGGCACGCAGGTGGAGTGGACGACGACGTCGCCCGACGACCTCACGAGGGTCGGGCGGGCCGAGTCGACCATCTTCGGCGGGGACGGGCGCGGCGGCTTCATCGTTCCGGAGTCCAGCAGCGTCTTCGACGGGACGGCGGCGTTCGTGCGCCTCATCGGGCTGGTGGCGCGTACGCAGCTCACACTGAGCCAGATAGACGCACGCATCCCCCGGGCGCACGTCCTGCGCCGCGACCTGGCGACGCCGTGGGCCGTCAAGGGCCTGGTCATGCGGCACGTCGTGGAGGCGGCGGGGGACCGGTCGGTCGACACGACCGACGGTGTGCGGGTGGTCGAGGCCGACGGGCGCTGGGTGATGGTGCTGCCCGACCCCGCCGAAGCGGTGACGCACCTGTGGGCGGAGGGCCCTGACGACGCCTCCGCGCAGGCGCTGCTGGACGAGTGGTCCTCGGTCGTGGACGGCGCCGGACGCTGACTTCCGCGGGGCCGGACGCGACCGGCGCGTGAGGGGCGTCGTCTCCCTGCTCCCGGAATGTTCCGGATCTGTCCCGGATCCGGCGCGCCGGTGGGGCCATTGGGAGACGGCGCCCCCGACGTGCGACGATGTGCGGCATGTCGCAGCAGCCCCCCGTTCGGAGCACCTCATCGCCGCCGCCGCGCCCCGATGCCTCGATGTCGCTGCTGACCAATGTGATGGATCACAGCCTCGACGACGGCTACGCGGAGGCGGCGGCCCGTCGCGGTGAGGGCGGCAAGGGCCTCCCGAGCACAGTGCGCGCCAAGTTGGGGCTCGCCGCCGCGCTCATGCTGTCGGCCGTGGTGGTGACCCTGGGAGCGGCGCAGGCGCGCATATCGGCACCGACGCTGGCCAAGGAGCGCGAGCAGCTCATCCAGCGGATCGGTGCGGAGACCGAGGCTGCCGACACGTTGCAGAAGAACGTCGACACCCTGCGGGCCGCGGTCGGTACGAAGCAGCGTGACGTGCTGCAGAAACACGGTGGGGACAAGGCCGAGTTGGTGTCCCTGCTCGCGGGTGCGACACCGGTGCAGGGGCCCGGGGTCAAAGTGGTCGTCGACGATGCCAAACAGGCCAAATCGGGTGGCGGTGGGCCCCGGGAGAGCAGTGGTTTCTCCGATACGGGGCGTGTGCGCGACCGTGACATGCAGCGCATCGTCAACGGCCTGTGGCAGTCCGGTGCCGAGGCGATCTCGGTCAACGGACAGCGGCTGACCGCACTGTCGGCGATCAGGGCCGCGGGTGACGCCATACTGGTCGACAACAAGCCGCTGGTGCCGCCGTACACGGTGCTGGCGATCGGGAACGGTCAGCGGTTGAGCACCGCTTTCCAGGACAGTGCCGACGGCCAGTATCTGCATGTGCTGCAGCAGAACTACGGGGTCCGCGCCAGCATTTCCGCCCAGGACGAGGTCCGGCTGCCGGCCGCCCCGAGTCTGATCGTACGTACCGCAAAGCCAGGAAAGGGCAGATCGTGATCGCCGTATTGGGCCTCATCGTGGGAGTCGTGGTCGGACTGGTCGTCCGCCCCGTGGTGCCGACGGCGGTCGAGCCCTACCTCCCCATCGCCGTCGTGGCGGCGCTGGACGCGGTGTTCGGCGGCCTGCGCGCCATGCTGGACGGCATCTTCGACGACAAGGTCTTCGTCGTGTCGTTCCTGTCCAACGTGGTCGTCGCCGCGCTGATCGTCTTCCTGGGCGACAAGCTGGGTGTCGGGGCGCAGTTGTCCACGGGCGTGGTGGTCGTCCTGGGTATCCGTATCTTCTCCAATGCGGCCGCCATCCGGCGGCACATCTTCCGGGCGTGAGACCGATGAGCACAGACGACACCCCGGAGAAGTCCGGAGAGCCGCACGGCCCGGAGGGGCCGAAGGAGCCGAAGCCCTCGGAGGGCGCGCAGGAGCCGAAACCGAAGCCGTCGGGGGAGGAGCCGGAGCCGGGGCCGCAGGTCGAGGAGGGTGCCGGGCCGGGCCCGGAGGCCGGTTCCGTGCCCCGATCGGAAGACGCTCCCGCGGCCGTCCCGTTGACGGGACGTCAACGGCTGGCGAACGGACTGTGGCCCCCCAGGCTGACGCGGGCGCAGCTCACCGTGGCGGTGCTGCTGTGCGTGCTCGGTCTCGGGCTGGCCATCCAGGTGCGCTCGACGAGCGACAACAGCGCACTGCGCGGAGCCCGGCAGGAGGACCTCGTACGGATCCTGGACGAGCTGGACAACCGGACCAAGCGGCTCGAGGACGAGAAGCGGCGGCTGGACAACCAGCGCTCGGAGCTGGAGAGCAGCTCCAACCAGGCCGCGGAGGCCCGTAAGCAGACGGAGCAGAAGGAAGAGCAGCTCGGGGTGCTCGCGGGCACGGTGGCGGCACAGGGGCCGGGCATCGAGCTCACGGTGAGCGACACCAAGGGTGCGGTCGAGGCGGACAAGCTGCTCGACACCATCCAGGAGCTGCGGGCGGCGGGTGCGGAGGCGATCCAGATCAACGATGTGCGGGTCGTTGCCGACACTTATTTTTCCGGCTCTGCCGGAAAGGTGGAGATCGATGGCAAAAAGGTCTCCCAGCCCTATAAGTTCAAGGTCATCGGCAAGCCCCAGGACCTGGAGCCGGCACTGAACATCCCCGGTGGCGTGGTGCAGACTCTGGAGAAGGAGCAGGCCGCCGTCTCCGTCTCCCGGTCTGAGAAGATCATCGTGGATGCCTTGCGCCCGGCGAAGCGGCCTGACTACGCTCGGTCGTCATCGCAGTGAGACCGGCGCTCGGTCGGTGCCCGTGGGGAGGGCGGGAGGTTGCGGGGGGTCGCCGCACCAAGTTGGTGGTGCGTGATGGAAACTGTCTGTTGACTGCGGACGTTGTAAGGATGTCCAGGTCGGACGGTGTGTGCAGCAAGGGTTTGTCCTGCCCCACGGGCGGGTCTGTTTCGGTCAAGGGGAATCGCCCGTGAAGTTGTTTGCGAAGTTGTTCGGCAAGAGCGCACGCCAGGAGGGCGGCACCGCCCGGCACCGGGCGTCCCGTCCGGTGGACGGCGGCGAGGGCCAGGAGGGCCGTCCGCTGTTCCGCGACCAGATGGACGTCGCGGGGACGCCGGGAGGCGACATTCCGGGCAGTCAGGGCGCGTCCTCTGTTGACCCTGCCCAGGCGGGGCGCATAGGTTTCGGGGCACCAGCAACCTCAAGTGCGGGTGGAGGGTTTGCCTTGCCGGTCTGTACGAGGTGTGGCCACCGGAACGCAGAGGCCAGTCGGTTCTGTTCCAACTGCGGTGCGCCGCTGCGGCCGGGAGCCGTGGCCGAGCGCGCGTCCGAGACGACCTCGACCATCTCCATCTCCGGTCTCGAGGCGTACGACTCGGAGACGACCGGCCAGACGCAGATCCCCGCCCTGTCGCCCGAGGCGCAGGCGGCGGTCGACGCCCTGCCGCTGGGCTCGGCCCTGCTGGTGGTCCGCCGCGGTCCCAACTCCGGCAGCCGCTTCCTGCTGGACGCCGACGTCACCACCGCGGGCCGGCACCCGCAGAGCGACATCTTCCTCGACGACGTCACGGTCTCGCGCCGTCACGTGGAGTTCCGCAGGGAGCGCGACGGCGGCTTCACCGTCACCGACGTCGGCAGCCTCAACGGCACGTACGTCAACCGGGAGCCCATCGACTCGGTCGCCCTGTCCAACGGCGACGAGGTGCAGATCGGCAAGTACCGTCTGGTCTTCTTCGGCAGCCAGCGGGGCATCTGACCCGCGAGGGAAGGGCCATGCTTCGAACACCGTCGGGCGGTACCGGACCCTCCGGTGCCGCCGGTGCGGAAGGCCGGCTGGTGAGCATCGGAACGGTGCTCAACCTGCTGCGCGAGGAGTTCCCCGAGGTCACCATCTCCAAGATCCGTTTCCTGGAGGCGGAGGGCCTGGTCGAGCCGAAGCGCACACCGTCCGGCTACCGCAAGTTCAGCACGGACGACGTGGAGCGGCTCGGCCATGTGCTGCGGATGCAGCGCGACCACTACCTCCCGCTCAAGGTCATCCGGGAGCAGCTGGACGCCCTGGCCCGGGGCGAGCGGGTCCAGCTGCCCGCTCCGGCGCAGCCACGTGACGCGCTGGACCTCCTGGACGCCCCCGAGGGCCCGGAGGGCGCCGCCGGCGGCGCGGGGGCCCCGGAGGGCCGCACAGCCGCCCGTATCGGCAGAGCGGAGCTGCTGGCCACCGCGGGCGTGACCGAGGACGAGCTGGCGGAGTGGGAGTCCTACGGGCTGCTCTGTGCCCACCCGGACGGCGGATTCGATGTCGATTCCGTGACGATCGCGAGGCTCGTCGCGGACCTGGGCGGTTTCGGCCTGGAGCCGCGTCATCTGCGGGCCGTGAAGGCCGCCGCCGACCGCGAGGCCGGACTTATCGAACAGGTGATCGCACCTCTTCGCAGGCACCGCAACCCCCAGACCAGGGCACACGCCGAGGCCACCGCCAAGGAGCTGGCCGCCCTGTCCGTACGGCTGCACGCCGCCCTGGTGCGGACAGCACTGCACCCGCGCGGACAGTGACCGTCAGTGCCCGACTACCCAAACCTGCCGGGCACGTCCTAGGGTTGCTGTGTGAACGAGCTCGATGTCGTGGGTGTCCGGGTGGAAATGCCCTCCAACCAGCCGATCGTGCTCCTGCGTGAAGTGGGAGGCGACCGTTACCTCCCGATCTGGATCGGACCCGGGGAGGCGACGGCCATCGCCTTCGCCCAGCAGGGGATGGCACCGGCCCGCCCGCTGACCCATGACCTTTTCAAGGACGTGCTGGAGGCGGTGGGACAGCAGCTCGCGGAGGTCCGCATCACGGACCTGCGCGAGGGTGTGTTCTACGCGGAGCTCGTCTTCGCCAGCGGGGTGGAGGTCAGTGCGAGGCCGTCCGACGCCATAGCGCTCGCGCTGCGCACCGGCACGCCGATCTACGGCAGTGACGGGGTGCTGGACGACGCGGGCATCGCCATCCCGGACGAGCAGGAGGACGAGGTCGAGAAGTTCCGCGAGTTCCTCGACCAGATCTCGCCGGAGGACTTCGGCACCAACAGCCAGTGAGGCGTGCCGCGGCGGGCGTGTCGCGGCGGCCGGGGCGGTGTGCGACGGCCGCGTCGGGGCTGCCGCGCGGCGCATTCGAGTAGCCTTTCCCGCTACCTGGACACGTAAAACCACTCTCAGGGTGATTATCACTCGGCGTGCCGAGTGTGGCGATCGTTGACGCACCCCGAGCGACTGCCTACCGTCGAGAAGGCAGGTCAAGGACGGAGGTCGGCGTGAGAAGCACGGGCGACGGTACGGCGGTTGGCGGTCCGTATCCGCTGCATGGGGGAACGGTCGAACCAGTGCCCCGCTATTCCGCTACGGCGGCGGTCACCACTCCGCGGGGGAGCGATTCCGAGGACTCCGACAGCTCCCGGAGCTCGGACGACATCGGATACCGGGGGCCGACGGCATGCGCGGCGGCGGGGATCACCTACCGGCAGTTGGACTACTGGGCGCGCACGGGGCTCGTGGAGCCCAGCGTGCGGCCCGCATACGGCTCGGGCAGCCAGCGGCTCTACAGCTTCCGGGACGTCGTCGTCCTGAAGATCGTGAAGCGGCTGCTGGACACCGGGGTCTCCCTGCAGAACATCCGCACCGCGGTGCAGCACCTGCGCACGCGCGGCATGGCGGATCTGGCGCAGATGACATTGATGAGCGACGGGGCGACGGTGTACGAGTGCACCTCGCCCGACGAGGTCGTCGATCTGCTCCAGGGCGGTCAGGGGGTCTTCGGGATCGCCGTGGGCGTCGTCTGGCGTGACGTGGAGAGCGCGCTGGCGCAGCTGCACGGCGAGCGGGTGGACACCGGGGAGACGCTGGTGGGCCACAATCCGGCCGACGAGCTGGCGCGGCGCCGCAACCGCGCCGGCTGAGCCGGCCGGACAGCAGGCACCGGGCGCCCCTCGCGCCGCCGCGACGCGGCGCCGCGAGGGGCGCTCCGTCGCAGGTGGGCGCCATTGTCAGTGGCATGCGGCAGCATCTGACCCGTGAGGGGTGCGCCGACGATTCTCCATCTGGACATGGACGCTTTCTACGCTTCGGTGGAGCAGGCGGCCAAGCCCAGCCTGCGCGGAAAGCCCGTGGTGGTCGGCGGGATCGGGCCGCGCGGCGTGGTGGCCACCGCGTCGTACGAGGCGCGGGTCTTCGGCGTCCACTCCGCCATGGCCACGGCCCAGGCCCGCCGGCTCTGCCCGAACGCCGCCTACCTCACCCCGCGCTTCCGGCTGTACCAGCAGGTCAGCCAGGTGGTCATGCGGCTGCTCGGTGAGCTGTCACCGCTGGTGGAACCGCTGAGCCTCGACGAGGCGTTCGTCGACCTCGAGGCGGGCGGCGTGGAGCCCACCTCGGCGGCGGTCCGGGCCGTGGGGGAGCGGCTGCGGCAGGACATCGCGGCGGCCACCGGGCTCACCGGCTCGGTCGGGCTCGCCGGCTCCAAGATGCTCGCCAAGATCGCCTCCGAGGAGGCCAAGCCCGACGGCCTGGTCGTCATCGAGCCCGGCACGGAGCTGGAGATACTCGGGCCCATGTCGGTCCGCGCCATTCCCGGGGTGGGTCCCGCCACTGCCGAAACGTTGCGCCGGGCCGGGATCACCACCGTGGCCGAGACTGCCGAGGCGGGCGAGGCCGAGCTGGTGCGGCTGCTCGGCAAGTCCCACGGCGCCGGCCTCCACGCGCTGGCCACAGGCCACGACGACCGGCCCGTCGTCGCCGAGCGGGACGCCAAGTCCGTCTCGGCGGAGGACACCTTCGCCGAGGACCTCACCGACCGCACCCGGGTCCAGCTGGAGCTCGCCCGCCTCGCCGACCGGTGCGTGCGGCGGCTGCGGGAGGCGGGCCGCTCCGGGCGCACGGTGGTCATCAAGGTCCGTAGCTACGACTTCTCGACGCTGACCCGCTCGGAGACGCTGCGCGGCCCCACCGACGACCCCGCGGTGGTGCGGGAGGCGGCGGCCCGGCTCCTCGACGGCGTGGACACCACCGCGGGCGTGCGGCTGCTGGGCGTCGGGGTCTCCGGGCTGGCCGACTACACCCAGGAGGACCTCTTCGCGCAGGCCGCGAGCCGGGCGGAGGAGGCCGCCGGGGCCACCCCGCAGGACGGCCCCGAGCCCCAGCAGGCCCCGGAGGCCCCGGAGAGGCCCCACCAGTGGCTCCCGGGGCTGGACGTGCGGCACGCGCAGTACGGGAACGGCTGGGTGCAGGGCAGCGGCGTGGGGCGGGTCACCGTCCGCTTCGAGGAGCCCTGGTCCGGGCCCGGGCGGGTACGCACCTTCCGCGTCGACGACCCCGCGCTCGAACCGTCCGAGCCGCTGCCGCTCGTCCGCGCCCCGGAGGATCAGGTGCCGGAGGTCTCGGAGGTGCCCGGGGTGCCGGAGGTGCCGGGCAGTTCGAGCCCGTAGTGGTGGTACAGCTGCAGCTCCTGCTCGGGCGAGAGGTGCCGGCCCACCCCGAAGCCCGGTGCCTCCCTGATCAGGGCCCGGTCGTAGGGGATGCGCAGGACGTCGCCCTCGACACGGCTCGGCTCCAGCGGTACGAACGCGTCCCGGCCGAACAGTCCGGTGCGCACCGCCGCCCACTCCGGTTGCCCGGTCGCGTCGTCGAGGTAGACCTCGTCCACCGTGCCGATCTTCACGCCGTCGCGGTCGAAGGCCTTCCGGCCGATCAGACTGCGGGGGTCGATGTCGGTCTGCACGGTTCCTCCCTTGATCGCGCCTGCCTGCGCCGGGCCCCCGGACAACCCGCCCGCGAGCCCCCCGGGACGCCCCGCAGAGCACTTCGGAGCCCTTCGGTAACCACGAAAAGCCACAAAGCGGGAACCGGCCACTCGGGAGATCCGCCCGGAAAGCCGCGCTGGTAGGCTGGCGATTGGCCGCAGAACCCGTGCGGGAGAGTCCTCCGTCGAAACCCAGCCGATGCGCTGGGGGACGAGAGGGGGCGCCGAAGGAGCAAATCCTCCCCGGAATCTCTCAGGCACACGTACCGCACAGGCGAGGTCACTCTGGAAAGCAGGGCGGGCCCCGGTCAGGCACGACGCCGAGCCCTTCCTCACCGACGGTGAAAGCCGGGCCGCAGCATGGCCCGGTGAAGCTCTCAGGTTGACATGACAGAGGGGGAGGCCGTCCGGGTACCCGCGCCGTGGTACCCCTCGCAGGTCGTGTATGACCAGGAGGCCTCCGCAGATGACAGCCCACCGCAGCTCCCTTTCCGACCTGGAACGCGGCACTCCCTTCGAGGCCCGCCACATCGGCCCCGACGCGGGCGCCCAGGCCAAGATGCTCGCCCAGGTCGGCTTCGGCTCGCTCGACGAACTCACCGCGGCCGCCGTGCCCGAGGTGATCAAGAGCACCGAGGCGCTCCGGCTGCCCGACGCCCGCACCGAGGCCGAGGTCCTCGCCGAACTGCGCACCCTCGCGGACCGCAACCAGGTGCTCGCCCCCATGATCGGCCTCGGCTACCACGGCACGTTCACGCCGCCGGTGATCCTGCGCAACGTCATGGAGAACCCCGCCTGGTACACGGCGTACACGCCCTACCAGCCCGAGATCTCCCAGGGCCGCCTCGAGGCGCTCCTGAACTTCCAGACCGTCGTCGCCGACCTGACCGGCCTGCCCACCTCCGGCGCCTCCCTCCTCGACGAGGGCACCGCCGCCGCCGAGGCGATGTCGCTGGCCCGCCGCGTCGGCAAGGTCAAGAACGGCGTCTTCCTGGTCGACGCCGACACCCTGCCGCAGACCATCGCCGTCATACAGACGCGCGCCGAGCCCACCGGCGTCGAGGTCGTCGTCGCCGACCTCGCGGCCGGCATCCCCGACGAGATCGCCGAGCGCGGCGTCTTCGGCGTCCTGCTGCAGTACCCCGGTGCCTCCGGTGCCGTACGCGACCTGCGCCCCGTCATCGAGCAGGCCCACGGCCTCGGCGCGATCGTCACCGTCGCCGCCGACCTGCTGGCCCTGACGCTGCTCACCCCGCCCGGCGAGCTCGGCGCCGACATCGCGATCGGCACCAGCCAGCGCTTCGGCGTCCCCATGGGCTTCGGCGGTCCGCACGCCGGCTACATGGCCGTGCGCGAGCAGTTCGCCCGCAGCCTCCCCGGCCGCCTCGTCGGCGTCTCCGTCGACGCCGACGGCAACAAGGCCTACCGCCTGGCCCTGCAGACCCGCGAGCAGCACATCCGCCGCGAGAAGGCCACGAGCAACATCTGCACCGCCCAGGTGCTGCTCGCCGTCATGGCCGGCATGTACGCGGTCTACCACGGCCCCGAGGGCCTCGCCGCCATCGCCCGCCGCACCCACCGCTACGCCACCGTCCTCGCCGAGGGCCTGCGCGCCGGCGGGGTCGAGGTCGTGCACGGCTCCTACTTCGACACCCTCACCGCACGCGTCCCCGGCCGGGCCGCCGAGGTCGTCGCCGCGGCCCGCGAGCTCGGCGTCAACCTGCGGCTGACCGACGCCGACCACGTCGGCATCGCCTGCGACGAGACCACCACCCGCGCCCAGCTGGCGTCCGTGTGGGCCGCCTTCGGCGTGGAGGGCGATGTCGAGGCGATCGACGCCGCGGTGGCGGACACGCTCCCCGAGGGCCTGCTGCGCACCGACGAGTACCTCGCGCACCCGGTCTTCCACCAGCACCGCTCCGAGACCGCGATGCTGCGCTACCTGCGTCGCCTCGCCGACCGGGACTACGCCCTGGACCGCGGCATGATCCCGCTCGGCTCCTGCACCATGAAGCTCAACGCGACCACCGAGATGGAGCCGGTGACCTGGCCCGAGTTCGGTGCGCTGCACCCCTTCGCGCCGGTCGAGCAGGCCGGGGGCTACCTCACGCTCATCACCGAGCTGGAGGAGAGGCTCGCCGAGGTCACCGGTTACGACAAGGTCTCCATCCAGCCCAACGCCGGCTCGCAGGGCGAGCTCGCGGGCCTGCTGGCCGTCCGCGCCTACCACCGCGCCAACGGTGACGAGCAGCGCACCGTCTGCCTCATCCCGTCCTCCGCCCACGGCACCAACGCCGCGAGCGCCGTGATGGCCGGCATGAAGGTCGTCGTCGTCAAGACCGCCGACGACGGCGAGGTCGACGCCGAGGACCTGCGCGCCAAGATCGAGAAGCACCGCGACGAGCTCTCCGTGCTGATGATCACCTACCCGTCCACGCACGGCGTCTTCGAGGAGCACGTCGCCGACATCTGCGCGGCCGTGCACGAGGCCGGCGGTCAGGTCTACGTCGACGGCGCCAACCTCAACGCCCTGGTGGGCGTGGCCAAGCCGGGCGAGTTCGGCGGCGACGTCTCGCACCTGAACCTGCACAAGACCTTCTGCATCCCGCACGGCGGCGGCGGCCCCGGCGTCGGCCCGGTGGCCGTCCGCGCCCACCTCGCCCCGTACCTGCCCAACCACCCGCTGCAGCCCACCGCGGGCCCGGAGACGGGCGTGGGTCCGATCTCGGCCGCCCCCTGGGGCTCCGCCGGCATCCTGCCGATCTCCTGGGCGTACGTCCGGCTCATGGGCGGCGAGGGCCTCAAGCGCGCCACCCAGGTCGCCGTCCTCGGCGCCAACTACATCGCCAAGCGCCTCGAGCCGCACTACCCCGTGCTCTACACCGGCCCCAACGGGCTGGTCGCGCACGAGTGCATCGTGGACATCCGGCCGCTGACCAAGGCGACCGGGGTGAGCGTCGACGACGTCGCCAAGCGGCTCATCGACTACGGCTTCCACGCGCCGACCATGTCCTTCCCGGTGGCCGGAACGCTGATGATCGAGCCGACGGAGAGCGAGGACCTCGCCGAGCTGGATCGTTTCTGTGAGGCGATGATCGCCATCCGCGCCGAGATCGAGAAGGTCGGCTCGGGGGAGTGGGACAAGGACGACAACCCGCTGCGGAACGCCCCGCACACCGCCGCCTCGGTGGCCGGGGCCTGGGAGCACCCGTACAGCCGCGAGGACGCCGTCTTCCCGGCCGGGGTGACGCCCGCCGACAAGTACTGGCCGCCGGTGCGCCGCGTCGACGGCGCCTACGGCGACCGCAACCTCGTCTGCTCCTGCCCGCCGCTGGAGGAGTACGACGGCTGACGCAGGAGGCCCGTACACGGGTCGGGGCCGGTTCGGCGTTCTCGCCGGGCCGGCCCCTTCATCTTTTTCTGTGTGTCATATGAAGTGGTGCAGGGTAGATGCCGCGCTAGGCGGCCGTCACCACATGATCGGTGCCGAGCGACCGGTGCGGCGCGATGATCTGGCCGTCCGGCAGCAGCTCACCGGTGTCCTCGAAGCAGAGGACGCCATTGCACAACAGGCTCCATCCCTGCTCCGGGTAGGCGGCCACGAGATGGGCGGCCTCCCGGTCGGCGGAGTCGGCTGACGGGCACGTGGGCTGGTGCTGGCACATGGAAGGGATCTTTCGCTCTGATGTGGTGGCTGTCCTGCGGCTCGATGCGGTGGTCATGCCGCCCCCCGTAATCAATCGTCGGTCGGTCCCAGTGTTGCCCTACGGGCCTGATTCCGCAGGGATTTCACAGTGACGCTCCTCACAGGGTGATGACGCGTCACCCATGCGGGCGGTTGCCTCCAACTCGGCAGTCCCTTTGGGTGGTTAGGGCTGACCCCGGTGGGCTAGCCCGTGAGGGTGAGGGTGGGGACAGCGGTGCGCCCCGCGGCTCCCCGGTCTGAGGAGGTGCGGGGCGCGTGATCGTACGGCCCGCTCAGGCGGTCGCCTTGAGCGCGGGTCCGGGGGTCAGCCGGAGGGTGAGCATGGGCAGCAGATCGGAGACCCGGTGCGGGCGGTGCGCGGCGATGCCGGGCGGCGCGGGGGCGAGCGGCACCAGAAGGTCGCCCGGGGCGAAGAGCTCTGACGAGGCGTCGGCCGCGATGTCGGCATGCAGCCAGAGCGTGAGCATGTACAGCTCCGGCACCGACAGCAGCCGCGGCTGGTACGGCGTCGGCAGCGCCTCCGCCTGGCGCAGCGCACGCTCGGTGGACGCGAGGTAGGGGCCCTCGAAGAAGTGCGAGAAGGCCCAGCCGTCGGGGGTGAGCATCGCCTCGCCCGCGGCCACCGCGCGGTCGCCCCCCTTGATGAGGAAGCGCCAGCCGGTGAGCCGGGTGCGGGGTGCCGTGCCGCGCGGGGTGACCCGCTCCAGGACGTGGACGGGCAGCGGGAGTTCGGGGCTGAGCGGCGTCCGGGCGGACGTCAGCGACGGAGTGCGCGCCTCGCGGACCGCGGTGGGGGAACCGAGGGCCGTGCGGACGCTGCGGAGGGCAGGCGCGGGGGCAGGGGGGACATGCAGCGGCATGGTGTGGGTCGCCTCTCGCTTCGGAGACACGGTGGAGCTGGGCAGGTGCGGACGACGCTGTCGGCGTGCGGGGCCAGAGGGGGGCCGGGACCGACTCCAGGGCGCCTACTCTCTGCCTCATTCCGGAGTTTATACGACACATGTTCACATGATGTTTCGCCTAGCGGTCGCCAGTATTTCCGGCAAGGGCAAATCGGGACCCGTTCGAGGGGGGATTTCGGTGTTTTTGTGACGGGCCCGCGCCGATGACCTCGGCCTTTTCTCCGTATACGGTAGGCCGGATCCGATCGGTGTTTATCACCAGCGCATTACGTCGCGCCCCGGTGGCCACTTTATGCCGACGGAATGTGCCGGAGTGCGCTCGGCGAGAGCCTACCGGGTATGCGGCCGCCGTGAGGCGTTATCGATCGCGTCGCCTGGGCATCATCGACCGTGACACGGAGGTCGGCGCCGGGGGCGACCCGCTTGAGAAGGGACGCTTGAATGGGTGAGAAGGTCGTGGCCATGGGGTTCGACCTCGCCGACCGACAGCACCACCGGGACAAGCTCCGGCAGTGTCTGGAAGGGCTGGCGAGGCTGCTGGCGGAGAAGCGGTTCGACCGCCCCCGGAATCTTATGGGGCTGGAGATCGAGCTGAATCTCGCGGGCCCCGACGGCATGCCGAGCATGGTGAATGCCGAGGTGCTGGAACGCATCGCGAGCCATGATTTCCAGACCGAGCTGGGACAGTTCAACCTGGAAGTGAACATCGTCCCTCACCGGCTCTCGGGAAGGGTTCTGGACCAGCTTGCCGAGGAGTTGCGCACGGGTCTGTCGTACGCCGACCGCAAGGCCATGGAAGTCGATTCCGGAATCGTCATGATCGGAATTCTTCCGACCCTCACCAGCGGCGATCTCGTGCCCACGAGCCTGTCCGTCGCGGACCGGTACTACCTGCTCAACGACCAGGTGGTGGCCGCCCGGGGCGAGGAGTTCACCATCGACATCTCCGGCGTCGAGCACCTCACCTGCACCGCCAGGTCCATCGCCCCCGAGGCCGCCTGTACGTCCGTGCAGCTGCACCTGCAGGTGACCCCCGGACGGTTCGCCGCGGTGTGGAACGCCGCGCAGGCCGTCGCGGCTGCCCAGATAGCCGTCGGCGCCAACTCGCCCTTTCTCTTCGGCCGGGAGCTGTGGCGAGAGTCCCGACCGCCGCTGTTCGTCCAGTCCACCGACACCCGTCCGCCCGAGCTGCAGGTCCAGGGTGTGCGGCCGCGCACCTGGTTCGGGGAGCGCTGGATCACCTCCGCGTACGAGCTGTTCGAGGAGAACCTGCGCTTCTTCCCGCCCCTGCTGCCCATCTCGAGCGACGAGGACCCCCTGAGCGTCCTGGACGCGGGCGGGGTGCCGATGCTGCATGAACTCACCCTGCACAACGGCACCGTCTACCGCTGGAACCGCCCCGTCTACGGCATCGCCGACGGCGTCCCCCACCTGCGCGTGGAGAACCGGGTGCTGCCCGCAGGCCCCACCGTCACCGACGTCATCGCCAACACCGCCTTCTACTACGGGCTGATCAGGGCGCTGGCCGAGGAGCCCCGCCCGGTGTGGACCCGGATGCCGTTCGCCGTCGCCGCCGACAACTTCGACGTCGCCTGCCGCCACGGCATCGAGGCCTTCCTGCGCTGGCCACGGGCGGGCCGGGGCGGCGCCCCCGCGCGGGTGCCCGCCGTGCGGCTGGTCCTGGAGGAGCTGCTGCCGCTGGCCGCCGCCGGCCTCGACGCCTGGGGCGTCGAACCCGCCGACCGCGACCACTACCTCGGCGTCATCGAAGGACGCTGCCGCCGCCGGGTGAACGGCGCCTCCTGGCAGGCCGCCACCTACCACCGGGCGCTGGAGAAGGGCCTGGACCGCGAGCAGGCGCTCGCCGCCACCACGCGGCGCTACTGCGAGCTGATGCGCACCGGCGAACCCGTGCACACCTGGCCCGCCGGCCTCGCCGGCTGACACGGGGCGCACCCCTGTCGGTACCGGCGCGCGGCCGTCGGGCAAGCTGTGACGACCGTCGTACGACGGTGGTGACGGCGGCCAGACGGGAGACGACAGTGCGGCGGAACGCTCCAGACGGTGGCGCGGGCACCCGGCCGGAGGCCCCGGCCGGGCTGCCGGGCGGCGACGGCACACTGCCGCGGCGGACGCTGCGCGCGGAGCTGCTGATCGTCCTGGCGCTCTCGCTCGGGGCCAGCGGCGTGTCGTCGCTGATCAGCTTTGTCGGGGCGGCCACCAGGCCGGGCGGGCTCAAGGACCAGGCCGCCACCCTCAACGCCTCGCACGCGCCCGGCAGGCCCTGGCTCGACCTCGCCTGGCAGCTCTTCGGCATCGCCACCGCGCTCGTGCCCGTCTTCCTGGTGGCGTACCTGCTGATGCGCGAGGGCCGGACGCTGCGCGTCATCGGCTTCGACCGGGAGCGGCCCGCCTTCGACCTCAGCCGGGGAGCGGGCCTGGCCGCGGCCATCGGCGGCACGGGGCTGGCGTTCTACCTCGCCGCGCGGGCGGCCGGATTCAACCTGACCGTGGTGCCGGAGAACCTGCCCGACGTGTGGTGGAAGATTCCCGTGCTCATCGCCTCGGCCCTGCAGAACGCGGTGCTGGAGGAGGTCGTGGTCGTCGGCTATCTGCTGCGCCGGCTGGGACAGCTGGGCTGGACGCCGGCGGCGGCGCTGGCGGCGAGCGCGGTGCTGCGCGGCTCGTACCACCTCTACCAGGGGATCGGCGGCTTCGTCGGCAACATGGCGATGGGCGTGCTCTTCGTCCTGCTCTACCGGCGCTGGGGGCGGGTCGGGCCGCTGGTCGCCGCGCACGCGCTGATCGACATCGTGGCCTTCGTCGGTTACGCGCTGCTCGCCGGCAAGGTGGGCTGGCTGCCCACGGCCTGACCCGTCCCCCGGTGGCTCTTTACGCCAGCAGCTCGCCGTCGATGACGGTGACGGCGGAGCCGGTCAGCAGCGTCCGGTCGCCGCGCAGCGTGGTGCGGACGAGGCCGCTGCGGGCGGACGCCTGAAGACCCGTGAGCTCCTCGCGGCCCAGGCGGGCGGACCAGAAGGGCGCCAGCGCCGTGTGCGCGCTGCCGGTGACGGGGTCCTCGTCGATCCCGACGTTCGGGAAGAAGCAGCGCGAGATGTAGTCGTAGCCGCGGCCGGGGTCCTCGGCCGGGGCGGTGGCGATGATGCCCCGGCGGGAGTGCCGGGCGAGCGCGGGGATGTCGGGGGACAGGGCCCGTACGGTCTTCTCGTCGGCGAGCTCGATGACGAGGTCGCCGATGTGCGAGCCGGTGTCGTGCGTGCTCAGCGGCGTGGCGCCGAGGGCCTCGGCCACCCCGTCGGGCGCGGCCACCGCGGTGAGCGGCGCGGTCGGGAAGTCCAGGGTGATCGTGCCGTCCTCGTGCGCCGTCGCGGTGAGGATGCCGCAGCGTGCGGCGAAGCGCACGGTTCCGGTGGCGGCCCCCGTGGTGCGCAGGACATGGGCCGTGGCGAGCGTGGCGTGGCCGCACATGTCGACCTCGGTGGCGGGCGTGAACCAGCGCAGCGCCCAGTCGGCGTCGGAGCCGGGCGGCAGCCGGTGGGCGAAGGCCGTCTCGGCGTGGTTGACCTCCCTGGCGACGTGCTGCAGCCAGACGTCGTCGGGGAAGGCGTCGGCTTCCAGGAGCAGGACTCCCGCGGGGTTGCCGGCGAAGGGACGGTCGGTGAAGGCGTCGACGATTCGAATCCGCATGGCGGTGACCGTAGGCGCCCGTAAAAGCCGCAGGCCAGAGCCAATTGGCGAGAGGTGGCCCGGGTGCGGGCCCGGGACGGCCCCTGCCGCGGTGCCTGCGTGATCTTGCTGACCCGGTCGACTTCTCTTGTCATCCGATCGGTTCCGATATATCGTTGAGGTATCGCGACCGATCAATGATTGGAGGGACGCAATGCGTTTCCATGGACACGGTCATGAACACCGCGGACCCCGCTCCGGCGCCGGCCCGCAGGGCTTCGGAGGCCGGCGCGCCTTCGGCCCCTTCGGCCCGCCGTTCGGCGGCCCGCCCATGGGCGGCCGCGGGCGCGGCGGAAGGGGCGGCAGGGCGCGGCGCGGCGACGTACGGGCCTCGATCCTGGCGCTGCTCAAGGACCGCCCGATGCACGGCTACGAAATGATCCAGGAGATCGCCGAACGCAGCGGCGGCAGCTGGAAGCCGAGCCCCGGCTCCGTCTATCCGACGCTGCAGATGCTGGAGGACGAAGGCCTGATCGTCAGCGAGAGCGAGGGCGGCAAGAAGCTGTTCACGCTCACCGCCGACGGCCGCGCCGAGGCCGACGCGGGCCCGCAGACCCCCTGGGAGGACGTCGGGCGCGGCGCCGACTGGGAGGGCGCGATGGAGATCCGGCAGGCCGGTTCCGGCCTCATGGAGGCCCTGGTCCAGGTCTGGCGGACCGGCAGCCCCGAGCAGCGGGAGAAGGCCCTCGCCGTCGTCAACGACGCGCGGAAGAAGATGTACCTGATCCTCGCCGACGAGGACTGAGGCGACGAGGACCGACGCACCACAATGGCGGGGCCCACGGAATCGGTATTCCGTGGGCCCCGCCGCGTTCCTTGACCGGGTCGCGGGGCGTGAGCAGACTCCGGTTCCGGATCTGATCGGAACGGAGCCCCCATGGCCCTGCGTACGCACCGGCGGCATGCCGCGGTCGCGGTCACCGCCTTCGCCGTCTGCGCGGCCGCTCCCCTCGGCGTCCCCGCCGGCGCCGGCGACGCACAGCCGCTCTACCGCGACGCCCGCGCCGATCCGGACGAGCGGACGCGTGACCTGCTGCGCCGCATGACGCTCGACGAGAAGATCGGGCAGATGGCCCAGATCGCCGTGGTCCGGCTGCAGGGCGACTGCCACGAGAGCGGCGGCGAGCTGAGCCGGGCATGCCTGAAGAGCGTGCTCGACGACCACGCCGTCGGCTCCGTGCTCTCCGGCGGAGGCATGGGACCGCCGCGCAACACACCGGGCGACTGGGCCCGCATGGTCAACGGGGTGCAGAAGTACGCCCTGGACCACAGCCGGCTGCGCGTTCCCGTGCTCTACGGCGTCGACGCCGTCCACGGCCACAACAACGTCCTCGGCGCCACCGTCTTCCCCCACCAGATCGGCCTCGCCGCCGCCTGGGACCCCGCGCTCGTGCGCGCCGTCGCCGACACCACCGCCCGCGCGGTCGCCGCCACCGGCATGGACTGGAACTTCACCCCCGTCGCAGACCTCGCCCGCGACCGGCGCTGGGGGCGCTACTACGAGACCTTCGGCGAGGACCCCCTGCTCGCGGGCGCGCTGGCCGCCGCCGCGGTGCGGGGCACCGAGAGTGCCGCCGGCGCCAAAAAGGTCGCCTCCACGGTCAAGCACCTCGGCGGCTACTCCGAACCCGCCAACGGCCACGACCGGGTACCCGCCGACGTCTCCCCGCGCTACCTCCAGGACACCCTCCTCGTGCCCTACCGCACCGCGATCCACGCCGGCGCGAAGACCGTGATGGTCAACTCCGGAGCCCTCAACGGCGTACCGGCGACCGCCTCCCGCCATCTGCTGACGACGGTGCTGCGCCGGCAGTGGGGCTTCACCGGCGTCACGGTCTCCGACTGGCAGGACGTCCGCGCCCTGTGGACGAAGTACAAGGTGGCGGCGGACTATCCGCACGCGATCGCCCTCGCGGTCAACGCGGGCGTCGACATGGCGATGGAACCCTATGAGGCGCGCGAGTTCACCGAGGGCCTGCGCGGCGCGGTACGGGCCGGCCTGGTGCCGCGGGAGCGGATCGACGAGGCCGCCGGGCGCGTGCTGCGGCTGAAGTTCGACCTCGGGCTCTTCGAACGACCATTTGTCGACGCCGAGCGCGCAAACACCGAAATCGTGGGGACGGGACGTGAACTGGCCCGGCATGCCGCCGCCGCGTCGCAGGTCCTGCTGCGCAATGAGAAGCGCCATGGCAAGAACGTCCTGCCGATCGGGCCGTCCGCACGGAAGATCGTGGTCGCCGGCGCCCTCGCGGACGACATCGCGGACCAGGCGGGCGGCTGGACCGTCGGCTGGCACCGGGTGCCCGCAGGGGTGAAGCTCGAGGGCGCCACCGTGCTCGAGGGCATCAAGGCGGCCGCACCCGACGGCACTCGCGTCGTCCACGCCGAGAACGCCGCACAGGCGGCGCGGGAGGCCCGTACCGCCGATGTGACGGTCGTCGTGGTCGGGGAGAAGGCCGCGGCCGAGGGCGAGGCCGACACTCCTCGGCCCGAACTTCCCGCGGACCAGCAGGCGCTGGTGTCGGCACTGAAGGCGAGCGGACGTCCGGTCGTGGTCGCCGTGATCGCCGGCCGACCACTGGCCCTGGGAGAGGCGGCCGGCACGGACGGGCTGCTGATGTCCTGGCTGCCGGGCACCGAGGGCGGCCACGCGATCGCCGATGTGCTCTTCGGCAAGGTGAACCCCGGCGGACGGCTTCCCGTGTCCTGGCCCCGGCGGACGGGCAACGAACCGCTGTACTACCAGCAGTTGCCCGGAACCAACGCGGGCGCGGAATCCGCGCACGACGTGGCGTACGACTTCGGCGACGGGCTCTCCTATACGACCTACCGCTTCGACTCGATCGCCCTCGCGGCGTCCTCCGTACCCGCGGGCCGCGAGGTAGGGGTGACGGTGAAGGTGAGCAACACCGGTGCGCGCGACGGCGACCTCGTCGTACCGGTCTACGTCTCCCGGCCCGTCAGCGACGTCCTCGCCCCGCCACGGAAGCTGGTGGCGTTCGCCAGGATCCATCTGAAGGCCGGGCAGTCGGACACGGTACGGCTCACCGTCCCGCCGAGCGCGCTCGCGGTGACCCCGGGCGACCTCGACGGCGCGGGGACGCCGCGCGTCGAACAGGGGGCGTACGTCTTCACGGCCGGGGAGCGCACGGCCCCACTGGACGTCACCCCGGGCGAACCGGCGGGAAACGCGCGCCCCTGAGACGAAATGCGTCACTCGTCCTTCTTGAGGATGAGGAACCCGCGTCGCATACCCGACCGGCGTCGGATGTGTGAATGCAACTCTCCGGGGATGCTCTCATCACATGGGACTGATGGGGTAGCGGGGTGCAAAGCCGTACACCTGACACCGGACGGACCGGGGCCGCGGGCGGGACTCCGCTCAGCACGGAACTCGCCTCGGCGGTCATGGGTGCCCGCAGGCGCGCCGCACGCGACGGCGACCGGCAGATCGACACCGCCCATCTGCTGCACACGCTGCTCGAGGCCGACCCCGCCGCGCGGGGTGCCTTCCCCGGCGGGCCGGCCCAGGTCGCCCGGCTGCTCGGCTATCTCGTCCAGCGCACCATCGGCTACGGACTGCGCTGGAGCGGCACGGTGGAGGACTCCGGTCGCCTGCCCGCCCTGTCCGGCGGCGCGATGCCCGGCTGGTCGCCCGCCGCCGCCGGCGCCATGCGGGAGGCGTACGCCCGGGCCCACGCGCGCGGCGCGGGGCGCGTGCACGGCACGGACCTGCTCGCGGCGCTGGTACGCGACCCCCGCTGCCGGGCCGTCGACGTCCTGCAGCGGGCCGGCGTCGACGCGGGCCTGCTCGCCGCATGTGTGGATGGTGCGTGTGTGGATGGCGCGCTGATGGACGCGGGCAATCACTCCGAGTGCGGCTGAGCCGTCGCCTGCGCGGGCGGGTTGTGGCGGGCCCGTGTCTGGTCCGGGGTGGTACGTGGTGGGTCGTGATGGGTCGTGATGGTTCGTCGGGCGGGGCGAATCTGCCAGGACCAAAAAGGGTGACGGTCCTGTCCGTTGCTGCCATGATGCAGCGATGCAAGCGTCTCCAAGAAAAAGCGCCGGTCTGGGCCTCGCCCTGGTGTCCGCGCTCGCGTTCGGTGGATCGGGTGTCGCGGCCAAGCCGCTGATCGAAGCGGGCCTGGACCCCCTCCATGTGGTGTGGTTGCGGGCGACCGGCGCGGCCCTGGTCCTGCTGCCCGTCGCCTGGCGCCACCGCGCTCTGGTGACGCGGCGCCCCGCGCTCCTCGCCGGCTTCGGGCTGCTCGCCGTGGCGGGCGTCCAGGCCTGCTACTTCGCGGCGATATCCCGGATCCCGGTCGGCGTCGCCATGCTGGTCGAGTACCTCGCGCCGGCGCTCGTGCTGGGCTGGGTGCGGTTCGTCCAGCGGCGGCCGGTGAGCCGGGCCGCGGCCGTGGGCGTGGTCCTCGCCGTGGGCGGGCTCGCCTGCGTCGTGCAGGTCTGGTCGGGGCTGACCTTCGACGCCGTGGGCCTGCTGCTGGCGCTGTGCGCGGCGTTCTGCCAGGTCGGTTACTTCATCCTGTCCGACCACGGCGGTGACGGCGAGAACCCCGTCGACCCGATCGGAGTGATCGCCTACGGGCTGCTCGTCGGCGCCGTCCTGCTCACCGCCGTGGCCATGCCCTGGAAAATGGACTGGGCAGTGCTCGCCGGGAGCACCGACATGAACGACATGCGGGTACCGGCCGCGCTGCTGGTCGGCTGGCTCGTCCTGGTCGCGACGGTGGCGGCCTACCTCACCGGAGTGCTGTCCGTACGCCGGCTCTCGCCGCAGGTCGCCGGCGTCGTCGCCTGCCTGGAGGCGGTCATCGCCTGCGTGCTGGCCTGGGTGCTGCTGGGGGAGCACCTCTCCGTCCCCCAGATCCTGGGTGGCGCGATCGTGCTGACAGGGGCCTTCATCGCGCAGCGCTCCACGCCCAAGGAGGCGTCGGCGACGCCCGTGGCCGGGGGAGGCGCGGGAGCTGGGGCGGATGTGGGCGTGGCCGCGTGCAGGGATGCGGGTGTGGCCGCCGGGGCGGGCGCGGAGGTGGACGCCGGGCGGGAGTTGTCCGGGGGAACCCGTTCGGCCTAGGCTGACGATCATGCCGATGACTGTTCTGCCGCCTCCCGCCGCGTAGCGCGGGCGGCCGCTTCCCGGAGGACCGGGCCCGGGACGAGCTCCCGGGCTGATCGCCGCTGCCCGCAGACGGACCAAGCGATCATTCATGTCTTCCGCGGGAGAACAGTCGTGCACCACACCTCTCTTCCGGCCTGCCCTTCTTCGGGCGAGCCGGCCACCGGTCTGTCGTCATCGGCCGGTCTGTCATCCACCGGTCTGTCATCCACCGGTCTCTCAACCACCGGGCCGTCGTCATCCGGTCCGTCGTCATCCGGTCGGTCGTCATCGACGGGCCCGGCCCTCGGCGGGCCGGCCACCGGCCATTC
Organism: Streptomyces sp. NPDC021096; assembly: GCF_040641275.1. Classification (NCBI taxonomy): domain Bacteria; kingdom Bacillati; phylum Actinomycetota; class Actinomycetes; order Kitasatosporales; family Streptomycetaceae; genus Streptomyces; species Streptomyces sp. NPDC021096. The sequence continues at coordinate 266,998 of NZ_JBFADG010000005.1, read as the reverse complement.
CGGCGGGCCGGCCACCGACCCGGCCGACCGCTCGTCCACGGGCCTGTCCGTACGCCGCGGGCTCGCCTACGTCACCTTCGCGGCCGTGGCGTGGGGCACCTCCGGACCGGTGGCCGCCGTCGTCTTCGACGCCAGTGGCCTCGGCCCCCTCGCCCTCAGCTTCTGGCGCACTGCCGGCGGTTTCGCCCTCCTGCTGGCCGTTTGGGCCGTCCGCGTTCTGCGGCGGGGCCGCCCGCGCGGAGGGCGCCCGGCGGAGCCGATGCGGCGACGGGTGACACGGATCGCGATCACCGGCGCCGGCCTAGCCGTCTTCCAGGCCGCCTACTTCGCCGCGGTCGACGGGACGGGCATCGCGGTCGGCACCGTCGTCACGCTGGGGGCCGCGCCCGTGATGGTGGCGCTCGGCGGCAGGGTGCTGATGGGCGAGCGGCTCGGTACGGGCGGCAGGTTGGCCGTCTCCGGCGCGCTCGCCGGCCTGGCGGTGCTGATGCTCGGCGGCGACGGCGGGGGCGCGGTGCGGCCGGCGGGTGTCGTCATGGCGCTGCTGTCGGCGGCTGGCTATGCGGTGATCACCCTCTACACGCGTTTTCTCGGCCACCAGGGCAGGGGCTCGGATCCGTTCACGACGACTCTGACGTCGTTCGGCGTCGGCACGCTGTGCCTGCTGCCGCTTGCCGCGGCCGAGGGGCTGTGGCCCCGGACGCATGAACTGGGGCGCACGCTGGGGCTTTTGGGGTACCTGGTGTCGGTGCCGACCGCGCTGGCCTACGCGTTGTTCTTCGCGGGGCTCACGGCGGTGCGGGGCACGACGGTCACGGTGATCACCTTGCTGGAGCCGGTCACGGCCGCGGTCATCGCGGTGGCCCTGCTCGGGGAGCGGCTGACAGCCGCGACCGCGGTCGGCACGGCCGTTCTGCTGAGCGCGGTGGCCGTGCTGGCCTGTGCGGAGGCGCGCGACTCGGCGGCCCCCGCGCGGGCGGACGTGCTCAGAGACCGGTGAGGTAGGCCGGTACGGGGATGCCGGGGGCGAGGTCGTCGGCCGGGACCGGGGCGCCGTACGTGGTCGTCACGGGGACGACGCCGCTCCAGTGGGGGAGGGCGAGGTCCTCGACGTCGTCGCTGGGGCCGCCCACCCGGGCCTTGGCCGACACCTCGGTGAGGTCGACGCATAGCACGGCCGTCGCGGCCAGCTCCTTGGGCGACGCCGGGCGGGAGTCCGCCGCCCTGCCCGGCACGACCTGCTCCACCAGCGCGTCGAGGGCGGCGGTCAGCTCGGCCTCGTCGGTGACCCGGCGGGCCGTGCCCTGCACCACGACCGAGCGGTAGTTGAGGGAGTGGTGGAAGGCGGAGCGGGCCAGGACGAGGCCGTCGACGTGGGTGACCGTGATGCACACGGGCAGCCCTGGCTCCTCCGCCTGCCCGGCGGCGCGCAGCGGCCGCGAGCCGGTCGAACCGTGCACGTACAGGCGCTCCCCGATCCGCCCGTAGAGCGTCGGGAGGACGACGGGGGCGCCGTCGCGGACGAAGCCGAGATGGCAGACGTAGCCCGCGTCGAGTATCGCGTGGATGCGCTCGCGGTCGTAGGAGGCCCGGTCGCGGCCACGGGTGGGGATCGTGCGCTCGGTCCGCTCGTACTGCCCGGCGCCGGAGGACTGCTCACCGGCCCCGGAGGACTGCTCGACGACCGTGGAAGAAGGCATTGCGCTCTCCATTGCACTAGTGCATACTCATGTTTGTGCTAGGAGAGTATCGGATCGAGGGTCGTCGCGCAGCGGACATTTCCGCGAGCGTGGAGCGCGCGGTGGGGGCCGGCAGGCTCGCGCCGGGCGAATTGCTGCCGCCGATGCGGGAATTGGCGGTGGAGCTGGGCGTCAATCCCAACACCGTGGCGGCCGCGTACCGCACGCTGCGCGACCGCGGGGTGATCGAGACGTCGGGGCGGCGGGGGAGCCGGGTGCGGCAGCGCCCGGCCACTGCGCCGCGCGAACTGATCCGTGTGGAGGCGCCGGAGGGGGTGCGGGACGTCTCCGCCGGCAACCCCGATCCGGCGCTGCTGCCCCCGCTGGGCGAGGCGCTCGCGGCGGCCGCGGAGCGTGCCCGCCGTGATCCGGTGCTGTACGGCACTCCGGCGGTCGACACGGAGCTCGAGCGCATGGCCCGGGCGATGTTCGCGCAGGACGGCGTGCCCGAGGGGCCGGTGGCGGTCACATCGGGGGCGTTGGACGGGATCGAGCGGGTGCTGACCGCGCATCTGCGGCCCGGGGACGCCGTGGCGGTGGAGGATCCGGGCTGGGGCAGTCTTCTGGACCTCGTGCCCGCGCTCGGCCTGCGGGTGGTCCCCGTCGCGGTCGACGACGACGGTCCCCTGCCCGAGGACACCGAGCGGGCGCTGCGGGAGGGAGCCAGGGCCCTGGTCGTCACCGACCGGGCGCAGAACCCCACGGGAGCGGCCGTCGGCGAGGCGCGCGCCCGCGAGCTGCGGGCCGTCCTCGCGCGCCACTCCCATGTGCTGCTCATCGAGGACGACCACGGCCATGGCATCGTCGACCTTCCGCTGCACCCGCTGGCCGGCGTCACCGCTCACTGGGCGCTGGTGCGTTCCGTCGCCAAGGCGTACGGCCCCGACCTGCGGCTCGCGATGCTGACGGGCGACGCCGTGACCGTGGACCGGGTGCGCGGGCGCCAGCGGCTGGGGCACGGGTGGGTGAGCCATGTGCTGCAGGACGCCGTGCTGCACCTATGGCGCACTGGGGCCGTGGACGCCGTCGCGGTGGCGCGTGCGTACGGGCGGCGCCGGGACGCCCTCGTGCGGGCCCTGCGGGAGCGGGGGATCGAGGCGCACGGGCGCAGCGGGATGAATGTGTGGCTGCCCGTGCCCGACGAGACGGGGGCGGTGACGCGGCTGCTGCAGGCGGGGTGGGCGGTGGCGCCGGGCGCGCGCTTCCGGGTGGCCTCGCCGCCCGGAGTTCGTCTGACCGTCTCCGGCGTGACGATGGACGAGATAGGGAAGGTCGCGGACGCCCTGGCGGCCGCGACCGTACCGGTGCCGGCGGGGCGCTACGACTGACCCCGGCGGGGCGCTACGACTGGGCGGACTCGGCCCGGGCCGCCGGGGTCCGGGCGGCGCCGACCGGGTCCGTGGCGGCTGGAGCCGACCCGGTCCGGTCCGCGCCGGTCTCGCCCGGCCCGCCTGTCCCGTCCGTCCCGTCTGCCTTGTCCGTCGCGCTCGTGCCCGTCCGGAGGGTCCGGGAGCGGACGGTCTTGGCGGGGGCGCTCGCGCTGCTCTGGGTGAGGGCCGCGCCGGCCAGCACGATCAGGGCGCCGACCGGGGTGTTCCAGGTGAGGTCCTCGCCCAGGAGGACCACGCCGGCCCCGGTCGCGACGACCGGGATGAAGTAGGTCGTCAGGGTGGCGGTCGTCGGCCCGACCTCGGCGACCAGGCCGTACTGGATGAGGAAGGCGAAGCCGGTGCCCAGCGCGCCGAGCGCGACGACGGCCAGCAGCGGCAGCACGGGGAAGGAGGTCGGCAGGGGACTGAACACCGGGGCGGCGAGCGCCAGCTGGACGGTGCCGACGAGCAGCTGGGCGCCGGACAGCGACAGATTGGATTCGCCCGTGCCGGACAGTGTGCGCCGGACGTAGATCCAGCCGACGGCGTAGCTGGCGGAGGCGATGAGCGCCATGACCGTGCCCGCGGTGTCCTGGCCCGAGAAGCCCTGCCAGGCGCCGAGCACGATGAGCACGCCGGCGAAGCCGAGGCCGAGCCCGGCGAAGCGGCGCCGGGTGGGGCGGTCCTCGGACAGTGCCACGAGGGAGAGCACCATGCCCCACAGCGGGGTCGTGGCGTTGCAGATGCCGGCCAGGGTGGAGGGGATCGTCAGCTCGGAGTAGGCGAAGAGCGTGAACGGCAGGGAGTTGAGGAGGAAGGCCGCCACGGTCAGGTGGGCCCAGGTGCGCGGGGAGCGCGGCAGCCGCTGCCGCTTGACCGCCATCGCCACGGCGAGCACTGCCGTGCCGAAGAGCATCCGGCCGAAGGAGACGTACGCCGGGGCGTAGCCGTCGGTGCCGAGCTTGATGAACAGAAAGCTGAAGCCCCAGATGAGGGCGAGCGCGCCGAAGCGGATCCGCCAGTCGACCGGCGAACGCCCCTGACCGGCAGGGGCGTCTGTGACGGAAGGGGCGGATGTCGTTTTGGGTGTGGCGCTGGTGCTCATGTGACTACGATGCAGTCTCGTACGGATTAGAACAAGCAAATAATTGTGGGCAGCATCGCGTAGCATCGCTTACATGTTGAACCTCGAGCGCCTGCGTACCCTCGATGCCGTCGCCCGTCATGGCTCCGTCAGCGGCGCGGCGGACGGACTGCATGTGACGACGTCCGCGGTCTCGCAGCAGCTGGCCAAGCTGGAGCGCGAGGCGGGCCAGCAGCTGCTCGCCAAGAACGGCCGCGGGGTGCGCCTCACCGATGCCGGCCGGCTGCTCGCCGACCACGCCTCGCGCATCCTCTCGCAGGTGGAGCTGGCCCAGGCCGACCTGGAGGCCCAGCGCGGCCATGCCGTCGGGGAGCTCCTGCTGGGCGCCTTCCCCACGGCGGCCCGCGGCCTGTTCCCGGCGGCGCTCGTCGGGCTGCGCGGCGAGCACCCGCAGCTGCGGGTCCGGCTGGAGGAGATGGAGCAGGACGAGGCCGTCCCCCGGGTGATGCGCGGCGACATCGACCTGGCCATCGTCCTCGACTGGTACAACAAGCCGCTGCCGGTGCCGGACGAGCTCGTCAAGGCCCCGCTGCTCGACGACCGCGTCGACGTCGCCGTCCCGGCCGACCACCCGCTCGCGGACCGGGAGCAGGTCGCGCTGGAGGACTTCGCCGAGGACGAGTGGATCTCCTGGCCCAAGGGCGAGTTCTGCCACGACTGGCTGCTGTTCACGCTGCGCGGCAAGGGTGTGGAGCCCCGCATCTCGCACAAGGCCGACGAGCACCCTACCCAGCTCGCCCTGGTCGGCGCGGGCCTGGGCGTCGCCGTCGCGCCCCGCCTGGGCCGCGGTCCGGTGCCGGAGGGGGTGCGCGTGGTGCGCGTACAACCGACGATGTGCCGTCACGTCTTCGCGATCTGGCGCGCGGACGCCGACCGCAGGCCCTCGATCCGCGCGGCGGTCGAGGCCCTCCGAGCGGCCGGCGCGGCCGTCGGCGCCTAGCGGTGGCCCGGGCCCAACGGGTGCCGTGCCCAGCGCCGGCCCATACCTGACGGGTGCCGTGCCTGGCGCGTGCCCGAGCCTGCCCGGCATCAGGCCGCGTGCCCCGTCACCCTCCCGGCAGCTTGCGGAAGTCCCACGAGAGCACGCTCTGCGGCGTCAGCCGCAGCCAGGCGTGGCGGCCGTCGTGGGGCATCGCGTCCAGGCCGAAGTACTTGGCCGCGAACAGTCTTTCCGGCGTTTCCAGGGCGGGGCACGCCTCGCCCCGGCGGGGTGCCTCGCCGACGCTCTCCGCGGTGCCGGACAGCTCCGCCCCGCGCAGCTCCCCGTACTCCCGGCCGTCGTCGACGATGACCGCGAGGCGCGGATCGCGTCGCACGTCGGCCCAGCGCCGGCTGCGGGTGAGGGAGTACAGCCACAGCGCCCGCCCGTCCCATACGAACCACAGTGCGCTGACGTGCGGCCGCCCGTCGCGGCCCGCCGTCGCGACCCGGCAGGTGCGTTGCGCGGTGAGGAAGGCGTCCAGCTCCGCCGGATCCATCATGATCCGGCGGCCCCGCCGCTGTGTGACGGCCATCGTCCACCACCCGCCCTCCGGAAGCTGACTGACTGTCAGAAAGGATGGGTCCTCTTCCCCCGCCGCGCAATGCCCGCTACCCTCACGCGCCCCGGACCCCACCCCGTGCCGGACCCGACGAGGGAGCACCATGGCGCCGCAGGACCAGCCCGCCGAGGGGCTCGACCCGGCAACCACCGTGCTGATGACAGTCGAGTGCCAGCGCGGCGTCGTCGGCCCCGACAGCGCCCTGCCCGAGCTCGCCGCCGTCGCCCGCGCCTCCGGAGCGCTGGTCAACGTCGCCCGCCTCGTCGCCGCCGCGCACCAGGCGGACATCCAGGTCGTGCACGCCATCGCCGAGCGCCGCCCCGACGGCCGCGGCGCCAGCCGCAACGCCCACCTCTTCCGCGCCGCCGAACGCCTGCCCGTCCAGCAGCTGACCGGCACCCTCGCGGTCCGCGTCGCCGAGCCCGTCCCGGTCGGCGACGGCGACCTGGTCGTCCGCCGGCTGCACGGCCTCTCGCCGCTGGCCGGCACCGGCGTGGACGCCCTGCTGCGCAACATCGGCTGCCGCACCCTGATCGTCGCGGGCGTCTCCGCCAACGTCGCGATCCCGAACACCGTCTTCGACGCCGTGAACCTCGGCTACACCGCCGTCGTCCCCTCCGACGCCATCGCCGGAGTGCCCGCCGAGTACACGGCGGCCATGGTCCGCCACACCCTCTCGCTCGTCGCCACCGTCACCACGACCGAAGCCCTCCTGCGCGACTGGCGGCACCGGCGGCGGCAGCGCTGAGCGGGTGCGGCGGACCGCTCGTACGCCGCTCGGCCCGGGGTCAGCCCACCGTCAATCAGCCCAGCGTCAAGGAGTCGCCGCTGACGGAGATCCGCTCCGGCGGCAGGGGCTTGGTCGCCGGGTCCTTGCGCACACTGCCGTCCTCGATGGAGAACGTGCTGCCGTGACAGGGGCAGACGATGGTCCCGTTCGTCACCTCCTTCACCAGGCACCCCTGGTGTGTGCAGACCGCCGAGAACGCCTTGAACTGCCCCTTCGTCGGCTGGGTCACGACCACCTTCCGGTCCGGGAACACCTTCCCGCCGCCCACCGGAATGTCCGCGGTCCGGGCCAGGGCCTCGCTTTCGCCCTTCTTCTCACCCCCGGAACCTCCGCACGCGGCGAGCACGGCGGCCAGAGAGGCGACCCCGGCCGTCGCGACGACGGTGCGCCGGGTCGCTCCGGCCGGGGCGGGTGACGAATGCGTCATGATCGATCCCTCGCTGTTCGTTCCAGGAGTCGGCTGGTTCGAGGAGCCATACGGTTCGCGCGCCTGTGGCGTTCAACGGCCGAGTAACCTGGGGCGATGCTCCCCGAAGTCACGGCGACCCGCTATGTCACGCCCTTGCGTGAGGGCGGCTCGCTTCCCGGGATCGTCGAGGCCGACGATCTCGGTACGTACGTCATGAAATTCACCGGCGCCGGCCAGGGCCGCAAGACGCTGGTGGCCGAGGTCATCTGCGGGCAGCTCGCCCGCCGCCTCGGGCTGCGGGTGCCGGAACTGGCCGGCATCCAGCTCGACCCGGTCATCGGCCGCGGCGAACCGGACCCCGAGGTGCAGGCACTCCTGAAGGCCAGCGGCGGCCTCAACCTCGGGATGGACTTCCTCCCCGGCGCCCTCGGCTTCGACCCGCTCGCCTTCGAGACCGACGCGGCCGAGGCCGGGCGCGTGGTCTGGTTCGACGCGCTGATCAACAACGTCGACCGCTCCTGGCGCAACCCCAACCTGCTGGTCTGGCACGGCCGGCTGTGGCTCATCGACCACGGCGCCACCATGATCTGGCACCACAACTGGCCGAGCGCGGCGGCCGCGGCCGGCAAGGCGTACGACGCCTCCGACCATGTGCTCGCCTCCTTCGACCCGGACGTCGCGGGCGCCGCGGCCGAGCTGGCCCCGCGCATCACCGCCGAGCTGCTGACCGAGGTCGCCGCCGACGTGCCCGACGAGTGGCTCGTGGACGAGCCCGGCTTCGACAGCCCGGACGCCCTGCGCCGCGCCTACGTCGAGGTCCTGCTCGACCGCGCGGCGACCATCGGCGATCGCATCACCGTTGGCGAGCGTAGCGCCGACAAACCCTCGCAGGCCCCGGAATGGGTGCGTGTCAGGCTGGACGGAAAGGCCGGGAAATGACGCGCCACAACGGACGCGACGTCTTCGAGTACGCGCTGCTGCGCGTCGTACCACGCGTCGAGCGCGGGGAGCAGATCAACGCCGGAGTCGTCGTCTACTGCCAGGCCAAGTCCTACGTCGCCGCCCGCATCCACCTGGACGAGGCCCGGCTGCTGGCCCTCGACCCCACGGCGGACGTGGCGGGCGTACGCGCGGCTCTGCACGCCGTGGAAGGCGTCTGCGCGGGCGGCGAGCGCGCCGGGCAGGCGGCCTGCGACGACGCCGGCCGGCGGTTCCGCTGGCTGATCGCGCCGCGCAGCACGATCGTCCAGCCCGGGCCCGTACACACCGGACTGACCGTCGACCCCGACAGCGAGTCCGAGCGTCTGCTGGACCTGCTGGTCAGGTGAGCGGCGGGCCACGCGGGAGGCGGTGCGCCGCGAGGCGTTGACAGCGGGTGGCGGTGCTTCTAGCGTCGGAGATCGTCCGACGTTACTAAGCGGTTGCTCACCCGCTGTTCGAAGGCGGGGGAGCCGCCTTCGAGGTGAGGAGAACCCGCATGTCCACCACCGAGCAGCGCGTAGCCCTGGTCACGGGCGCGGCCCGTGGCATCGGCGCCGCGACCGCCGTGCGCCTGGCCGCCGAGGGTCGCGCGGTCGCCGTCCTCGACCTCGACGAGGCGGCCTGCGCGGAGACCGTGGAGACGATCAAGGCGGCGGGCGGCACGGCCCTCGCCGTCGGCTGCGACGTCTCCGACTCCGCCCAGGTGGACACCGCCGTGGCCCGCGTCGCTGCGGAGCTGGGCGCCCCCGTCATCCTCGTCAACAACGCGGGCGTGCTGCGCGACAACCTGCTGTTCAAGATGAGCGACAGCGACTGGGACGCCGTCATGAACGTCCACCTGCGCGGTGCGTTCCTGATGTCGCGCGCCTGCCAGAAGCACATGGTGGACGCCGGCTTCGGCCGGATCGTCAACCTCTCCAGCAGCTCGGCCCTCGGCAACCGTGGCCAGGCCAACTACGCGGCCGCCAAGGCCGGGATCCAGGGCTTCACCAAGACCCTCGCCAAGGAGCTCGGCAAGTTCGGCATCACCGCCAACTCCGTCGCGCCCGGTTTCATCGCCACCGACATGACGGCGGCCACCGCCGCCCGGGTGGGCATGACCTTCGAGGACTTCAAGACCGCCGCCGCGAGCCAGATCCCGGTGCAGCGCGTCGGCGAGCCCGCGGACATCGCCCACGCCGTCGCCTTCTTCACCGGCGAGCAGGCCGGCTTCGTCTCCGGCCAGGTCTTGTACGTGGCCGGCGGCCCCCTCAACTGACGGAAAGGCGGACAGACATGACCGTTCAGGAGCGGGAGCTCACCGGAAGAGTCGCCCTCGTCACCGGCGCCAGCAGGGGCATCGGCTACGGCATCGCCGAGGCCCTCGTGGCCCGCGGCGACCGCGTCGTCATCACCGGCCGCAACGAGGACGCCCTCAAGGAGGCCGTGGCGAAGCTCGGCGACCGGCAGGCCATCGGTGTGGCGGGCAGGGCCCACGACGAGGACCACCAGGCCGTGGCCGTCGAGCGCGCCATGGAGGCCTTCGGGCGCGTGGACTACCTCGTCAACAACGCCGGCACCAACCCGGTGTTCGGCCCCATCGCCGACCTCAAGCTGAGCGTCGCCCGCAAGGTCTTCGAGACCAACGTCATCTCGGCGCTCGGTTTCGCCCAGCAGACGTACAAGGCCTGGCAGAAGGAGAACGGCGGCGCGATCGTCAACATCGCCTCCGTCGCCGGTCTCGGGTCGTCCCGCTTCGTCGGCGCGTACGGCATCAGCAAGGCCGCCATGATCAACCTCACCCTGCAGCTCGCCCACGAGCTGGCGCCGGGCGTACGGGTCAACGCCATCGCCCCGGCCCTGGTGAAGACCCAGTTCGCCGCCGTCCTCTACGAAGGCCGCGAGCAGGAGGCCGTGGCCTCCTACCCGCTCGGGCGCCTGGGCGTCCCGGAGGACATCGGCGGCGCGGCGGCGTTCCTGCTGTCCGACGCCGCGGGCTGGATCACGGGCCAGACCCTGGTCGTGGACGGCGGGCTCTTCCTCAACGCGGGGGTCTGACGGGATCTGACGGGGTCTGACGGGGTACGACGCCCCCGGCCGCCGGGGCCCGCAGGGTCCCCGGCGGCCGGGCGGACGGCGTTGTCAGTGGTGGCGGGTAAGTTCTCACGCGAGAACGGAACGAACCACCGGAGGTTGTCGACGTGAGTGTCACCGACGTGCTGCCCGAGTCCTGGCACGGAGTCCTCGGCGAGGAGCTGGACAAGCCCTACTTCAAGGACCTCACCGCCTTCGTCGAGGAGGAGCGGACGAAGGCGCCGGTGTACCCGCCGCGCGGCGAGGTGTTCGCCGCCCTGGACGCCACTCCGTTCGACCGGGTCAAGGTCCTCATCCTCGGCCAGGACCCGTACCACGGGGCGGGCCAGGGCCACGGCCTGTCCTTCTCCGTGCGCCCCGGTGTCAAGACGCCGCCCTCGCTGCGCAACATCTACAAGGAGATGCGGGAGGAGCTCGGCTACGACGTCCCGGACAACGGCTACCTCCAGCCGTGGGCCGAGCAGGGCGTCCTGCTGCTCAACGCCGTCCTGACGGTGCGCGGCGGCGAGCCCAACTCCCACAAGGGCAAGGGCTGGGAGAAGTTCACCGACGCGGTCATCCGCGCCGTGGCCTCCCGGCCCGACCCGGCCGTCTTCGTGCTGTGGGGCAACTACGCCCAGAAGAAGCTGCCGCTCATCGACGAGGAGCGGCACATCGTCGTCAAGGGCGCCCACCCCTCGCCCCTGTCGGCGAAGAAGTTCTTCGGCAGCCGCCCCTTCAGCCAGATCAACGAGGCCATCGCGGCCCAGGGCCACGAGCCGATCGACTGGCGCATCCCGGACCTCGCGGTCTGAGCGGTCTGAGCCATCTGATGGTTCCGGGCGGGCAGTCCGACCTGACCGCCCGCCCGGGGTGGGGCCGACGCGGTCAGTTGCCGTACACCTGACGGCAGATCCGCGAGGCGTCGCCGCCCTTCTGCCACTTGCCGTAGGTGTCGCCCATCGCGCAGACGCCGTTGCCGCCGCGGCCCCGCGGTGGCGCGGGCGCGGCCGGCGCGGGGGCCGGGGCCTCGTGGTGCGACTCGTGGCCCGACCGGCCGTGGGACTCCTCGTGCCGGCGGGCGGGCGGGGCCGGCGCCTCATGCGCCTCCCGGGCGGCGGGTGTCGAGGCGGGCGGTTCGGCGGAACGGTCGCCGCCCGCGGGGCGTTCTGCCGTCCGCGGCGGCTCCGCGCGCTCCCGCTCGCCGGGAGCGGCGGGACGGGGCGAATCAGGCGTGCCCTGCCCCCGATTCCACGACGGCCTCCATGACGGCCGCCAGGAGGGCCCCCACCCGGCGTCCCGGGACGGTTCTCCTCCCGGGCCCTCGCCCGTACCCCACACCGGCTCCCGGCCCGGTTCCCACGAAGGGCCCCAGGGCGGGTCACCGGTCAGGAGCAGGGGCGGATCCGTGGACCGCCCGAGCGACGCCCTGCCACGCTCCGGGCCGTCCCCGGTGGTGACCAGGGACTCACGGGCAGGGCCGGGCCCGGCCTCGGGCTCCGCGGCACGGGAGAGGCGGGGCGGTACGGACCGGTCGTCATGCGGGGAGACGGCGACGCAGCCGGTGGCGGCCGACATCGCCACCGCCACCAGGCAGGCCGCTGCGGGCATTCGATGCACCCGCCCAACCCTGCTGGGGCCCACGGCCCGTTGGGAATTCCTCGCGGGGGTGATACGGGATCACGGACGGCCCCCGTGCGCCGTCCGTCACACCGTCACTCCCCGGTCATCCCGCCCCGGTCATTCCCCGTCAATCCCCGGTCACGCCGTCGATCCGTTCACGGATGAGGTCGGCGTGACCATTGTGGCGTGCGTACTCCTCGATCATGTGGAGCAGGATCCAGCGCAGATCGACCCGGTCGCCGTTGGCGCGCGTGCCGACGCTCTGGTCGTCCAGTGAGTGTCCGCCCGCCGCCTCCCGGGCCGCGGCGACCTCCGCCTGCCAGGCGGTGAAGGCTTCCTCCGCCGTGTCCTGCTCGGAGGTGCGGAAGTCCCCGTCGAGGTCCTCGTCGCTGTAGAAGATCGGCGTGGCCGACGTCTCCCCGGTGAGTATCCGCCGGAACCAGTGCCGTTCGACATCGGCCATGTGCCGTACGAGCCCGAGCAGCGTCAGCCCCGACGGCGGCACCGAGGCCTCCCGCAGGCTCTTGTCGTCGAGTCCGGCGCACTTCATGGCGAGGGTGGCGCGCTGATAGTCGAGAAAGCCCTCGAGAGCGATGCGTTCGCCGGCGATGGTGGGCTGCTCGATGCGTTCGGGTGTGATCATGGCTGCCATCATCGCGGTTGGCGTTCGGTCACGCCACAGAATTAAATGACTTCGTCGTGCTGCTGCGATGCTGGTAGGTCGAAGGCCTTCCTCAGCGTAACGAAGAAAGGCATGAACCGGTCTTTTACCCGCCGTGATGGCTAAAACGCCTGACGCAGGGACGTTGGTTGTCTGGTTGAAGATACCCAACCTCGCCAGGTGAGGTCGACGAATCGCGCATCGCCGCATCCCATGGAGGCAACCTTGCATGCGCCTAGGCCGGCGATCGCATGCAACTACGGGGTGTTCATTTCGGGGCTGGTCAGGCTGGGAGGGTGAAACCAGTTGATTGCGACGGAAGTGCTTGCCCTCGGGAATCTCTAGGGCTTGCCGGGGGTGAAATGATTGCTGAACGTGCGGCGACCTCGAATATCGGGAGCGCGACCGCAGAGAGTCTGTGCGTCAACTCGGCGTCGAAGAGTAGGATGATGACCTTCGATGGTGCATCGGTGTTGCATTCCTTCGGGTCGGGGTGGTCAGGTGGTCGCGGCACCCCAGCCGAGACCGGCTGGTTTCCGATCTTCTACGGGCGCTCGTAGTGCATCGTCGGTGACGCCGCTCAGGTTCTCCGCCCAACTGACGCGGTCGCCGTGGCCCGGTGCATATTCCACGTTCAGGTAGCGAGCGGTGCGCAAGGACCAGTCGAGGTTTCCCCTGATCCAGCTTTCAAGTCCGACGATGTAGCGCTCAACTGCCTGTCGTGTTGCGGGAGATGCCTCAGACTCCTCCAACCAGGCCGGAATCTGCTCTTTGTGGTCGAGGAACAATCGAATCCGTGAATTCTGTATTGCGTTGACGAGGTTCACGGATTGTTGGATCTCGCCGCCGGTGAGTTGTTGGGCGACGTGAACGATGTTGTTGACCTCGCCGCGCGCCATTTCCTTTTCGTGCGACAGGATGTCGTTCGAGATGCAGATCACGTCGATGGCTGCCAGTTCCATGGTCCGGAGAAGGAGGCTATCGTTGAGCCAGGTTGGCACCTCCAGCCCTTCGGTGTAGGGGATAAGGTCGAAGCCGATCCACGTCGCACCAGTGTCCCGCCTCATGTCGATGTACATGACGAGGTCTGGAGTGTGCCGCCGGGATCTATTGGAGATCTCCCAGAAGTACGACATCAGATAGTCGTGCATGTGTCGTTTGAATCGCCCCCTCCAGGAGGGGGACATCCTGGTTGCTGTTTGTGGCCAGAGGTCCAGCAGTGCGGCCTCCAGCGGGTTGCCTGGGATCAGTGGCTCGATCTCCGGGCTCGCAAGGCATCGAAGCAGGTTGGGGAGGACTGCCTCCGCGTCGGATTTACTGCGTCCCAAGTAGCAGTCATCGAAATGGTCGTCGAACAGAAACAGCCAGGCGCACCACTTAGCCGCCACCACGAGCCGATCCGTGGGGGCATCAGGATACGTGCGGGCCGCGAACTCTCCATAGAGAGCAGATTCGAAACGCTCCTGGGCGGATGGTGAAGCCACCAATTCCATATCCTGAGCCCACCTCAGTGACTCGTCAGCAGCCGTCATCAGTTCAGGGCTCAGGCGGGATGGGAACGGGTTGTAGAATTGCGGCAGTGTGAAGGAAGAGATGATGCACCTCCTTTTTCGCGCCCCTCGGTCGGGCGAGACTTGCTCGACCAACTGCAACACGTGCTCGATGAGAGTGTCGACGATCTTGCCTCCGGGGGCAATCGCGACGACTGCGCCTTTCATGAAGACCTGGTGACGCCTCGGCGTGGCCTGACGTGTGATCACCGTCTCGCCGAGCCGGACCGGTCACCTGGAGGTGGTCAAACAGGAGGATCCGGCCCAGGCGGCTTCCACCGTGACGCGGGAGCGATATCCGCAGGCAGAGCGTGAATCGGGGGCGCGTGAAGCACCGGTGACCCGTCCCCAGGTCTGTAAGTAAGGCTTGAGCCCAGTGGTGTTGGTGTGTCGTACGGTGTTTCTGTGGCACGTTCCGCGATGCCAGCCGCTGAACGGCAGGCCTTCATCGGCATTGCGGCGAGCATCGGATGGCAGGGTGCGGCCGCTGCACCGGCTCTGCTGCCATCGTCGACTCCAGGGAGGCGCCCCACCTCGGGTGGTGTCGCTGGCCTCCCTGAGACGCCACAAACCACTTGGTGAGGATCATTATCGCCTCAGTGCGCCCCGCAGTAGTTCGACGAGACCATTGCGCAGCTCTGCTCGGGTGGGCACCTCGGCGTGGAACGACCCGGCGACGCACGAGAACATCAGCCCCTCGCTCCAGGCGAGCAGGCTCAGTGCATGCCGCTCCGGCTCGGTGGAGCCCGCCGCCGCCATGAGCGCGACGAGGGGTTCGCGGAAGGCACGCCCCTCGGCGTCGTAGATCTTCCGCAGCTCCGGCCGCCGGGTCGCTTCCAGGGCCAGCTCGTAGCGGGCGATGAGCAGTTCGCGGTGGTCGGTGAGGATGCAGTGCAGGGCCAGGGCGACTGCATCGGCGAGGGCCTCCGGGCCGTCCGTGAGGCCCGGCATCTCCGTCGGCGTCAGCACTCGTGCCTCGCGCACCGCGTGCCGGCGCACCGCGAGTTCCAGCAGTGCCGCGCGCGTACGGGCGTGGTTGGAGGTCGAGCCGGGCGGCAGTCCGGCCGCCTCGTCCACGGCGCGGTGGGTCAGGCCCCGCATGCCCCGCTCGGCGAGCAGTGCGATGGCGGTGTCGGCGATCAGTTCGGCGCGGGAGGGCGCCCCCGGGGTGCGGGCGCTGCGTGGTGCTGCGGTCATGGTCCCAACCTAGCCGCATCACTACGGGCGTAGTAATCTCTCACTACAGATGTAGTGACGAGGAGGAGTCATGGAACAGCCCCGTGCCGTCGTCATCGGTGCCGGAATCGGCGGACTCACCGCGGCGGTCGCCCTGCGGCTGAGAGGCTGGCACGTCACCGTCCTCGAACGGGCCGCCACCCTCGAACCCGTCGGCGCCGGCATCTCCCTCGCCCCCAACGCCCAGCGCGCCCTGGACGTCATCGGCCTCGGCGACGAGGTCCGCCCGCTGGCCGCCTGGCAGGGCGACGCCGGACTGCGCAGGCGGGACGGCCGCTGGCTGGCCCGTACCGACAGCCGGGCCGCGGCCCGGCGCTTCGGCGGCCCGCTGGTCCTGCTGCACCGCGCCACCCTCGCCGCTCTGCTCACCGCGCACCTGCCCGACGGAGCCGTCCGCACCGGTACCCCCGCGACCCTCGCCGACCCCGGCGCCGCCGGCCGTCCCGCCCGCGTCGCCACCCCGGACGGGGAGTTGGAGGCGGACCTCGTCGTCGGCGCGGACGGCGTCAACTCGGCCGTGCGCCGCGCACTCTTCCCCGCCCACCCAGGGCCGACGTACGCCGGATTCACCACCTGGCGCGTGGTCGTCCCCGCGCCCGAGCAGCCCTTCGCGCCGCACGAGACCTGGGGCGAAGGGCGGCTCTGGGGCAGCCAGCCGCTGAAGGACGGACGCGTCTACGCCTACGCGGCGGCCCCCGCCCCCGCCCGCGACCGCGCCCCCGACGAGAAGGCCGAGCTCCTGCGCCGCTTCGGCGGCTGGCACCACCCGGTCCCCGACATCCTCGCCGCGGCCGAACCCGGGGCGGTCCTGCGGCACGACGTCCACTACATGGCCCAGGCCCTGCCCGCCTACCACCGGGGCCGCACCGCCCTCCTCGGCGACGCCGCCCACGCCATGCCCCCGAGCCTCGGACAGGGCGGCAACCAGGCCATCGAGGACGCGGTCGTCCTCGCCCACCACCTCGCCCCCACCCGCGAGGACCCCACGGCCGCACTGGCCGCCTACACCCACGACCGGCTGCCGCGCACCATGGACGTCGTACGCCGCTCGGCGCGGGCCGGCCGGGCGTCGATGCTCAACGGCGCCCCCGCCGTCCTGCGCGACGCCGCGCTCGGCGCCGCCGGCCGCCTCGCCCCGGGGCTCATGCTCCGCGGCCTCGACGGCATCGCCGACTGGCGCCCGCCCGTACAGACGTATGCTGCCTGAGCAGGAAGCAGTAGGCGCGCCCAGGGGAGGCCAGAATGAGAATCGGCTGCATCGGCCTCGGAGACATCGCGCAGAAGGCGTATCTGCCCGTACTCACCACCCGGCCGGACCTCGAAGTCCACCTGCAGACCCGCACCCCGGCCACCCTGCACCGCGTCGCCGACACCCACCACGTGCCGGACGAACGGCGCCACACCGACCTCGACTCCCTGCTCGCGGCCGGCCTCGACGCGGCGTTCGTGCACGCCGCCACCGCCGCACACCCCGAGATCGTCACCCGCCTCCTCGAGGCGGGCGTCCCGGTCTACGTCGACAAGCCGCTCGCCTACGACCTCGCCGAGAGCGAGCGGCTCGTCCACCTGGCCCGGGAGCGGCAGGTCTCCCTCATGGTCGGCTTCAACCGCCGCTACGCCCCCGGGTACGCCCAGTGCGCCGATCACCCGCGCGAGCTGATCCTGATGCAGAAGAACCGCGTGGGCCTTCCCGAGGACCCGCGCACGCTCGTCCTCGACGACTTCATCCACGTCGTCGACACCCTGCGCTTCCTCACGCCGGGCACCGTCGACCACGTCGACGTACGGGCCAGGGTCCGCGACGGCCTGGCGCACCACGTCGTACTGCAGCTGTCCGGCGACGGCTTCACCGCCATCGGCACCATGAACCGCATGAGCGGCTCCACCGAGGAGATCCTGGAGGTCTCCGGCCAGGAGACCAAGCGCCAGGTCCTCAACCTCGCCGACGTCGTCGACCACAAGGGCCAGCCGACCGTCCGCCGCCGCGGCGACTGGGTGTCCGTCGCCCGGCAGCGCGGCATCGAGCAGATCGTCGACGCCTTCCTCGAGGCCGTGGCGGCGGGCAGGACGCTGGACGCGGCGGACGCGCTGCTCACCCACGAGCTGTGCGAACGGATCGTCACCGCGATCGCCGCGGACTCCTGACGGTCCGTCGGACGCCTTCGACGGCACCGTAGCCGGCCAGGATCGCCAGCGAACCGTACAGGGCCCAGTCCCCGGTCCGTACGTACGGGCTGGTGCCCCGGGCCAGCGGGACGTCGTAGACGGCGGCGGCACTGCTGTCCGTGCCGAGCGGCCGTCCGACCGTACGGCCGCTCGGGTCCGCCACCGTGCTCACTCCGGTGAGCGTCGCGTGCACCATGGGCCGCCAGGTCTCGGCGGCGCGCAGCGCGGCGAGCGAGGCGTGCTGGGCGGGCGCCCAACTGCCCTGGAAGGTGGACGTCGCCGACTGCGCGACGAGCAGCTGGGCCCCGTCCCGGGCCAGCTGCCGGCTCATGTCCGGAAAGGCCGACTCGAAGCACACCAGCGGCCCGACCCGCAGACCGCGACCGCTGGTCTCCGGCAGCCGCATCACCACCTGCGTGTCACCGCGACGCCGGTCCTCGTCGGCCGCCTTGCCCACGGACGTCGCCCAGCCGAGCAGCGAACGCGCCGGAACGTACTCCCCGAACGGCACCAGCCGCATCTTGTCGTAACGGTCCCCGGTGGGACCGTCCGGACCGATGAGGACGGAGCTCTTGAAGATCCCCGGCTGGTCCGAGCGCCGGGCGTCGACGTTGACCAGCACGTCGGCGCGGACCGCCCGGGAGAGCGCGGTGAGCCGGTCGCGCAGGTCGGGGCGGTTCTGCAGGTCCTGACCGATGCTGCTCTCGCCCCACACGACCAGGTCTACGCGCTGCCCGGCCAGGGAGCGCGTGAGCTCCTCCTCACGATCGAAGCGCCGCTGCACGCTGCCCTTGCCGCCGATGACCCCGGGCTGGACGATCGCGACCCGCACCGTACCGGCGTACTGAGGCAAGGGCGCCCACACCCAGATGCCACCCACGGCGAGGGCGCAGGCCAGCAAGCCACCGAATGCGGCGGCACGGGCCCGAGGCGCCGAAATCACCGCGGCAAGCCCGGTATTGAAGGCGACGATCAGAAACCCGACCAGCCACACCCCTCCGACGGAGGCGACGCGCAACGCGGGAGCGACCTGCCACTGACTGGCCCCGAGCAGCCCCCAGGGCCCACCCAAGTACTCCCAGGACCGCACCAGTTCCACCAACAACCACCCGGCCGGCACCACGAACAGCGCCACCACGACCCGCCCGGCCCCCGGGACGCCCCCCAACAGCCGATGCACGAGCAACCCCCAGGGCGCCCACAACAGCCCCAGCAGCGCGGCCAGCACCAGAATGAACACATGCAGACTAGGCAGCAGCCAATGATGCAGAGCAAACAGGAACCCGGCCCCACCGAGCCAGCCATCGAGCGCGGCCCGCCGACCCGTACGGGCTGACCGGACGAGCAGCAGCCAGGGCACCAAGGCGACCCAGGCTAGCCACCACAACGAGGGCGCGGGGAAGGCCAACGCAGGCACGGCCCCGGCGCCGACGGCCATACAGGCCCGTGGCCAGGGCGAGGCGAGTGGTCGCCCTGGCTGTCTTGCCGGGGTCCGTACCGTCATCACGTGCCTCCCTCATGCGCGCTGATCACAGTGTCGGGCATGCCCCGGTCGTTCACCTGAGTCACCACGCATGAGCGAGATCCGGCCTGTGCCGGAAGTGGGCGGACCCGCCCCCTAGCGGCGGCGCAGCCACTTCCGGACCGACCGCCACCACGAGGAACGCGTGGCCAGGGGCTCCCTGACAGGCGTTGCCGGGGAGGCTGCCGACTGCACCGGAGCACCCGACTGTGCCGGGGTGGACTCGCAGGCGGTCAGCTCCGACAAATGGGGCTGGTGCGCCTTGAATTTCACCGGCAGTTCGCTCAGATGGCGAGTCATCATCGTCGAACGGTAGGTGAGCTCGTACTCCTCACAGGCGAGGTTGAGATCGGGCAGTCGTAGCAGCAGGGCGTCGATGCCCGTGCCTGCGATAGCCCGGCCCACGTCTTGACCGGGGCATTCGTGTGCTCCGCCACTGAAGGCCAGGTGGGAGCGATTGCCGTGGATGGGTGCGTCCAGGTCGGGTCGGATCGCCTTGTCCACATTGGCGGCGGCGAGCCCCAGCACCAGTGCGTCGCCCGACTTGATCTGCTGTCCGCCGAGCTCCGTGTCCTGAGCGGCCCAGCGGCCCAGGATGGTGATGAACGGAGGCTCGTCCCAAAGGACTTGTTCGACTGCGTCGGGCAACGTCATGTGCCCGCCCGCAAGGGAAGCCCGGAAGCGGACGTCGGTGAGCACCATCTTCAGAGTGTTCGCGATGACGTTCGCAGTGGATTCGAAAGCGGCGATCAGGACGAGTCGCAGGTGCTGCTGCACCTCGTCGTCCGAAAGGCCGGAGGGATGTTCCAGCAGCCAGGTGGTGAAGTCGGCTCCGGGCTGTGCGTGCTTCCGCGCCACGAGCTTGCGCAGCGTCTCCTGGAGGAATTCATTGCTCGCCACCGCCGTCTCGGTGCCCCTGAGCATGTCGCGGGCGGCATTCACCAACTGGGGGCTGTACTCCTCGGGCATGCCGAGCAGCTGGGTCATGGCCATCATCGGCAGGTGCTCCGCGAACTGACTCACGAGGTCGGCATGCCCCGTGGTGCAGAAGCGGTCGACCAGCTGATTGGCACAGTCTGCGACATGGCGGCGGATGCCCCGCTTGTCGAAGCGGGCGATGCTGTCGTTGACGGCCCCACGCCATCGCTCATGCTGCTCGCCATCGGCGAAAGTGCAGATCGGCTGCCAGGTGGTGACAGGCGTCAGTGGGTGATCGGGGGGGACCCGGCCCTCGCGCATATCGGCCCACAGTCGGGAGTCCCGCGAGAATCGTGAAGGCGTTCGCGTCACGTCGAGGGTCTCCCGGTACCCCAGCACCAACCAGGCGGGAAGGTCACCATGGAGCAGAATGGGAGCTACAGGCCCATGCTCCTCGCGCAGCCGCTCGTACAGTCCGAACGGGTCCTTCTCCGCCTCCGGCCCGTACAACCGGGTCCTGTCTCCCGGGCCCGGGCTCATGCCCAGCTTGCTCGCCGGACACTGGGGCGGCGGCGTCGAAAGGGCTTCGGTGCGCGAGTGTTCAGACGTGTCGGTCACTGTGACTCCGTGGGGACGGTAGTGAGGGTGTACAGATAGCGCATCAGGGCCATCAGGGTGTCGCGGCAGGAGGCGCGGTCGCGGGCGTCGCAGTCGACCATGGGGACGGAGTCGTCCAGGTCCATGGCGGTGCGCAGTTCCGACATGGGGTATCTGGGGGCGCCGGGGAAGGCGTTGACGCCGACGACGAAGGGGACGCCGCGTTCCTCCAGGCGGCCGATCACGTCGTAGCTGACTTCCATCCGGCGGGTGTCGAGGAGGACCACGGCACCCAGCGCGCCCTCGAAGAGGCCGTTCCACAGGAACCAGAAGCGCTGTTGCCCGGGTGTGCCGAACAGGTACAGCACCAGTTGGTCGTTGATGCTGATCCGGCCGAAGTCCATGGCGACCGTGGTCTCGGTCTTCTGTTCGATCCCGGCCAGGTCGTCCACCCCGACGCCGGCCTGGGTCATCGTCTCCTCGGTCGTCAGTGGGCGGATCTCGCTCACCGCGCCGACCAGGGTCGTCTTGCCGACCCCGAAGCCTCCGACGATCACGACCTTCACGGCCGCGGTGGCGGAGGCCGGGAGGATGTCCTCGGTCCGCGGTCCGGCGTAGCCGTCAGAGCTTTTGTAGTCCATGCATCACCGCCTCAAGCAGTCGAACATCGGGCAGCGCGGCCGCCGGTACCGGCGGCCGGGCCTCGACCTGCCCGCCGGTGAGCAGCTCGGTGAGGAGCGGGGAGAGGGTGCTGACCGGCAGCTCCAGGTAGGCCGAGATCTCGGCGACCGACAGGGGGTAGTCGCACATCCTGACGACGGCGGCGTGCTCCGGCTGCAGTCCGGGGTCGGACTCCGTGCGGGAGACGATCAGTGTCACCAGGTCGAGGTCCCTCTTGACCTCCGCGGTGCCCTCGGCACCGGTGAGGATGTACAGCCGGTCCGGATTGCCCGGTGGCTCCGGACCGGACGCGGGGTGGGGTCCGGCTCCGGTCATGTCACCGGCCCACCGACCCGGGGCGGGCTCGTGAGATGGGAGCCGATACGGGCCACCAGATCCCGCATCTTCATGCCCATCAGCCCGGCGTCCACGTCGTCGTCGGCCAGCACGGCCAGATAGGCCCCGGCCCCGGCGGCCATCAGATAGAAGAATCCGCCGTCGACCTCGATCACGACCAGGCGCATCTGCCCGTCCCCGTGGGGGAACTCCGAGGCGATGGCCGAGGACAGGCTCTGCAGTCCGGCGCAGGCGGCGGCGAGGCGGTCGGCTACCTCCGTGTCCGTGCCGTGCTGGGCCATGCGCAGGCCGTCCGAGGACAGCACAATCACATGGCGGGTCTGGGGGACGCTGGTGGCCAGGTCCTTGAGCATCCAGTCCATGTTGAACCGCGGCTGCTGCGTCACTTGGCTACTCTTCCTTGTCTGACGGGATATCACTGATCTGCCGTCCGTTCCGCTCCTGCGGCAGCTCTCCGTTGATGCCGCTGGTGAAGGCGGCCAGCCACAGCCCGGGCTGTACGGATTGCTCCTCGGGAGCGGGCGGGGCCGCCGGGGTCCGCCGGGCGGGTCCGCCGCGGCCGCGTTCGGCCGCACCCCGGCCGAACGGGAGCGGTGCGGGGCCGCGCCGGCGCCGGCGCTGGGGGAGTCCACTGTCGCCCAGTGGCGGGGGGACGGGGCTGTCCATGATCGGCGCCGCCGAGGGCTGGGCGGGGATGGAGCCGGAGCCGGGCCGCCGCTTCTTCTTGTACGGCGGAAGCTTGGGCGCGCGGGCGATGTCGCCGCCGGGGAACCGGCTCGCGGTGATCAGGTTCGGGGGGATGACCAGCACCGCGCGGACGCCGCCGTACGCCGAGGGCCGCAGCGAGACGATGAAGTCGTGGGCGTTGGCGAGCCGGCTGACCACCGCCAGGCCCAGCCGCGGGGACTCGCCGAGGTCGTCCAGGTCGAGGCCGCCCTCCTTGGACAGCACCCGGTCGGTACGGCGGCGGGCCTCGTCGGTCAGGCCGACGCCCGCGTCCTCGATCTCCACCGCGATGCCGGACTGGATGTCCACGGCGGTCAGGTGCACCCGGGTCTGCGGCGGGGAGTAGCGGGTGGCGTTGTCCAGCAGCTCGGCCAGCGCGTGGATCACGGGCTCGACGGCGGGGCCGACGACGGCCACGTCCGCCACCGAGTGCAGGTCCACGCGACGGTATTCGAGGATGCGCGACATCGCGCCGCGCAGCACGTTGTAGAGCGGGATCTCGGACCGCCACTGACGGCCCGGGCGCGAGCCGCCGAGCACCGCGATGCTGTCCGCGAGCCGGCCGGTCAGGGCGTTGCCGTGGTCCAGGTGCAGCAGGTCGCCGAAGACGTCCGGGTTGTTGCCGTGCTTGTGCTCCATCTCCCGGATGTCGTAGGCCTGTTGGTGAACGATGGCCTGCATGCGGCGGGCGATGTTGACGAACGCGCGGTGGGCGGCGTCACGCAGCGCCTCTTCCGCCTGGACGGCTTCGATCACGGACCGCACCACCGAGCGGTGCGCCGCGGCGAAGCCCGGCTCCAGCTCGTGGACGGGGATGGTGACCCGCAGGACCTGGTCGGTGGGGGCACCGTGGCGCATCAGCTTGAGCGCCTCGGGCATCACATCGCGGGCGAAGCGCCAGGTCTCCGCGTCGTGCTGGTCGAGCCGGTGCTGCAGGAGGGCCTCCCGCTCGGCGTGGCGCCGGCGCAGCCCGGCGATCACCCGTCCCCGGCGGGCCGCCTCGGCGGCGGCCAGTGCCACGGCGATCGTGGCCGCGGCCCCGCACCAGGCCACGGGCGCGCGCGCCTCGGGCGTCACGGCGAGGGACGCCGTGACCGTGCACACGGCCAGTACCAGAGGGGAGACCACCCATATAAGAGCGGAGGGGGGCCGCCCTGAAGCCGACGAGCCAGTACCAACCATCGAGATCCTCGGAACTCTTGAGACATAAAGGAGTGGGGGCCGGCGCGCGGCGTTTTCCGTATCTCCCGGAAAGGCGGCGGCAGCACAGCACTTGGCCGCAGCGTGCCGAGCCAGGCGGCCCGCTGCGCGAGATGGAGCGTAGCTTGTCGCACCGATGCTCCGGCGCGAAGTTGTCATATTCGCGTGATGGGCTGACGAGCGAATTCGAATGGCCTCATAATGACCTGCACCACGAGAGCGAATGCATTTCCGAACAGCCTGAATGGACGTTCGGTGGGGGGTGAAGGTCACGCTCACGGGTGGTCCGTCCGGCGAACCGGGCCCGTGCGCCGACGGACGGGGCTAGGCTCGCCCCACCACATTCTCCGGGGAGACATCGCCATGTCGGGGCATCAGCGTGAACGCGACCCATCTGCCGCCCTGTTCGAGCGCGAGCGCGAGCTCGACGTCGTCGAACGGGCGGTGTACGGCCTCTGCGGCCGCCAGGGACCGGACGGATCAGAGGACGGCGGCGAGCAGCCGAAGGAAGGCGGTCTACTCCTCTTCAGCGGTGAAGCGGGCCTGGGCAAAACGGCGTTGCTCACCGAGGTGCGGCGGCTGTCCGCCGAGTGCGGCACGTGCACGGTGCTCTTCGCCCGCGGCAGCAGGTCGGCCGAGAAGGTGCCGTTCCACGTCGTGCGGCAGCTGCTCCAGCCCGCTCTGGCGCCGATGACCACGTCCGCCCGGCAGGAGCTGCTGGGCGGCTGGTACGACATCGCCGGGCCCGCGCTGGGCATCGTGCCGCCCGTCGGCCCGCAGGCCGACCCCCAGGGCGTGCGCGACGGACTCGACTGGGTGGTCACCCAACTCGCCGTCCAGAAGAAGCCCTTGGTCGTCGTCGTGGACGACGCCCACTGGGCCGACCCCGAGTCGCTGTCCTGGCTCACCTCCTTCAGCGTGCGGCTGGGCGAGATGCCCCTGCTGCTCGTGCTGGCCTACCGGCCCAAGGAACTGCCCGAGCACACGCCCGCCTTCCGCGACCTGGTCGAGGGCCGGGCGGTCCGGCCGGTCGAACTGCGGACCCTGACTCCGGAGGCCGTGGCCGGCCTGGTCCACGAAGCCCTCGGCCCCAAGGCCGATCCGCCCTTCTGCCGGGAGGTCTGGGCGGTCACCGGGGGAAACCCGTACGAGGTCGTCGAGCTGATAGCCAAGGCACAGGACCGGGACATCGAGCCGGTCGAGGAGTCCGCGGCGCTGCTGCGTGATCTGGGTGCGGCGGCCCGCGGCAAGGGCCTGGTGTCCCGTCTCGAGCTGCTCGGCTCGTCGGTCACCCGCTTCGCCTGGGCCGCGGCCGTCCTGGGTACGGAGATCGAGGCACGGCTGGCGGCCAGCCTCGCGGGCATGGGCCCGGCCGAGGCGTCCGACTGCGCCGACCAGCTGCGCGAGAACCGCATCCTCGTGGGTGCCGAGCGGCTGGAGTTCGTCCACCCGCTGATCGCCACCGCGGTCTACCGTGCCATCCCCGCGGCCACCCGTACCGCCATGCACGGCCAGGCCGCCTGGCTGTCGGCGGACGCGGGCAAGGGCGTGGCCGTCTCCGCCCGGCACCTGCTGGAGGTGCACCCCGACAGCGACCCCGACGTGGTCAACCAGCTGCGCGCCGCCGCCCGCGAGCACCTCGCGGTGGGCGCCCCGGACGCCGCCCGTCGCTGTCTGGAGCGGGCGCTGCAGGAGCCGCCGGCGGAGGAGGAGCGCGCCATGCTCCTCTACGAGCTGGGCTGCGCCGCCCTGCTCACCTCGCCGCAGACCACCGTCAACCACCTGCGTGCCGCGCTGGACCTGCCGGACCTCAGCGAAGAGCTGCGGGTCGACGCGACCTACCGGCTCTCCCAGGCGTACGCGCACAACAGCCAGCTGCGCGAGGCCGTCGCGGTGGTGGCGGACCAGGCCTCCCGTACGCCACCGGGGCCCGGTCTGATGCGTCTGCAGGCCGCCCACTATCTGTGGAAGGGCATCCAGATCGAGGAGGAGGACGCGCACGGGCGGTCGCTGCGCATCGCCGAACTCGCCCGTCCGCTCAGGGGCCGGGACAACTCCGAGCGGGCCCTGCTCGCGCTGCGCGGCTTCGACGGCATGATCCGTGGCGACAACGCCCTGGAGGTCATCGAGGCAGCGGAGCGGGCGCTGGTCGACGGTCGGCTCGCCGAGGGCATGGGGTGGACCAATACCGAGTGGGGCTTCGAGCTCCCCAGCATCCTCGGTATCACCTTCGCCTACACCGACAGGCTCGACCAGGCCGAGCAGTTCTTCACGGACGCCGTGCGCGCCTTCGAGATCTCCGGCTGGAGCGGTGCCCATCTGGCCCTCGCCCATGACTTCCTGGGCCTGGTCCAGCGGCGTCGCGGTCAACTGGACCGTGCCGAGGAGACCTTGCGCAAGGGGCTGGAGCTGGCCTACCGCCTCGGCCCGGGGCTTCCCACCCAGTGGGACGGCACCTGCCTGCTGATCGACACCCTGATCGCACGCGGCAAGGTCGACGAGGCGCAGGTCGTGGCGGAGGAGAACCTCTTCGAGCCGCCCTACTCCCCGGTGATCGTGCTGCCGGACGCCGCCTGCCTGGCCGGTCGGCTGCTGCTGGAGCGGGGCCGGGTGAAGGAGGCCGTCGCCGAACTCGAGGCCGCCGGGCGCAGACTGGACGAGCGTGGCCGTCACAACACGCTCTGGGCTCCCTGGGCGCTCGACCTCGCGGCCGCCGTCGCCGACGAGGAGCCCGAGCGTGCCCGGGACCTCGCCGACAAGGCCATCCGGCATGCGAACCGGTTCGGCACCGAGACCGCGATCGGTGAGGCCCTGCGCCGCTCCGCGCGGTTGTACGGGCCGGAGGAGCGGCTCGCCCGGCTCGAGAAGGCGGTCGGACTGCTGAGCCAGTCGCCCTGTCAGTACGAGTACGCGGCGGCGCTGGTCGACCACGGTTCCATGCTGCGTGCGGTGGGCCGTGAGGTCGAGGCGGTCGAGCGGCTGCACGAGGGGTTGGTCATCGCGGAGCGCTGCGGGGCGGACGGGCTGGTGGAGCGGGCCCGGTCCGAGGTCGTGGCGTGCGCGTTCAAGGGCGGTGAGCAGAAGGACTGACGAGGGGAGCGGGTCGCCGCCCGAGGGCATGGAGAGCTCAGGAGGCGCGGCGGCCCGTTTTCTTGGCGGTGGCCTTTTTCGTGCTCTTTGCCGATGTGCTCTTCGAGGCATCGCTCTTCGATGCCGTGCTCTTGGCGGCCGTGCCTTTCGAGGCGGCGCTCTTCGAAGCGGTGGTTTTGGCCGCGGTCTTCTTGGCCGCGGCCTTTTTGCTCGGGCTTTTATTCGATTCGGTGCTCTTCTTCGCGTGACTCCGCGGGGTGCCCCCGGTCGCCGCTTTCGCCTCTTTTCCCGCCTCGCCCTTTCCGCCCGCCGAGTCGATGGACGCCTGCAGGGCGGCCATCAGGTCGATGACGTTGTCGGGTGCGGGGGTGGTCTCCTTGCGGGGCGCGGGCCGGTGGTCCAGGTGGGCGGTGATGAGCTCGTCGAGGGCCACTTCGTACTCGTCCTGCAGGGAGTCGAGGTCGAAGTCCTCCGAGAGGGTGTCCATCAGGCTCGTGGCCATCTTGAGTTCCTGCGGCCGTACGGTGACGGACGAGGGAGGGGCCAGGTCGCCGGCGTCGCGGATCTCGTCGGGCCAGTACATGGTGTGCAGGGTCAGCAGGTCCTCGTGGACGCGCAGCAGGGCCAGTGACTCACGGGTGCGCAGGGCGATCTTGGTGACGGCGACCCGCTCGGTCTGCTTGAGGGTCTCGCGCATCAGGACGTAGGGCTTGTTCGCCGCCGCGCTCTCGGGTGCCAGGTAGTAGGCGCCGGACAGCTGGAGGGGGTCGATGCGGTCGGCGTCGACGAAGGCCAGGACGTCGATGAGCTTCTTGCTCGGCAGGGGCAGGCCCGCGAGCTCGTTCTTGGTGACGACGGCGGTGCGGCCCTCGTCGTCCTCGAAGCCCCTGGCGACGTGTTCGTAGTCGACTTCCTTGCCGCACGCGTCGCAGAAGCGCTTGAGGTGGATGCGGCCGCCGTCCGCGTCGTGGACCTGGTGCAGCCTGATGCCGTGCTCCTCCGTGGCGGCGTACAGCCGCACGGGCACGGAGACCAGCCCGAAGCCGATCGAGCCTTTCCACATGCTCCGCATAGCTCATGTCCCTCCGTGGGAATTATCACCTTATGTCCACTTCTTCGGAGCGGCAGTCCCCGGAACGGCAGGTGGTGGAGGTCGAGGGCCGCAGGCTCTCCCTGTCCCACCTCGACCGGGTGCTCTTTCCCGCGTCCGGGCACACCAAGGCCCAGATCCTGCGGTACTACGCCCGCGTCGCCGCGGCGATGCTGCCGCACGCGGCGGGCCGGGCCGCCTCCTTCGTCCGCGCCCCCGAGGGCACCGGCGGGGAGAGCTGGATCGCCAAGACCCCGCCCAACGGATCACCCGGCTGGGTGCCCCGGGTGCCGGTCCGGCACAAGGACGGGGTGGCCGAACAGGTGATGATCGACTCCACGGCGGCCCTGATCGCCATGGTGAACCTCGGCGCGTACGAGGTGCACGTACCGCAGTGGACCGCCGAGGCGGGACCCGAGGGCCACGACCGTCTGGTCCTCGACCTCGATCCCGGCCCCGGCACCGACCTCGTCGTCTGCTGCCGCGTCGCCCAGCGCCTGCGCCAGCTGCTCGCCGACGACGGGCTCACGGCGTATCCCGTGGTCTCCGGAGCGAAGGGGCTGCACCTGTACGCGCCCGTCGAGGCCGCCTCCGGACGGGCCGCCGGGCACTACGCCAAGGCACTGGCCACGCGGATGATGAACGAACACCCCGGCCTGGTGGTGGTCTCCATGACCAAGTCCGAACGCGAGGGCAAGGTGCTCATCGACTGGTCGCAGAACGCGAGCGCGAAGACCACGGCCGCCCCCTACACCGTGCGCCTGCTGCCGGACCGCCCCGGCGTCGCCGCCCCCGTCACCTGGGACGAGGTCGCCTCCTGCACCGCACCCGACGCGCTCTCCTTCACCCCCGAGGAGGTCCTCGACCGCCTCGACGCGCACGGCGACCCGCTGGCCGGACTCTGCGGCGACCACACCCGGGGACGGCTGCCCTGAGCCTCACCCCAGCTGGGTCAGATCCGGCCGCAGCCGGTGCCACGTCGGGTGCCGCAGCCGGTCGGCGGCCGTCCAGCCGGTGAAGGCGATCTCGGCGACCAGGCGCGGCTCGACCCAGTGCGCGCCGGAGACGTCGACCGGGCCGGCGAAGGGGGAGTCGGCGCGCGGGATCACCGACAGGTAGCGGGCGAGGTCCTGGCGTTCGTGCTCGGAGAGCCCGGACCCGACGGAGCCCACGTAGCGCAGCCCGGAGGGGTCCCGCAGGCCGGCCAGGACCGCGCCGGGAAGCCCCGCAAGGTGGCCGCGCCCCTCCGCCCAGCCGCCGATGACCACGTCGAGGGTGATCACATGCTTGGTCTTGCGCCAGTCGGGTGACCGCACGCCCGGCAGATAGCGGGACGTCAGCCGCTTGGCCAGGACGCCCTCGAAGCCGCCGCGCAGCGTGGCGTCCCACGCCTGCAGGCCGTGCCCCTCCACGTGCGCGGGCACCGACCAGTTGGGGCCGCCGACGCCCAGCCCGTACAGCAGGGCACGGCGCTCGCGGTAGGGCAGCTCGGTCAGCAGCGCGCCGTCGAGGTACATGACGTCGAAGAGCATCAGGTGGACGGGGTACTCCATGGCCAGATGCGCCGCGCGGCGCGGATTGGCGACCCCCATCCGGCGCTGCAGCAGCCCGAAGTCGGGCCGCCCGCGCTCGTCCACGACCACGACCTCCCCGTCCAGCACCACCGGCCGGCCGGGCAGCCGCTCGCCCAGTCCCCGCAGTTCGGGATAGGTGGCGGTGGCGTCGTTGCCGGCCCGGGTGACCAGCCGCAGGGTGCCGTCGCCCGGCGCGTAGGCGACGCAGCGCACGCCGTCCCACTTGACCTCGAAGCCCCAGGAGGCCTCGTCGTCCTCGGCGGGCAGCGGGGCCGGCGTGGCCAGCATGGGGCGGATCTCGGGGAGAGCGTGCGCCGGCGTCACTTCGAGGCGGTCCATTCCAGCAACTCCCGGGCCGTCCAGGTGGTGATGACCCGCTCGGCGGGCACGCCGCACTCCTCGGCGCGGGCGCAGCCGTGGATCTGCCAGTCCAGCTGACCGGGGGCGTGGGCGTCGCTGTCGACGGAGAACAGCACTCCCGCGTCCAGCGCCGTGCGCAGCAGCCGGCGCGGCGGGTCGAGCCGCTCGGGCCGGCTGTTGATCTCGACGGCGGTGCCGAAGCGGGCGCAGGCCGCGAAGACCATCTCCGCGTCGAACTCCGACTCGGGCCGGTGCCCCAGGATCCGTCCCGTGCAGTGCCCCAGGACGTCCACGAGCGGGCTGGCGACCGCCGAGACCATGCGCCGGGTCATGCTCGCCGCGTCCATCCGCAGCTTGGAGTGCACGGAGGCGACCACCACGTCCAGCCGCTGCAGCAGCTCCTCCTCCTGGTCCAGTGAGCCGTCGGCCAGGATGTCGCACTCGATGCCCGTCAGCAGCCGGAAGCCGTCCCCGAGGCGCTCGTTGACCTCCGCGACCACCTCCAGCTGGGCCCGCAGCCGCTCGGGGGACAGGCCGCGGGCGATCGTCAGCCGGGGCGAGTGGTCGGTCAGGGCGGCCCACTCGTGCCCGAGCGCGCGGGCCGCGCGGGCCATTTCCTCGATGGGGCTGCCGCCGTCCGACCAGTCCGAGTGGAGGTGGCAGTCGCCGCGCAGCGCCGCCCGCAGGGCCAGTCCGCCCTCGGCCAGCGGCTCTGCGGTCTCCTCCTCCAGGCGGGCCAGATAGGCCGGGACCTCGCCGCGCGCCGCCTCGGCGACCACGCCCGCGGTCTTGGGGCCGATGCCCTTCTCCTGCGTCAGCGAGCCGTCGGCCGCACGGCACCGCACCTCCTGGGGCTTCATCGCGGCGATCACGGCGGCGGCCGTGCGGAAGGCCTTCACCCGGTACGTGGGCGCCTGGGCGCGCTCCAGCAGGAACGCGATCCGCTCCAGCGCCTCCACGGGCTCCATGGCACCCACCTCCACGTCACCACCGTGCGCCACGGGCCGCGCGCCCGCACGTGTTCGGGCGGCGTGCGGCGCGGGCAGGTCACCTCCCACCGGCCGAGAAGAGGGAGCCGCACGATGAGTGATCCGCAGCACCGGGACCGCACCGAGCCCAGAGCCCGCCGGGCGGTGGTGCTGGGCGGCGGCATGGCCGGGATGCTGGCCGCGTCCGCCCTGGCCGACCACGTCGGCGAGGTGGTGGTCGTCGAGCGGGACCGGCTGCCGGCCCGGGCCGTGCCGCGCACGGGGCTGCCGCAGGCCCGCCACGCGCACCTGCTGATGTCCGGCGGCGCCCGCGCCGTGGAGTCGCTGCTGCCCGGCACGCTCGGACGCTGGATCGCCGCGGGAGCCCGGCGCATCGCCATACCGACGGACCTGGTGGTGTTCTCGCCGCCCGGCTGGCTGCCGCGCCGGCCGGAGATGCAGTTCATGGTGGCCTGCACCCGTGACCTGCTGGACCTGGTGGTCCGTGAACAGGTCCTCGCGCACCCCCGCGTCACCCTGCGCGACGGCACCGAGAGCCTGGCGCTCCTGGGCGGCCCCGGCCGCGTCACCGGGGTGCTGGTCCGGGGGACCGGTGCGCGGCAGGACGAGGAGCTGCCCGCCGATCTGGTCGTCGACGCCGCGGGGCGCGGCTCCCGGGCCGTGCGCCGGCTGACCGATCTGGGGCTGCCCGCCGTGCGGGAGCAGACCGTCGACTCCGGGCTGGTGTACGCCACCCGGATCTTCCGTGCCCCGCCGGGTGCCGAGGGCTTCCCCGTGGTCACCGTCCAGCCCGACTCCGCCGTCCCGCGCCCCGGCCGGGCCGCCACGCTGATGCCCGTCGAGGGCGGCCGCTGGCTGGTGACCGTCTCCGGCACCCGGGGCGGCGAACCCACCCGGCACGCCGCCGACTTCGAGCCCTTCGCACGGGGCCTGCGCCATCCGCTGATCGCGGACCTCATCGCCGGGGCGGAGCCGCTGACCGATGTGCACCTGACGCGCAGCACCGTCAACCGGCGCCGGTTCTTCGAGCGCCTGTCCTCCTGGCCCGAGGGGTTCGTCGTGCTGGGCGACGCCGTCGCCACCTTCAACCCGATCTACGGGCAGGGCATGACGGTGGCCGCCCAGGGCGCCGTCGCGCTGCGCGGGGTCCTGCGGCGGAGGGGCACGGGCGCGCCGGGCCTGGCGCGTGAGGCCCAGCGGGCCGTCGGCCGGGCGGCGGCCGGTGCGTGGGACCTGTCGACGGGGGAGGACATCAACTATCCGGGCGCGATCGGCCCCCGGCCGCCGCTGCCGGCCCGGCTGCTGCGCGGCTACGTCGCCCGGATGATGCGGGCCGGGCTCGTGGACGCGTCCGTCATGCGGGCCCTGATGGGCGTGATGACGCTCTCGGCACCGGTGAACGCCCTGGTCAGCCCAGGGGTGCTGCTAGCCGTGGCGCGTTCCTCGGGCCGCCCGGTGCCGCCCGGGCCGACCCTGACCGCCGAGGAGCGGGCCCGCGTGGGGCTGACGCCGGGCTGATGGGTCCCGCGGCTCACGACCCGGGCCCGGCCAGCCGGATCGGCGGCAGGTACTCGCCCTGAAGGGTCCGGTGCCACCAGGCACCGGTCTCGCGCAGCTCCCGCCATGTGGTGAAGCGGTACAGGTACAGCCGGGCGCGGACGTGGGTGGGCGGGGCGGCGGGGAAGGGGTTGTGCCGCAGCAGGCGCAGCGTCGCGGGGTCGCCCGTCAGCAGCCGCTCGACGAAGGGGCCGAACCATTCGCGTGCATAGCCCGGCGAGATGCCGGCGAACCACATCAGCCAGTCCAGCCGCAGGTGGTACGGGGCGAACTGGCGCGGGACCCGTCGGGGGTCGCCCGGCTTGCCCTTGAAGCCGTACTCCTTCCACACGGTCGCGTGGGTGACCTCGTCCTCGTCGGTGCCCTCGACGACCACCTCGTAGCGGCGGCGGTTGATGCTGCCGAAGGCGCCGTAGGTGTTGACGAGGTGGAAGGCGTTGAAGGACATGTTCATCCGCTGGTGCGAGGAGAGCAGGTTGCGCACCGGCCACCAGCTGAGCGTCAGCACCAGGGCCGTGGCGGCGAGGACCAGGACCTCGAACCACAGCGGCGCGCCGCCGAGCGGCGCGTGCGGCGGGAGGGAGAAGAGCTCGGCCATGGCCGTCCCGTCGACGGCGGCGAAGGCGAGGACGATCGTCACCCAGTTCAGCCAGGCGAAGTTGCCGGAGGCCACCAGCCAGAGCTGGGTGACGATGATCAGTCCCGCCGCGACGCTCGCGAACGGCTGGGGTGCGAAGAGCCCGAAGGGCACCACCAGCTGGGCGACGTGGTTGGCGGCCGTCTCGACGCGGTGCAGGGGCCGGGGCAGCCGGTGGAAGAACCAGCTCAGCGGGCCCGGCATGGGCTGCGTCTCATGGTGGTAGTACAGGCACGTCAGGTCCCGCCAGCAGCTGTCCCCGCGCATCTTGATCAGCCCCGCGCCGAATTCCACGCGGAAGACCAGCCAGCGCAGCAGCCACAGCACCAGGACCGGGGGGTCCGTCCGGGCGTTGCCCAGGAAGACGGCCAGGAACCCGGCCTCCAGCAGCAGGGACTCCCAGCCGAAGCTGTACCAGGTCTGGCCCACGTTGACGACCGAGAGGTAGAGCACCCACAGCGCCGCCCACATCGCCGTCGCCGCCCACAGCGGTACCGCGTCCGCGCCGCCGAAGAGCACCGCGGCCGACAGCAGCGCACCGCCCCACGTCCAGGCGGCGAAGAAACGGTCGGAGTAGTGGAAGTGGAAGACGCTGGGCGTCCGGCGCAGCGGCGCGAGCGCGGTGAAGCGGGGCACCGGCAGCATGCCCCGCTCGCCGATCAGCGCGCGGAACTGCAGGGCCGCCGAGGCGAAGGCGACCAGGTAGAGGGCGGCGAGCCCCCGCTGCAGGACCAGCCGGCTCAGCCAGTACCCGGATGCCGTGAACCACTCCATGGCGGTATCCGTACCACTCGGGCCCCGGAGAACCGTGCAGTCACATCGAAGAAACGGACAAAAGATGGCAGAGTGGCTCTATGGTTGATCGGGGAGCGACGCCTGCCGCCGTACCGCCGCCGGACGACTGGCCCGCTCGCCCGGAGCTCATCCTCGCCCTCAACCGCACGGGAGGCTTCGACTGGGACCTCGACGGCGGCCGGATGCACCTGGACGAGGCCGCCCTGGAGATCCTGCACGTGCCGCCGGGCACCTTCCACGGCAACATCTCCGACCTCGCCGGCCGGCTGCCCCGGACCGACGCGAGCCGCCTGGACGCCCTGGTCTCCAGCGCCCTGAAGGACGGCAGCGAGAGCTACGGCGCCTACTACCGCGTCCGCGTCCCCGACGGCAGCCTGCGCTGGACGTACACCCAGGGCCGCATCCTGCGCGCCGAGGACGGGCGCCCCCGCCGCATCATCGGCATCGTCCGCGACGCCACGCTCGAGCTCGACCGGGCCGGGCCGCGCATGCAGGACGAGGAGCGCCGTCACCAGACCACCGTGGTGGAGACGATCACCGCCGCGCTCGCCCACGCCCGGACCGTCCAGGACGTCATCGACTTCTTCAAGGACGCCCAGGCCGTCGAGCACCTCGGCTCCGACCTCCTCGTCCTCGGCCTCGTCGAGGCAGGCCGCATCCACCTCGTCGCCGAGGGCCCCTCCGTGCACTTCATCCCGGGCACCCGCTACACCCGCGTCGACGACAACTTCCCCATGAGCGACGTCATCCGCACCCTCGCCCCCCGCTTCATCGAATCCCGGGAGGAGTTCGCCTCCTCCTACCCCTGGCTGTGGGAGCGGATCAAGGACATCGGCATCGCCTCCGCCGCCTACCTCCCGCTGATCGCCCAGGCCCGCCCCATCGGCGCCCTGGGCCTGCTCTACCGGGACGCGCGCGGCTTCACCCGGCAGGAGCGCAACCTCTTCATCGCCCTGAGCAGCAGCCTCGCCCAGAGCATCGCCCGCGCGATGCTCTTCGACCAGGAGCACGACCTCGCCGAGGGCCTGCAGCAGTCCATGCTGCCGCGCCGCATCCCCGACGTGCCCGGCGCGAACATCGCCGTGCGCTACCGCTCCGCCCGCATGGGGCGCGACATCGGCGGCGACTGGTACGACGCCATCCCGCTGCCCGGCGGCCGCGTCGGGGCGGTCATCGGCGACGTCCAGGGCCACGACACCCACGCCGCCGCCGTCATGGGCCAGCTGCGCATCGTGCTGCGCGCCTACGCCACCGAGGGCCACGCCCCGGCCACGGTCATGGCCCGCGCCTCCGCCTTCCTCCACGACCTCGACACCGACCGCTTCGCGACCTGCACCTACGCCGAGGCCGACCTCACCACCGGCGTCGTCCAGCTCGTACGCGCCGGCCACATAGACCCCATGCTGCGGCACACCGACGGCACCTGCCGCCGCCTGCCCGTCTCCGGCGGACTGCCGCTGGGCCTGTCCGCCGAATTCGGCCGCCTCGACTACCCGGTCACCACCGTGGAGCTCGACCCCGGCGAGACCCTGATGCTGTTCACCGACGGCCTGGTCGAGGTGCCCGGCTCGGACCTCGACCAGGGAATGCAGCAGCTCAGCGGCATCGTCCGCGAGGGCCCCTACGAGCTGCAGAAGCTGGCCGACCTCCTGTGCGACGTGGTCGGGGAGCGCGTCGGCGAGGACGACATGGCCGTCCTGCTGCTGCGCCGCCAGGGCGCGGCCGTCCGCGGCGGCGGCAAGCTCCAGCAGCACATCGCCCCCGCCGACCCCGAGGCCCTCTCCGCCGGCCGGCACATGATCCGCGCCGCCGTACGGGCCTGGGGCGCCCGCGAGCGCGCGGACGAGATCGAGCTCGTCGCCGACGAACTGGTCACCAACGCCCTGCTCCACACCGACGGCGCCGCCGTCGTCACCATCCGCATGCTCCCGGGCCCCGAACGCCGCGTACGGGTCGAGGTCGAGGACAAGTCCAGCGCCCTGCCGCGCCGCCGGGAGCCGGGGGAGTCGGGCGTCTCCGGACGGGGGCTGCTGCTGGTGGACCGGCTCGCCGACGTCTGGGGCACGGAGCCGCGCGGCGGCGGCAAATCCGTCTGGTGCGAATTCGTCGTACCCGACCGCCACCACACCCCCGAAAGCCCCGACTGAGGGGCCCGCCCGGCCGACGATTTGCGCAGTACGCCGTTCTCCGGTTCCACTTGCGGCTTTGCTCCCTGACGAACCGTCGAAAAGGCCGTAGAACCATGTGGACCTCCAGACCCCACACCGCCCGCCGCGCCACGCTGCTCCTGGGCGCCGCCACCATGACCCCCCTCGCCCTGCTCACCGCACAGGCGCCGCCGGCCCAGGCGTTCGGCACGGTCAACGCGCTCGGCCAGCACGCCGAGCACGAGCGCATCACCCGTGCCGCCCTGGCCTGCGCGCCCGGCACCCCGTCCGACGGCACCTGCTTCGAGCCCCGCTCCCTGGACCAGGTCGCCGGCCACAAGGGCACCTTCGGCGCCGTCGGGGCCCCCGACACCGACGAGGTCGCCACCCCCGAGGCCCACTGCGACAACGCCGACTTCCTCGCCGCCCCCGGCTACCCGCGCGGCCGCGAAGAGGCCACCCGGCAGCTCCAGGCCTGCGTCGCCAAGCTGCAGACCCGCTTCGCCGAAGGCGTCGCCGCCGCCGGCGGCACCCTGAAGCCCGACGGCACGATCGATGCGGGCGAGAGCAACCTCGCCAAGAGCTGCACCTTCACCCTCGGCCTGCCCGGCCGCAACAAGTGCGAGGCCATCGAGGGCTTCGGCCGCGCCCTGCACGGCGTCCAGGACTTCTACTCGCACAGCAACTGGGCCGACGCCGCCGGCGACCGCCCCCTGGGCAAGGACAACCCGCCCGGCCTGAACCTGCCCGGCCCCTCCCCGCTGCTGGCCCTGTCCACCGGCCGGCCCCCCGCCGCCTCGGCGGTGCCCCGCGAGCTCACCACCGGCTGCTTCTCGCTCGTCCCGCTCGGCTGCTCCAAGCGCGTCCAGCACAGCGGCCTCAACAAGGACACCGGCCTGATCGACCCCGCCACCGGGGCCACCGGCGGACCGACCACCGCCCGGGGCAAGGTGGGCGACAACTTCGACCGCGCCGTACAGGCCGCCGTCGCCGACACCCGCCGCCAGTGGTCCGACTTCCGCGCCGCGCTCACCGCCCGCTACGGCAAGGACCGTGCGCGCAGCATCGGTTGCGCCCTCACCCACGACGATCCCGCCCGCGACTGCGCGCCCAAGGGCTGATCCCCAAGCCGTCACGCAGGATCACGGCGGGACCACGGAGGAAGAGGCCAAGGTCACAGCCGCTTCCTCTGCTGCCGGGCGCACCCGCTCCCCTAGCCTTCCCCCCATGACGGTCCTGCCTGACGACGGCTTCTTTCTGGCCGCCGAGTTCCCGGACGCGACCCGCCAGCAGTGGCAGCGCCTCGTCGAAGGCGTGCTGAGCAAGGCGGGCACCGTGGCCGAGGGCCCGGCGGCCGAGGAAGCGCTGTCCACCACACTCCTGGACGGGCCCACGATCCGCCCGCTCTACACGGCCGACGACAGCGCCCCCGCGGCCGGCCACCCCGGCTTCCCGCCCTTCGTCCGCGGCGGCCGGCCCGAGGGCACCGCCGTCTCCGGGTGGGACGTACGCCAGCACCACGCCGACCCCGACCCCCGGCGGGCCAACGAGGCCGTCCTCGCCGACCTCGAGAACGGCGTCACCTCCCTCTGGCTCACCACGGGCGAGGCGGGACTGCCCGTCGACGCCCTCCCGGCCGTCCTGGACGGCGTCTACCTCGACCTGGCCCCCGTCGTCCTCGACCCGGGCGCCGACTTCGAGGCCGCCGCACACCAACTCCTGGCGCTCCACGACGAACGCGGCCTGCCGCCCGAGGCCGCCCTCGGCAACCTCGGCGCCGACCCGCTGGGCACCCTGGCCCGCACCGGCGACGCCACCGACCCCGCCGAGCCCCTCGCGGCCGCCGCCGCGCTCGCCGCCCGCTGCCTGCGCGAGCGTCCGGGCATCCGCGCCCTGACCGTCGACGCGCTGCCCTACCACGAGGCCGGCGGCTCGGCCGCCCAGGAGCTGGGCGCCTCCCTGTCCACCGGCGTCG
Organism: Streptomyces sp. NPDC021096; assembly: GCF_040641275.1. Classification (NCBI taxonomy): domain Bacteria; kingdom Bacillati; phylum Actinomycetota; class Actinomycetes; order Kitasatosporales; family Streptomycetaceae; genus Streptomyces; species Streptomyces sp. NPDC021096. The sequence continues at coordinate 229,542 of NZ_JBFADG010000005.1, read as the reverse complement.
CCTACCTCCGCGCGCTCACCGCCGCCGGGCTCACCGTCGACCAGGCCTGCGCCCAGCTGGAGTTCCGCTACGCCGCCACCGCCGACCAGTTCCTGACCATCGCCAAGCTGCGCGCCGCGCGCCGGCTGTGGGCCCGGGTCGCCGAGGTCAGCGGGGCGAGGACCGCGGCGGCCGCCCAGCGCCAGCACGCCGTCACCTCCTTGGTGATGATGACCCGCCGCGATCCGTGGGTGAACATGCTGCGCACCACCATCGCCTGCCTGGGCGCCGGCGTGGGCGGCGCGGACGCCGTGACCGTCCTGCCCTTCGACGAGGCACTCGGCCTTCCCGACGCCTTCGCCCGCCGCATCGCCCGCAACACCTCCTCCATCCTGCTCGAGGAGTCCCACCTCGCCCGCGTCGTCGACCCCGCGGGCGGCTCCTGGTACGTGGAGCGGCTCACCGACGAGCTCGCCCACGAGGCCTGGGGGGTCTTCCAGTGGATCGAGCGCCTGGGCGGCCAGGCGGCGGCCCTGCGCGAGGGGCACCTGGCCAAGGCCCTGGCCGACGTCTGGGAGGCGCACAGCGACAGGACCGCCAAGCGGCGCTACCCGATCACCGGTGTCAGCGAGTTCCCGAACCTGACCGAGAAGCCCCTGGAGCGCCGGCCCGCGCCCGAGCCGCGCTCCGGCGGCCTGCCCCGGGTCCGCCGCGACGAGGCGTACGAGCGGCTGCGCGCCCGCTCCGACGCCCACCTGGCCGCCACCGGCGCCCGGCCGCGGGTCTTCCTCGCCGCGCTCGGCCCCGCCGCCGCGCACACCGGCCGGGCCACCTTCGCCGCCAACCTCTTCCAGGCCGGCGGCATCGAGCCCGTCCACCAACCCGCCACCGTCGACGCGGAGTCCGCCGCCGAGGCCTTCGCCGCCGGCGGCGCCACGATCGCCTGCCTGTGCTCCAGCGACGCGCTCTACGCCGAACAGGCCGAGGCCGTGGCCGCCGCGCTCAAGGAGGCCGGCGCCGAGCGGGTGTTCCTCGCCGGGAAGCCGCGCGGCGAGCAGCGGGAAGCCTTTGAGCGAGCCGGAGTCGACGAGTTCGTCTTCGCCGGCGGCAACGCGGTAGCCGTCCTCTCCTCCGTCCTCGACCGCATGGGAGTGGCGTGATGTCGATCCCCGACTTCTCCGGCATCGACCTGGGGCCCGCTTCCGCCGCCCCCGCCGACCCGGCGGCCTGGCGCGCGGCGCTGAAGGAGCGCACCGGCAAGAGCGCCGAGGACCTGGTGTGGGAGACCCCCGAGGGCATCGGCGTCAAGCCGCTGTACACCGAGGAGGACCTGCAGGGCCTGGACTTCCTGGGCACCTACCCGGGCATCGCGCCCTACCTGCGCGGCCCGTACCCGACGATGTACGTCAACCAGCCCTGGACCATCCGTCAGTACGCCGGGTTCTCCACGGCCGAGGAGTCCAACGCCTTCTACCGCCGCAATCTGGCGGCCGGTCAGAAGGGCCTGTCCGTCGCCTTCGACCTGCCGACCCACCGCGGCTACGACAGCGACCACCCGCGCGTCACCGGCGACGTGGGCATGGCGGGCGTGGCCATCGACTCCATCTACGACATGCGGCAGCTCTTCGACGGCATCCCGCTGGACAGGATGAGCGTGTCGATGACGATGAACGGCGCCGTCCTGCCCGTTCTCGCCCTCTACATCGTCGCCGCCGAGGAACAGGGCGTACCGCCCGAGAAGCTGGCCGGGACCATCCAGAACGACATCCTCAAGGAGTTCATGGTCCGCAACACCTACATCTATCCGCCCCGGCCCTCGATGCGGATCATCTCCGACATCTTCGCGTACACCTCGCAGAAGATGCCGCGCTACAACTCCATCTCCATCTCCGGCTACCACATCCAGGAGGCCGGGGCCACGGCCGACCTGGAGCTGGCCTACACCCTCGCCGACGGCGTGGAGTACCTGCGCGCCGGGCTCGGCGCCGGACTGGACGTCGACGCCTTCGCGCCCCGCCTGTCGTTCTTCTGGGCGATCGGCATGAACTTCTTCATGGAGATCGCCAAGCTGCGGGCCGCCCGCCTGCTGTGGGCCAGGCTCGTCAAGCAGTTCGAGCCGAAGAACGTCAAGTCGCTGTCCCTGCGCACCCACTCGCAGACCTCCGGCTGGTCCCTGACCGCCCAGGACGTCTTCAACAACGTGGCCCGCACCTGCGTCGAGGCCATGGCCGCCACCCAGGGCCACACCCAGTCCCTGCACACCAACGCCCTCGACGAGGCGCTGGCCCTGCCCACCGACTTCTCCGCCCGCATCGCCCGCAACACCCAGCTGCTGCTGCAGCAGGAGTCGGGCACCTGCCGGGTCATCGACCCCTGGGGCGGCAGCGCCTACGTCGAGCGGCTCACCCACGACCTCGCCCGCCGTGCCTGGCAGCACATCCAGGAGGTCGAGGCCGCCGGCGGCATGGCCCAGGCCATCGACGCCGGCATCCCCAAGCTGCGCGTCGAGGAGGCCGCCGCCCGCACCCAGGCCCGCATCGACTCCGGCCGGCAGCCGGTGATCGGCGTCAACAAGTACCGGGTCGACAGCGACGAGCAGATCGAGGTGCTCAAGGTCGACAACTCCTCCGTGCGCACCCAGCAGATCGACAAGCTGCGCCGGCTGCGCGCCGAGCGCGACGAGGGCGCCTGCCAGGACGCGCTGCGCGCGCTCACCGCGTCCGCCGAGGCCGGCCCCGGCCAGGGGCTCGAGGGCAACCTGCTCGCCCTGGCGGTGAACGCGGCCCGCGCCAAGGCCACCGTGGGCGAGATCTCCGACGCCCTGGAGAAGGTCTACGGCCGGCACGCCGGCCAGATCCGTACGATCTCCGGTGTGTACCGCGAAGAGGCCGGACCGTCGTCCGGGGTGGAGCGCACCCGCGCGCTGGTGGAGGCGTTCGAGCGGGAGGACGGCCGCCGCCCGCGCATCCTGGTCGCCAAGATGGGCCAGGACGGCCACGACCGCGGCCAGAAGGTCATCGCCACGGCCTTCGCCGACCTCGGCTTCGACGTCGACGTCGGCCCGCTGTTCCAGACCCCCGCCGAGGTCGCCCGGCAGGCGGTGGAGGCGGACGTGCACATCGTCGGCGTCTCCTCGCTGGCGGCCGGCCACCTCACCCTGGTCCCCGCACTGCGCGAGCAGCTCGAGGAGCAGGGCCGGGAGGACATCATGATCGTCGTCGGCGGGGTCATCCCGCCCCAGGACGTCGAGCCGCTGCGGGAGATGGGCGCCGCCGCCGTCTTCCCGCCCGGCACGGTCATCCCGGACGCCGCCCACGATCTGCTGAAGACCCTCGCCGGGGTCCTCGGCCACGAGCTGTGAGGCCGCTTCCCTGATGGCCCGCGCGATCGACATCGACGCCTACGTCAAGGGTGTGCTCGACGGCAAGCGGGCGGCGATCGCCCGCGCCATCACGCTCGTCGAGTCCACCCGCGCCGACCACCGCGCCCTCGCCCAGCGCATGCTGACCGAGCTGCTGCCGCACGCCGGCGCGGCACGGCGGATCGGCATCACGGGCGTGCCCGGCGTCGGCAAGTCCACCTTCATCGACGCCCTGGGCACGATGCTCACCGGCCTCGGGCACAAGGTCGCCGTGCTCGCCGTCGACCCCTCCTCCAGCCGCACCGGCGGCAGCATCCTGGGCGACAAGACCCGCATGGAGCGCCTCGCCGTCGACCCGGCGGCCTTCGTCCGCCCCTCGCCGACCGCCGGGACGCTCGGCGGGGTGGCCAAGGCGACCCGCGAGACCATCGTGGTGATGGAGGCCGCGGGCTACGACGTGGTCCTGGTGGAGACCGTCGGCGTCGGCCAGTCCGAGACGGCCGTCGCCAACATGGTCGACACCTTCCTGCTGCTCACCCTGGCCCGCACCGGCGACCAGCTGCAGGGCATCAAGAAGGGCGTCCTGGAGCTGGCCGACCTCGTCGCCGTCAACAAGGCGGACGGCCCCCACGAACGCGATGCCAAGGCCGCCGCCCGGGAGCTGTCCGGCGCCCTGCGCCTGCTGCAGTCCCCGGACGCCGCCTGGAACCCGCCTGTCCTGACCTGCAGCGCCCGCGAGAACACTGGCCTCGACACCCTGTGGGAGCGGGTGGAAGCGCACCGCAGTGTCCTCGGGGCCACCGGCGAACTCGCCGGCCGCCGTCGCGAGCAGCAGGTCGACTGGACCTGGACGATGGTCCGCGAACAACTCCTGACGGAGCTGCTCCGGCACCCCGAGGTGCGCCGCCTGGGGCCGGGCCTCGAACAACAGGTGCGGGAGGGCACCCTGACGGCGAGCCTGGCCGCCGAGCGGCTCCTGGAGGCCTTCCGCTCGCCCGGCTAGGGCCGACGGGCTCCGTGTGCGGGGGGCGGGGGTTCCCATGACATCCTGAGGCGTCACACTTCTGCCGGGCGGATCGGCGGATGTCCGGGATTTCGAGGGTGATGCGGCACATGAGACTCTGCTTCCTGGTGGAGGAGCAGTACCGGTACGACGGCATGCCGGTGGACGTGATCCGCCAACTGACCGCCTGGGGTCACCGGGTGGACGTGCTGCGGCCGGGCAGTTCGCTGATGCGCCTCTCCGAGGTGGTGCGCGCCGGGCAGCACGACGCCTGGGTGCTCAAGACCGTCTCCGGCGGCCCGGGGCTGACGCTCCTCGAGGCCGCCGCGTCCGTCGGGCTCACCACCGTCAACGACGCCCGCGCCATCCGTGGGGTGCGGGACAAGGCGCTGGCCGCCGTGATCGCCGAAGCCCGTGGGCTGCCCGTGCCGGTCACCTACGCGGCCGCGCGGGCCGAGGAGTTCGCCCAGCTGCCGGCGAGCGCGTACCCGCTGGTGGTCAAGCCCGCCGACGGCAGTTCCGGGCGCGCGGTACGGCTCGTACCGGACCCAGGTCGACTGGCCCCGCAGGACGGTGCGGAGGGCGGCGGCGGAATGCTGATAGCCCAGCCCTATGTGCCCAATTCGGGCATCGACCTCAAGGTGTACAGCGTCGACGGCGAGCTGTACGCCACCGAGCGCCGCAGTCCCCTCCACCCCGATCAGCCGGCCCGCGAGCGCCACGTGCCCCTGACGCCCGAGGTCGCGGCGATCGCCGCCGAGGTCGGCGCCGCCTACGGGCTCGACCTGTACGGCGTCGACATCGTCTTCGGCCCCGACGGCCCGGTGGTCGTCGACGTCAACGACTTCCCCAGCTTCCGTCAGGTGCCCGACGCCGTCGCCCGGGTGGCCTCGGCGATCCTGCGGCTCGCGGGGGCCGGCCACGGCTCGGTGCCCTCCCCGCGGCCGCCGCTGACGGCACAGGCCCCGCTCGCCGGCGGCGGCGCATGAGGATCTGCCTGCTGACGCCCGCCCCCGACCACCCACTGCTCGCCGAGACCACCGCCCTGCTCACGCCCCGGCACGACGTGGAGTGGCTGGATCCGGGGACGGCGCGGCTTCCGGACCCCGGCGCGCTGGCCGACGTCTATCTGCTCAAGACCCGCACCCCGCGGGCGCTGGCCTACGCCCGTTTCCTGGAGGAGCACGGGGCACCGGTGATCAACACCGCCGCGGCCACCGAGCTGTGCCAGGACCGCACCGCCATGGCGGAGGTCGCCCTGCGGGCCGGGCTGCCGTTCGTCGCCACCCGCACGGAGGCCTCGCTCGGGCGGCTCGTCGAGGCCGGGGCGGAACTGCCGGATCCGGTGGTGGTCAAGAGCCGGCACAGCCGCCGCCACGACCTGGTCGCCCGCGTCGACGACGCCGAGCGGTTGCGGTCGCTGGCGCGGCAGTGGCCCGACGAGCCGGTCGTGATACAGCCGTTCGCGCCCAACGACGGCTGGGACCACAAGCTCTGGGCGGTCGCCGACGAGATCTTCGCCGGCCTGCGCCGGTCCGAGCTGGCCACGGCCGTCCCCGACAAGCGCACCCGCACCCTGGGAACCGGCGAGCTGCCCCCGCGCTGGCTCGACGTCGTCCGGCGCGTGGGCGAGGTGTTCGCGCTGGACGTGTACGGCGTCGACCTGCTCGACGCCGGGGGAGAGCCCGTGATCGTCGACATCAACGCCTTTCCGGGCATACGGGGACAGGCCGGCGCCCCCGAGGCCCTGGCCGCGCTGGCCCTGCGCACGGCGGCGGGCAGCCGCCCGCCACGCGTCACGGTAGGTCCCTAGCGGGGTCCCACAGAAGAACTGTGGCCAAAACCCTCGCTCTCGCGCCCGTTCCCCTCGATACTGCGGACGCCTGTCGTGCGCAGTTTCGAAGGAGGCCGGCATGCTTCACGGCATCGATGTCAGCAGCCACAACAGCGAGAACTACGCCCTCCAGGGCCTGGACTTCGTCTTCGTCAAGGTGACCGAGGGGACCTCCTACACCAACCCCAAATGGGTCGTCCAGCGCGACCGGGCCCGGCGGGCCGGGCTCGTCGTCGGCTACTACCACTACGTCTCACCGGGCTCGATGTCCGCGCAGGGCAACTACTTCCTCGGCAAGATCGCGTTACGCGCCGGGGACGTCCTGGCCCTCGACTGGGAGCACCCCGACGTGTGGTGCGCGGACAAGGACCGCTGGCTGGCCCACGTACGGGCCAAGGCCCAAGGGCACCGGGTGGTCCTCTACTGCAACCGCGACTACTGGTTCAACCGGGACACCACGAACAACGCGGGCGACGGCCTGTGGATAGCCGACCCCGCCCACGCCGCGGGCCACCCGGCCGTACAGCACCCGTGGACCTTCCACCAGTACAGCTGGGCCGGCGGACTGGACCGCAACGTCGCGCGGTTCGACACCCGGGCCGCGCTGCGGTCCTGGGCCGGCGCCTCCAGGGAAGCCGAAGCCCCGGAACCGGCGGAACCGGAGTAGACCCGCCGGGGCCGCGGTCAGCCGACCAGGTCCAGCACGGGCAGCAGCCCCCGCGGTCGCTCCCGGACGGGCAGATGCTCCACCAGCCGCACCGCACAACCGATCCCGGCCGCCCCCGCGTCCGCACGCGGGTCGTCGCCGACCATCAGCGCCTGGCCGGGCGGCACGCCGAGCGCCTCGCACGCCGCCCGGAACAGCTGCGGATCGGGCTTCTGCACCCCGTGCTCGTAGGACAGGACGTACGCGTCCACCAGCTCGTCCAGGCCGTGCTCGCGGAAGACCGGACGCAGGTCCCAGCCGATGTTGCTCACCACGGCGGTCCGTATGCCACGCCGCCGCAGCTCACCGAGGACCTCGGCGGCATCGGCGTACGGCCGCCACGCGGCGGGCTCCATGTGCCGGGCGTACAGCACGTCGTACAGCGCCGGGTCCGGCAGCGGAACCTGCCGGGCCACGCCCACGTAGGCGGCCCGGTGCTGCTCCCGGCTGGCGTCGCGCCCGGCCCACGCCTCCGCCAGCTGCGGCGGCACGGCCCGCGGCGCCACCCCACCGGGCAGCGCACCGGCCTCCTCCAGCCGCCGCACCAGCTCCGCGAACTCCCCCTCCGGCAGCCGGATGCCGGACCGCTCGAGCGCGGCCCGCAGCCAGGAGGCGGTGGACTCGACGCGGAAGAGGGTGCCGGAGAAGTCGAACAGCACGCCCTTGATGCTCTGACGGTCGGTGGTGCGCGGCTCTGTCGTTTCTGTCGTCTTTGTCGTCGTCACAGGTCAGGAGCCTAGGGGCGGGGGTGGGTTTCGTACATGCGGACCGCTCGGGGATGTTCAGGAGTTGCCCTCGAGGGTGCGGCCGGTGGCCTCGGCCCAGTCGTGGGCGCCGCCGACCAGGACGGCGAGCCCGTCGGCGCCGGCGCGGGCGAGGAGGCTGGCCGCGGTCATGGCGCGTTCGCCGTGCCCGCACGTCACCACCGTTCCGTCCACCGTGGCGGGGAGGTCGGCGGGAAAGGTGCCGAGCTCGGCGTGGGCGGCGCCGGGGATGTGGCCGCCGGTGAACTCGGAGGCCTGCCGCACGTCGAGGACGGGCCGGTCGCCGATCCGACCGGCGGTGACCAGGGAGATGGTGGCCACCGGCTGATGGTCGGAGCGCCAGGCGTCCATGCCGCCGGCCAGCTGTCCGGCGAGCCGGTCGTAGCCGATCTTCGCGGCCTGCCAGGCGAGTTCGGCCGCATCCTGGCCGGGGCCGAGGACGAGGACCAGCGGGACGTCGTCGGGCAGCAGCCAGCCGAGCCAGGTCGCGAACGCCGGCCGCAGCGCATTGGACACGGCGCCGGGGATGTGCCCGGCGGCGAACTCCTTTACGGGGCGGGCATCGACGAGGTACGCGCCGGAGGCGAGCAGGGAGCGGACGACGGCCGGGGTGAGCGGCTCCAGGTCGGGGGCGGCGGCGAGGAGGGCCGGGCCCCGGCGGTTGATCTCGGCGAGACGGTCGAAGTACGCCGGGTACGAGCCGAGCGAACCGAGCAGGCGGGCCACGAAGGCATCCTCGTCCGGCGCCGCCAGCAGCTCGTTGGCGGCCTTCTGCGCGCCGATGGTGGTGGTCCGCTCGACACCGGGCGGGGCCGAGCAGAACGACCCCGCGCCGTGGGTGGGCCACACCGCGGTCTCGTCGGGCAGCTCGGTCAGCCGCCGCAGCGAACGGTACTGGGCGCGGGCCAGCTCCTCCGCCCGGTCGGCCCCCTGCAGGTCGGTGCGGGCGGCGGAGCCGACGATCAGGGAACCGCCGGTGAACACGCCGAGCCCGCGACCGCCGTCCAGGAGCAGGAAGGACAGGTGCTCGTCGGTGTGACCGGGGGTGGCCAGCGCCCGTAGCGTCAGCCCGCCGAGGTCGACCTCGCCGCCGTCCGCGAGCGGGGTGTGGGGGAAGGCGCGACGGCCGGCGGCGGAGGCCAGCACGGTGGCGCGGTCGTCGGCGGCGAGCTGGAGCGCGCCGGTCAGGAAGTCGGCGTGCAGGTGGGTGTCGGCCGCGAACGCCACGCGCAGACCGCGCTCCCCGGCGGCTGCCCGCAGGGCGCGCAGATCACGGCTCGCGTCCACGGCCAGGGCGCGGCCGTCGCCGAGGTCGACGAGATAGGCGCTGTTGCCCAGCCCCACGTCCACCAGGGGAATCAGGTGCTCGTCGGTGAAGCTCACGGCGTCCTCCACTGACCAGCATGCGGGGTGCCTATGGCGACGGCAAGCGGCTGGAAGTGGTGGACCTTCTCTCGCCTGTCTGCCGCAGGGCAAGAGAGATCAGGACGGCGAACGCGGCTATGGCAGTGAGGGTACGGGCATCGTTGAACAGCTCCCAGCGGCGCAGGATCTCCGCATGGTCGGCCGGCGGCGTAGTGGCGGCCCACTGCTTGATGCGGCCGTTGATCGGGACGTTTCCGAACCGGGTGATCAGGAAGGACACGACCGTCAGGAGCCCCGCCACGCCTGCGAGGACCCGGGCCCGTCCGCGGGTCAGGGCGGCCAGGGCGAGGGCACTGAGAGCTGAGACCGCCATTGCCCCCTGCATGGTGATGCCGTTCATCTTCATCAGCTCGGTGTGGAAGTCGAGTCTCATGTCGAGCGGCACGGAGTTGAAGGTCGGGACGAGGTTGGCGGCGCCGTAGCCGAAGGCTCCGGCGAGCAGGCCGGTGGACAGCAGGGCCATGCCCAGGAGGAGCCGGGTGCGCATACGGTTCATGCCGCGTCGGCGGGCCGGGTGAAACGGCTGCTCGGTTCTCCTCGGAGCCGGCCGTGCGGAAGCCTGCGACCGTAGGCCAGCAGCAGGAGGTCCTGGGCGGCGCCGTACACGGGCGAGCCGGAGCCGGAGCCGTACGACCAGTCGAGGTCCTCGGCGCACAGCCGCACTCCGTCGAGGTCGGCGCCGAAGAACTTCAGGCCGCTGGGCCGGATCTGGTCGAGCAGGATGCGCAGCCGGTCCTCGGGGACGCGCCGGTCGAGGCCGAGGGCGACGGTGATGTCCAGCCCGTGCACCACGTCGTGGCCGAGCGCCGCCGCGAACCCGCCGACCGGTGGTGTCCAGGGGTGGTGGGCGTTGTCCCGCAGGAAGGCGGCGAGTGCGGCGGTGGAATGGGCGGTCGCGTCCCTGCGCGCGACCCGATCGGTCATGCGGTGAAGGTTCCCGCCCGCCTTGACCAACTCGCCGAGCGTCATGGGCAAGGAGAGCCGGAACCCCATCGACATGTGCGCCGCGACCTCGCGAACGCGCCATCCCGCGCAGAGGCTCTGCTCGTTCCACTGCTCGGTTCGCAGAGTGTCGAACAGGTCGGCCAGTTCTCGGCGTTCCGCCGCGATCGCGGCCCTGACCTCGGTGCTCTTCCCCTTGCGGGCTGTCGCGTTTCCCATGTGATCAAGTCTGCGGCCTGAAGGAGCGATAGCGCCAATAGATGGTTTTGCTGCTCCCTAGAATCATTGGTTATGGAGCTTCGTCAGCTGCGCTACTTCGTCTGTGTCGTCGAGGAAGGCGGTTTCACCCGGGCCGCCGCCCGGCTGCATCTGGCCCAGCCCGGCCTCAGCGCCCAGATCCGCCAGTTGGAGAAGGAGGTGGGGCAGTCCCTGCTCGACCGCTCCGGCCGGTCGGTGACCTTGACCGAGGTGGGCCGGGCGGTCCTGCCCCACGCCCGCGCCGCACTGGCCGCCGCGGACGCGGTGCGGCAGACGGTGGACGCGTACACGGGGCTGCTGCGCGGCCGGGTCACGCTCGGGCTGGTCTCCGGCGCCACCGGCCACGCCTTCGACATCGCCGCTCTCCTCTCGGACTTCCACGACGCCCACCCCTCGGTGGAGGTGGCACTCACCGAGGACACCACGGAACGGATGCAGGCCGCGCTCCTGGCCGGCGAGCTCGACATCGCCGTCCTCGGGACGGCAGAGGAGACGCCCCCGCCCGGAGCGGCCTTCCAGATGCTGATCGACGTTCCGCTGGTCGCCGCTGTCGCGCCCGGCGATCCGCTTCTCGACCGCGTCGACCGAGTCGACGGCGCGAGCGTCCCGCTTGCCGATCTCCGCGATCGGCCGCTGATCTGCCTGCCGCGCGGCACCGGGGTGCGCGCGGCGCTCGAACGCGGCTGTGCGCAGGCGGGATTCCGGCCCCGCGTCACCTTCGAGGCGGCGGCCCCGCACGTGCTCGTACAGCTCGCCGCGCGGGGCTTGGGCGTTGCCGTGCTCCCCGCCGGCGAGGACGAGTCCACCCTCGACGGGCAGCTGCGCACCCTGCGGATCGTCCGGCCCGAGATGCGCGCCCGCATCGCGCTCGCCTGGCAGGCCACCGGCCCCTCGAGCCCCGCGGCCCGGGCGCTCCTCGACCGCCTGCGCGAGGCCTTCCCGAAGCCGTCCGGTCCCTAACGGGCTGTCGGCTCGTCCGTGGCCTTCGCCGCCGGGTGCGCCTTGGTGAGGGTGCACACGCCGTCCACACACTGGCGCTCCAGACGGCCGCGGGAGATGGTCTGCGCCAGGCCGACCATCCAGCAGGTAGGGCAGCCGCGGAAGGCGATCAGGGCCAATGGGGCCGCCAGCAGGGCGGCCGGGCCGGCGGCGGGCACCAGGGCGATCGAGCCGATGATCAGGCCGAAGCCGATGGCGCCGCGCGCCAGATGGCGCGGGACGGACTTGCTGGCGAAGTTCCTCCCGGGCGCGGCGGACTGTGCGGCGGCCCGGTCCTTCGCGCCCTGCGCGGGCTTCATTGTGTTCGCGACGTTCATGGTCTTCACGGTGTTCATGGTGTTCACGGTCGTGAGACTCCTCCGACTGGTTGGTCTGGCACTGCCAGAGAGTGACGTAGTGCCGCGCGTGCTCTGTGCAGCCGCGACTTCATCGCGGCGCTGCTCAGACCGAGCGAATGGGCGACGGTCCTGCCGGGCAGGCCCTGTACGTCCCGCATGATCAGGACCTGCCGCTGGTCACGGGGAAGGGCGCTGACCGCAGCCGCGATGCGCTCCGCCTCCAGCCTGCGCAGCACCGCGTCCTCGGCGGACGGTTCCGCGGTCGCCTCCGGTTCGGCTGTCGCCTCGTCGCTCCGCGAGACAAGCAGCCGTACCTGCCGGAGGCATTCGTTGCGCACGATCCGGAACATCCATGAGGCGAGCGCGCCAGTGGCCCGCAAGGTGCCGATCTTCCGATAGAGGATGATCAGCGCCTCCTGCGCCGCGTCCTCCGCGTCCTGCGGTGAGGAACACAGCGATATGGCGAACCTGCGCACATGAGGCTGCGATTCCATGACGACGGTGGTGAGCGAAGTGACGTCGCCGTCCTGAGCGGCCTTGATCAGCCGATCGTCCGGCCAAGTGAAGCGTTGGTTCATCTGGGACTCCTACCCGGAAGGCGCCCTACGGGCAGGTGCTGGTCAGCTTCGGCTCTTGTAGCGCCGCATCAGGTGCCAGCTGCACGCGCCCACGAGCAGGGCTCCGATCACTACGAGGCTGGTGACCATCATCGGTGGGTTCCTCCCGGTTCTGCCGGCCCGTTCGGCCGGTACACAGACAAGAGGCGGGGAGATCCGAAAAGGATTCGCCTCCAGCCGAAGTCTTTTTGAACCCCGCTCCCACCGTCACGGCATGCGCCCCGCCACGTCGCCGAGCTATGGAGCCGGCATGGCCGACTCTCGGGTCGCGTAGATGTCCCGGAGCCGGGCGGACAGGGCTTCGTACGCGGCATTGGCCCGCGCGCCCAGGGCGCCGGGGTCGACCGGTTCGTCGAGCAGGACGGCCGCCGCGGCCAACGTCAGGTCCTTCTCCGCGGTGTCGGCGAGCGCCCGGACGTCGTCCGCCAGGATGAAGCCGATCTGGGACCGCAGGGCGTCGAGGGCGGCGTCCGACGCGGCGGACGCGTCCAGCATCGGCTGCCGGTGGGTCTCCGGCGGAGCGGACGGGTCCTCCCGCAGGCGCGACCGGTAGTGCCGCCTGGCCGTAACGAAGGCGTGGAGCGCCATCATGGCGTTCCGCAGCAGGGTGTTCACCTCGACGAGCTGGGCCAGCTCGAACGTCTCACGGCGTTCCGCGGTCACTTTGTACCGCTCGGCCGCCCTGGCCTGCGCTTCCCGCCTGGCCTGGGAGCGGTTGTTGACGAAACCCATCGTCACGACCGTGGCCTGGCCGATCAGGATCGACACGACAGTGGTGAACCATCCCCAGCCCCCCGAAGCCATGCCAGCAGTCTAGATATCCGGCGCGGGAACACAGAAGCGCCGACCGTGCCCCTCCCGGGGCACCAGCGGTCCGGCCAAGCGCCTGCCACGGCCCGGTGCACGCCTCGACCACACCACCGCTTCCGCCGGTCGTCCGCCGTCCACGAGTTCGTCCGCCCGGCTATCCGGGAGTGGTGATGAAGAGCGTGCCGGCGACCGTCATGGACTTCAGCCCGCCGGGGGCCGCGCAGTCCGCGAGGCTGATGTCGGAGCGCTGCGGGTCGAGCGTCGCGGTCCAGGTGCCGCCCTTGTACCGGCCCTCGGTGATGCCCCCGCTCAGCGGGGTCGTGACGCTCAGCAGGTCGGCGACCGGCCGCATCGACCAGCTGTAATTCATCGCGTGCTCACCGCTCTTGGCGTCCCAGGCAACGCGATTGGCCGCTCCGGGGCGATCGCCGTACGTACCGGCCGCACAGGTCACGTCGGTGCCGACGCCCTGGGTCACGAAGCTCGCCCGGGAGATGGCCGCGTCGCCGGTGCAGCCGCGCAGCGCGCCGTCGGGAGAACCGACCTTCGCCGTCACCTGGGACTGGGGCGTGAGCGTCAGAGCGGGCTCGAAGGTCATCGTCCATGTGTGATCACAGGCGATGACCTGCGCCGCTCTGGCCGAGGAGACGTCGCGGAGGAAGAACGCGCCGAACAGCGCGGCGGCCGTCACGGCGCAGGTGAGATGCCAGGGGATTCTCATGTCCCTATCCCTTTCGGAGATATCGCTGATATCGCTTCGCGAGGTGACCGGGCGATCAGGGCGATCAGAGCCGGCAGACAGCCGACGGCCAGTACGGGCAAGGAGCCGGTCCGGTGCCCCCGGACCAGCACGGCGACCGGCCGCTCGGCACGCGAGCCCGTCGTGACCAGCGCCTCGAAGGGCCGCGTCCCGGCGATCCGTACGCGCGCCCACAGCCCGGCCGCCACCAGCGGCCCCGAGAACAGGAATGGCACCCGCCAGCCCCAGGCCAGGAACTCGCCCGGCGTCATCAGGCCCGACACGGCCGCCACCACCCCGAAGGCCAGCAGATTGCCGCCGGTGCCCCGATCTGCGCCCAGCTCGACACCCACCCGCGGCGTTCCGGAGGCGTGGCCTCCCACGACATTTCGTACCAGACCAAGGTGGTGCCGATGAGGCCGACGACGATCGAGCGACGATCGGCCCCCTCGACGGTGGCGGGGCACCGACACCGGACACGGTGTCGTTTTAGCGACATATGGTGATAGTGATCCGTACGGGGCCTCCCTGCTATCCGAGACCCCGCACATGACCGCCATCCGGTCGAACTGTTAGGTGCTGTCAGGCACCCCGCACGGCATACGTTGTCGCCATGAGCAACCTTGATCGTCAGGCCACACTCTCCGTCTGCGGCGGCCGTGGATTCGTCCCCGGCGAACCAGTACACGAACTGCTCAGCCCACGCCACGTGAAACTCGGCGAATCGACTCATGTACGCCGGCTGCTCCCGAACCTCGGCCGCCGCATGGTGGGTGGTTGGGCATTTGTCGATCATTACGGACGCGATGACATCGCCGACGAACCCGGCATGCAAGTGCCGCCGCACCCGCACATGGGGCTGCAGACCGTCAGCTGGCTGCATGAGGGCGAAGTGCTGCACCGCGACAGCCTCGGAAGCCTGCAGACTGTCCGTCCGCGAGAGCTCGGCCTGATGACGTCCGGCCGGGCCATCTCCCACTCCGAAGAAAGCCCGAAGCCTCACGCTCGCTATCTGCACGGCGCGCAACTCTGGGTCGCTCTCCCCGAAGCCCACCGGAACGTGGAGCCGCACTTCGAGCACTACCCGGACCTGCCGGTGATCACCGCGCCCGGCCTGACCGCGACCGTCATTCTTGGCGAGCTCGACGGCGCGCTCTCGCCCGGCACCACGTACACCCCGATCGTCGGAGCGGACCTGGCGCTCGCCCGTGACGCGACCGCGAGCCTGCCGCTCGACCCCGACTTCGAGTACGCGGTGCTCTCCATGTCGGGCGAGGCCCATGTCGACGGCGTGCCGGTTCTGCCGGGTTCCATGCTCTACCTCGGGTGCGGCCGCACCGAGCTGCCGTTGCGGGCCGAGTCGGAGGCCGGTCTGATGCTGCTGGGTGGCGAGCCTTTCGAGGAAGAGATCGTGATGTGGTGGAACTTCATCGGCCGTACGGGGGAGGAGATCGCACAGGCCCGTGAGGCGTGGATGACCGGCGACCGCTTCGGTAACGTCCATGGGTACGACGGCGGCCGACTGAGGGCGCCCGAGCTGCCGCCGGTGCCGCTCAAGCCGCGTGGCCGAGTGCGCTGAGTGGCCTGCGTTTGAAGCTGTGGCTGGTGAAGTGTGCGAGTGGGGGACAAGCTCCCCCTTGAGTCGGCGGGGTGGAAACCCCGCGCCGTCAGCCCCCCAGCGCGCTCAGGCCCGGCACGAACGTCACCAGCAGCGGCACGAACGGCACCAGCGACGCCACGGCCGTCAGTCGCAGGCGGCGGGCCGCCGTCAGGCGGGGAGCGGGGGCCAGCAGGCGTTCGACGCGGTCCGGGACCTGGGAGAGGGAGGGGCAGGGGCCGAACACGCCGCGGTCCTCGTTGAGTTCGACCAGGGCGAGGGCGGTGGTCAGGCGGCCGAAGCGGCGGGAGGCGGAGTCGTCGGCGGCCAACTCCACCAGATGGTGCACCTGGTCGCGGAAGGCCGCGAACACGGGCACCTGGGGGAAGCCGTTCGCCAGTGCCGAAGAGCAGTGCAGCAGCCAGTCGTGGCGGGCCCGCGCGTGGCCCTGCTCGTGCGCCAGCACCGCGTCCAGCTGGGAACCCTTCAGCCGGCGCAGCGCGGAGGTGGTGATGACCAGCTGGGGCGCGGCCCCGGCCCGCAGCAGCCAGGCCTCGGGCCGCTCGCCCTCCAGGACCACCAGCCGCTCCCCGCCGCGCTCCTCGCCGGGCAGGCGGGGGGAGCGTACGAGCAGGTCGGCGCGGCGATGGCGGCGGCGGGTCCGGGCGTCGCGGACCTCGCGGGTGAGCATTGCCGCCGTCCACAGGGCTCCGGCGGCGAGGGAGACGGCCAGAGGGGCCGCCCAGGAACCGTAGGCGGCGAACGCGTAGGCCTCCACGACGCCGTGCGGCGCGGGGGCGAAGACGTTGCCGCGCACGGCCTCCCAGGCGGCGGAGGCGCTCAGCGACATCGCGAGCGCACAGCACAGGAGCACGCCGGCCACGACGCACTGCCACACCCACAGGGCCAGTACGGGCTCGCGGCGGGGCCAGTCGGCACGGGTCAGCACGCGCGGCGCGATCGCCGCGGCCAGGCCGCCGAGGGCCAGCAGCGCGAGCGGGACCATCATGGTCAGCAGCCTATGAGTGCGGCGCCGCGGCGGGTACGTTCCCGGCGGGGAAGTGACGCAGGACACGGCGGCCCGGCGTCGCTCACATGGTGAGCAGCATCGCCAGCATCCCGATGCCCATGGACAGCCGGCACGCGTGGGTCAGCTCCCGCCCGCCCGGCGCCCGGCCCGGCCCGCCGGCCTCGGACGGCGCGCCCGCCGGGACGGGGACCATCTGGGCCGCGCCGCGGACGACGTACACCGCGAAGTACACCAGCAGCAGGCCGGTGAGCAGCGGCGTGCCCGCCGGCTCGTGCGCGGCCGCCGCGTGCCCGGCATGGGCGGCGCCCGCGGATGCCCGGGCAGCCGTGGCCGCCGGGGTCCCGGCCATCGCCAGGGCCATGTAGACCATGGCGAACGCGCCCACCGCGTGGTGCAGGTGGTGCGCCTCGGGCTCCCTGCGGGCCCGTATCAGCGTGTGCAGCCCGGCCGCCCCGAACACCACGGCGAACAGGGCGTACCCCCAGGGCCGGGTGTGCAGCACGGCGGCCGGCACGGCCATCGCGGCCATGCCGAGCCCCATGAGTGCGTCGCCTCCCGCGGCCCGGCGCTCCCCCGCCGCGCCGGCCCGCGTACTGACGAGGCCGTACGCGCCCGTGGCGGTGCAGAGCACGACCAGCAACCACCCGACCAGCGGTGGTCCGTGCACGGCACACCTCCCCGGGACGCGCGTCCACCCCCGGAGAATGCCCGCCGGGGCCGCCTCACACGGGAGCGCACAGGCGCACAGGGGGAGCGCAAGCGGCCCGGTTCGTGCCCCGGCGCAGCGCGGGCACAGGCGGCGTCGGCGCCGGGGCGCTCCGGAGCACGCGACGTGGCGCGACACGGGCCCGACCCTCGGCGGGCGGACCCGTCAGATGCCCGGCCGGTACCGCAGCGGGTGTCCCTCGGGCACCTCCACCACCGCGATGCGCACCCCGTCCGGGTCCGCGATCCACATCTCGATCAGGCCCCACGGCTTCGTCTCCGGCGGCTCCAGCACCTCCACCCCGCGGCTGACGAACTCCTCGTGCGCCCGCGCCGCGTCCGCGACCTGCAACCACAGCTCGATCCCCGGCCCCGGCGGCGCCTGCGACCGGCCCGAGACCTCCAGGAAGCCGCCGCCCAGGAAGTAGACGACCCCGCGCTCGGGGCCCGTGCCGAACTCGCGGTAGACCGCGAGGCCCAGGGCCCCGCCGTAGAAGGCCCGGGTCCGCTCCGGATCGGTCGGCCTCAGCAACACCCTGCTGCTCAGTACGTGCACCATGCCCGCGACTGTACGCATTCCCCTCCTGTTACGTCCGTTAGGGTCGTACATGCGCCCGAAACCGCACGGAGAGGACCTCGCAGCACATGGAGACCACCACGACCCGTACCTCGGAGCCGGTCTTCCGGACCGCTGCCGTCGCCGACGTGCCCGTCCTGGTCGAGCTGGTCGAGTCGGCCTACCGGGGCGACGCCAGCCGCGCGGGATGGACGACCGAGGCCGATCTCCTGGAGGGGCAGCGCACGGACCCCGAGGGCGTCCTGGCGGTGGTCACCGACGCGAACAGCCGGCTGCTGGTGGCCGAGCAGGACGGCGAGACGGTGGCCTGCTGCCACCTCGAACACCGCGGCGACCACGTCTACTTCGGTATGTTCGCGGTCCGCCCGACGGCCCAGGGCGGCGGCCTCGGCAAGCTCGTCATGTCCGAGGCCGAGCGCCTGGCGCGCGCCGAGTGGGACGCCGCGGCGATGCACATGACGGTGATCCGGCAGCGCACCGAGCTGATCGCCTGGTACGAGCGCCGCGGCTACCGGCGCACGGGGCGGATGAGCCCCTTCCCGTACGGCGACGAGCGCTTCGGCATCCCGCAGCGCGACGACCTCGAGTTCGAGCTGCTGGTCAAGGAACTGGACTGACGCGGGGGCCGGCCCTCACAGCCGGCCCGCCTCGACGAGCCGTCGCAGGAAGCGCCGGGTCCGCTCCTGCCGCGGCTCGCCGAAGACCTCGCCCGGGGTGCCGCGCTCCAGCACCACGCCGCCGTCCAGGAAGCACACCTGGTCGGCGACGTCCCGGGCGAAGCCCATCTCGTGCGTGGCCAGGACCATGGTCATGCCCTCGTCCTTGAGGTCGCGCACGACGCCCAGCACCTCGCCGACCAGCTCCGGGTCGAGGGCCGCGGTGATCTCGTCGAGCAGCAGCAGCCGGGGACGGGCCGCCAACGCGCGGACGATCGCCACCCGTTGCTGCTGGCCGCCGCTGAGCCGGTCCGGGTACTCGTCCGCCTTGCCGCCCAGGCCGAGCCGCGCCAGCAGCTCGCGCGCCCGCTCCTCCGCCTCCGCGCGCGGCACGCCGTGCACCCGGCGCGGGGCGAGGGTGATGTTCTCCAGCACGCTCATGTGCGGGAAGAGGTTGTACGCCTGGAAGACCACGCCGATGCGGCGGCGCACGGTGTCGGGGTCCACGCGCGGATCGGTGATCTCCTCGCCGTCGAGGAAGATCGCGCCGTCGTCGATCTCCTCCAGCAGGTTCGCGCACCGCAGCAGCGTCGACTTGCCCGAACCCGATGCGCCGATCAGCGCGGTGACGGTGTGCGGGGCGACCTCCAGGTCCACGTCCCGCAGGACGACCGTGCTCCCGAAGGTCTTGCGCACCGCTTCCAGGCGCAGCACCGGCTCGTCCGGACGCTCGCTCATACGATCCCTCCCTGGGCCCGGCGGCGGTCCATCCGGGCGGTGACGGAGTCGGTGAACCGGGTCATCGGAATGGTGAGCGCCACGAAGATCAGCCCGGCGACGACGTAGGGGGTGTAGTTGAAGCTCTTGCTCGCCGTGATCTGCGCCGCGTACACGGCGTCGACCGCGCCCGCGATGGAGACCAGGCCGGTGTCCTTCTGCAGCGAGACCAGGTCGTTGAGCAGGGGCGGCACGACGCGCCGCACGGCCTGGGGCAGGACCACGAAGCGCAGCGTCTGCCCGCTGCCGAGCCCCAGCGAACGGGCGGCGGCGCGCTGGCTGGGGTGGACGGACTCGATGCCGGCGCGGAACACCTCGGCCACGTAGGCGGAGTACGTCAGCACCAGCGCCGTCCCGCCCAGCAGCACCGGATCGGTGGTGACGCCCTGCAGCCGCAGCGCCGGGATGCCGAAGACCACCATGAGCAGGCAGATGATCAGCGGCAGCCCGCGGAAGAAGTCCGTGTAGGCGGTGGCGAGGGCGCGCAGCGGGAAGAACACCGGGCCGCGCAGGGTACGGGCGACCGCGATCAGCATGCCCAGGACGAGCACCGCCGCCCCGCAGACGAGCAGCAGCCGGAAGTTGAGCCAGAGCCCGTCGAGGATCTCCGGCAGGGCCTCGCGTGCGTAGTGGGCGCTGAAGAACGTCTCGCGGGTGCGCGGCCAGCCGGGGGAGTTGACGATGACGAGGAAGAGCACGACGCCGGTGACCAGCGTGCTGACCGCCGCGACGGCGGTGGCCCGGCGGGTCCGCGCCCGCTTGAACCGCTCCCGCTCCAGGCGGCGCGCGGACGGTACGTACCCGTCCTCGGTCACCGGCGGCGCGTCCTGTGTCTTGCGCGGCTCCTGTGCCCCCTGCTGCGTGGGCACCGCGTCCCCGGCCGTCATGAGAGCACCGGCGCGCCGACGGTCGCGGACAGCCACTGCTTCTCCAGCCGGGCGAGCGTGCCGTCCTTGCGCAGCGCGTCGACGGCGTTGCTGACGCAGCCGGTGAGGGGGCTGCCCTTGTCGAGGACGAGCCCGAACTGCTCCTGCCGCCCGTTCGCGGCGCCCTTGGCGTCCTTCGGGTCGAACTGACCGACGATCTTCGCCTCGGGCACCTCGGCGGAGGTGATGAAGAAGGCGGTGGGCAGGTCGACGACGATGGCGTCGACCTGGCCGTTCTTGAGCGCGGTCTTGGCGTAGTCGTTCTTCTGGAAGACGGCGGGCTTGTGGTCCGGCTTGATGACCTCGTCGACGATGTCCAGGCTGGTGGTGCCCACCTGGGCGCCGAGCCTGGCGTGCCTCAGGCCGTCGATCGTGGTGGCCTTGGCCGCGTCCGAGGTCTTCAGGGCGATGACGGCCTGCCGTACGTCGTAGTAGCCGGAGGAGAAGTCCACGGCCCGGCGGCGCTCGTCGCTGACGGAGATCTGGTTGATGTCGAAGTCGAACTTCTTGGCCCCGGGCGCGACGGAGGTGTTGAAGGGCACGGTCTGCCAGAGGACCTCGGAGCGGCCGTAGCCGAGCTTGTCGGCGACCGCGTAGGCGACGGCCGACTCGAAGCCCTTGCCGTTGGCAGGGTCGTCGTCGACGAACCAGGGGGCGTAGGCGGGCTTGTCCGTCCCCACGGTGAGCTTCCCGGCGGCCCGGGTCGCCAGCCGTTCCTTGGCGCACGCGGCCGCCTGCGCGGCGGGGGAGCCGGGGGGCTTCGCCGCGCCGGTCTCCTCCTGCGGGGCGCAGCCGGTGGCCGCGGCGAGGAGGACGAGGAGGGCTGCGGCCAGGCGTCTGGGCTGGGTGGCGACGGACATGGCGTGAGACTGGCAGCGCGCGCTGTGATCTGTCCAGGTCAAGGCCATGAACCGTCCGAATGGCGGACGGTTGTTTCCGGATCATGAACGCGCGGCCGACGGACGTACGCGCTCCCGACCGAAGAACGGCCGAAGACCGACCGGAGACCGACCGAAGGCCGGTCGAAGCAAGAGATGGCCGGAAACAGTCGGTGCGACGGGCGGGTCTGCGGTGTTGCGAGTGAGGATTGAGCGCCCACGATGCCCTGAACGGCCGAGGTCGACAGGAAAAAAGGCTGTACGACGGGGGCTCGACAGGATAATTTATGGCTCAACCCCTTGAGTCGAAGAACCGCGCATGGATACGGTGTCTTAACGCCAGGTTCTCCCGAGGAGGGGTAGTCGTGACGGAAATTCTTGCGTCGACAGCCGCAAAATCCGACATTTTGTCTGTTGATCGCGTCGTGGAGCACCCGGCTTGGGCCGAGCTCAAGGCCGCTGTGGAGACGATTCGGCCGTGGCAGTCCGCCGACGGCTCCATCGACCTCGCGACCGAGGACGCACCACCGGGCGCGACGGTCCGCGCCCAGGTCGACACGGTCATAGCCGCGGTCGAGCAGCTCTCGCCGCTCCTCCCGCACGACGCCGCGTACCACGCGGCACTCGTGGCGGACCTGCGCCGCTGGGCCGACACGGGCTTCGGCGTGCCGGACTTCCTCGACTCGCTGCTGGCCTTCCAGCCGGCCGCCCGCCGCGAGGACGGCCGCCAGCACCTGGTTGTCTTCCCGATGTACACCCAGAACGGCAACCCCAACCGCAACTTCGAGGCCGTCGTCCTGCGCATGGTCTGGCCCGAGTGGCTCTCCGAGCTGGAGCGCACCCGCTACGACAACCCGCTCTTCCTCGGCATCACCTTCGAGGACTTCACCGCGGGCTACGACACCAACTCCGCGGTCCTCTTCCCCGAGACCATCGCCGTCCGCGAGGCCCCCGAGCGCTTCACCTGGGGCGGCATCTTCTGCGACCGCGAGGCCGCCCGCTTCCGCCGCATCACCGAGTCCGCCGTCGAGACGCTGCGCCTCGACCTGCCGGCCGACATCGCCGAGATGGTCGGCGACCAGGACCGCTGCGAGCAGGCCTTCGTCCTGTGGGACATGGTCCACGACCGCACCCACAGCCACGGCGACCTGCCGTTCGACCCCTTCATGATCAAGCAGCGGCAGCCGTTCTGGATGTACGGCCTGGAGGAGCTGCGCTGCGACCTCACGGCCTTCAAGGAGGCCGTGAAGCTCGAGGCCGACGGCTACACCCAGGCCCGTGACGTGCAGTTCGCCGTCCTCTTCGACCGGATGTTCCGCTTCCCGATCACCGGCGAGCGCGTCCGCAACTACGACGGTCTGGGCGGCCAGCTGCTCTTCGCCTACCTCCACAAGCACGACGTCGTACGCTGGACGGACAACACACTGCACATCGACTGGGAGCGTGCTCCGCAGGTCACCAACCAGCTCTGCGGCGAGATCGAGAAGCTCTACCGCGACGGTATCGACCGCCCCAAGCTGGTCCACTGGTTCGCCGCCTACGAACTCGTCTCGACCTACCTCGCCCCGCACCCCGGATCCGTGTGGGCCAAGGGCCCCGACGCCCTCGACCTCTCCCTTCCGCCGCGCAAGCTGGTGGACGACGTGCTTCCGGACGAGTTCCCGCTCAGCATGTTCTACGAGGCCCTTGCCAAGAAGCTGCGTGGCGTGATCGCCTCGACCAAGGGGATCACTGCTGCGGACATGGCGCAGGTGGCCGCGTGAGCGAGAACGAGACCGGGCAACAGGAGGAGGCGACCAGCATGAGCACTGCGACCAACGGCAACGGCCCGCTGGAGGGTGCCGTCGTGGCGGTGGCGGGAGCGGCCGGCCCGGCGGGCCGGGCGACCCTGCTGCGCCTGGCGGAGGCCGGGGCGACCGTGGTCGCCTCCGACGCGGACGCGGCCCGCCTCGCCGAGGCCGTGGACGCCGCCCGCTACGCCCACGGCGGCGCCACCGTCACCGGTGACACCGTCGACCTGCTCGACCTCGACGCCGCCCGCGCCTGGGCCGACCGCACCGAGAAGGAATTCGGCCGCGTCGACGGCCTGATCCACCTCGTGGGCGGCTGGCGCGGCTCGGCGACCTTCGCCGAGACCGACCTGGCCGACTGGGAGCTGCTGGAAAGGCTCCTCATCCGCACCGTCCAGCACACCTCGCTGGCCTTCGAGGGTCCCCTGGCCCGCAGTGGCAACGGCCGGTACGTGCTCGTCAGCGCCGCCGGCGCCAGCAAGCCCACCGCCGGCAACGCCGCCTACTCCGCCTCCAAGGCCGCCGCCGAGGCCTGGACGCTCGCCCTCGCGGACTCCTTCCGCAAGGCCGGCGGCGACCAGGAGCCGCCCGCCGCGGCCGCCATCGTGGTGGTCAAGGCGCTGGTGCACGACGCCATGCGGGCCGAACGACCCACCGCCAAGTTCGCGGGCTTCACCGACGTCAAGGACCTCGCCGAGGCCATCGCCGGCCTCTGGGACAAGCCCGCCCAGGAAGTGAACGGAACCCGTCAGTGGCTCACCCCGCACGTCTGACCGACAACCCCGGCACCGCCCTGCCGGCCACCGACGCGATACGCCGCCACGACCCCGCGGTGCGCGGCTTCGCCAGCGACAACTACGCCGGCGCGCACCCCGAGGTCCTCGCGGCGCTCGCCCTCGCCAACGGCGGCCACCAGGTCGCCTACGGCGAGGACGACTACACCGCGCACCTGCAGGACGTCATGCGGGCCCACTTCGGGCCCACGGCCGAGGCCTTCCCGGTCTTCAACGGCACGGGCGCCAACGTCGTCGCCCTCCAGGCCGCCACCGAGCGCTGGGGCGCGGTGATCTGCGCCTCCTCCGCGCACATCAACGTCGACGAGTGCGGTGCGCCCGAGCGCGTCGGCGGCCTGAAGCTGCTCCACGTGCCGACCGAGCACGGCAAGCTCACCCCCGAGCTGATCGACCGCGAGGCGTGGGGCTGGGACGACGAGCACCGGGCCCAGCCGCAGGTCGTCTCGATCACCCAGACGACCGAGCTGGGCACCTGCTACACGCCCGAGGAGATCCGCGAGATCTGCGATCACGCCCACGAGCGGGGCATGAAGGTCCACCTCGACGGCTCCCGCATCGCGAACGCGGCGGCCACCCTCGGGGTGCCGCTGCGGGCCTTCACCACCGACGCCGGCGTGGACCTGCTCTCCTTCGGCGGCACCAAGAACGGCATGGTCTTCGGCGAGTGCGTCGTCGTCCTCAACCCGGACGCGGTGCGGGCGATGAAGCACCTGCGCAAGCTGTCGATGCAGCTCGCCTCGAAGATGCGCTTCGTCTCCGTCCAGTTCGAGGCGCTGCTCTCGGGCGACCTGTGGCTGCGCAGCGCCTCCCACGCCAACGCCATGGCGGCGCGCCTGGCCGAGGGCGTACGGGACGTGGAGGGCGTCGAGGTGCTGCACCCGGTGCAGTCCAACGCCGTCTTCGCCCGGCTCCCGCACGACGTGAGCGAGCGCCTGCAGAAGCGCTACCGCTTCTACTTCTGGGACGAGACGGCCGGCGACGTGCGCTGGATGTGCTCCTTCGACACCACCGAGGCCGATGTGGACGCCTTCACCGCGGCCGTCGCCGAGGAGATGGCCAAGCAGTAGCAGCGCGTAGCAGCCCTCCCCACGGTGACGTACGACCGTGGAGACGCCGGAGCCCCCGGCCGCTCATCGAGCGGCCGGGGGCTCCTGGGCGTTTGCGCGTACTAGCGCCGGTCCGTGCCCGCGGCCTGGGCCGGGGTCGGGGCCGTGCCGCCGAGGTGGGCCGGGATCCACCAGCTGTCGCCCGGGCCCTCGGTCCGCACCGGATAGGCCCGCTGAGCCGACTCCAGCAGGCCCTGGACACGGGAACGCACGCGCTCGGTGACGGTGTCGGCGGACTCCTCCGCGCCGGCGGTCACCGGCTCGCCCACCCTTATGGCCACCGGGATGTGGTCACGGCCCAGATTGCGCTTCTGGCCCTTGGTCCACAGCCGCTGGGTGCCCCACAGCGCCATCGGCACCAGCGGCACCCCGGCCTCCTGCGCCAGCCGCGCCGCGCCGGACTTGAAGTTCTTGAGCGTGAAGGACGTGGAGATCGTCGCCTCCGGGAACACGCCGATGATCTCACCCGAACGCAGGGCGGTCAGCGCGTGCCGGTAGGCCTCCAGGCCCGCCGCGCGGTCGACGGGGATGTGCTTCATCGCCCGCATGAGCGGCCCGGACACCTTGTGCCGGAACACCGAATCCTTCGCCATGAAGCGCACCAGCCGCTTGGCGGGGCGCGCCGCCAGACCGCAGAAGACGAAGTCGAGGTACCCGATGTGGTTGCTCACCAGCACCGCCCCGCCGCGCTGCGGAATGTGCTCGGTGCCCTGGATGTCGAAGCGCAGATCGAGCGCCTTGAACATGGTGCGGGCCACTCCGATCACCGGGGGGTAGACGAGCTCTGCCATATCGGGAAGTTCCTTCCGGGCCTGGGGAGGGTGCTCCCACGGAAATGGTGAAGGGGTGCGGTTCTCAAGTTACGCGGCCGTAGGGTGTCGGCTTCCGGCAGATCGTGCCTGAATGCCCGGCCCGCGGGCCAGCGGGGAGGCCCCATGGGCCGGGAGATCCTCGTCACGTCGCGAAATTTTCCCGGTTCGGACGGTGCTGGAGGAAGGGAGTCGGACACGGAAGAAGGAGGACGCGCGTGCCCGTGCGGTACGAGGACGCCCGCGAGGGGGACGGGGCCCGGTGGCTCGGCGCCGACGGGATCGGTGCGGAGCTCGGGCGGCGCGCCACGCTCGTACAGTTCTCCAGCGCCTTCTGCCGGCCCTGCGCGGCGACCCGGCGCGTCCTCGCGGACGTCGCCGCCATGGTCGAGGGCGTCACGCACGTCGAGGTCGACGCGGAGGCGCACCTGGAGCTGGTGCGCGCCCTGGACATCGGCGCCACCCCCACCACGCTCGTCCTCGACGCCGCCGGCCGCGAGGTGCGGCGCGCCGTCGGCCAGCCGCGCAAGGCGGACGTCATCGCGGCACTGGGCGCGGCGGTCTGACGGGCCGTGATCCACCTCCCAGATCGCAGGCGTCCCTTGACGTCGCACGCCCTGAATCGTCACTGTGACGCTATGTGGCCTGGGCTCCTTCTCCATGGACGCGCGTACGTGGATCTCCTGCGGACCGCGAGCGCGCGCTGTCCGAGTCCGTGAGCACCCGCACCGCAGCGCCCCCGGCGCCGCTCCCGGCTCGATCCCCCGGCAGCCCCGACCTCCCGGCAGAAGGACCCCTCATGACGGCCTCGCCCGACCTCGGCACGCACCGCACCGCCACTCCCGAACTGCTGCGCTCGGTCTTCCGCAGGCATGCGGCCGGCGTCGCCGTGATCACGGCCCGGGGCGCCCGCCCGGCCGGCTTCACCGCCACGTCGCTGACCTCGGTGGCGGCCGAGCCCCCGCTGATCTCCTTCGGCGTCGGCACCGGCTCCTCCAGCTGGCCCGTCCTGGCCGAGGCGGAACACGTCGGCGTGCACATACTCGGCGAGCACCAGCAGGAGCTGGCCGCCACCTTCGCGCGCAGCGGCGCCGACCGCTTCGCCGCCCCCACCCGCTGGTACTCGGGCCCCCACGGGGTGCCGGTGCTGGAGGACGTCCTGGCCTGGATGGTCTGCCGTGTGGTGGCCCGGGTGCCCGCCGGCGACCACCGCCTGGTGCTGGCCGAGGCGGTGGCCGGCGACCCCACCGGGGACGGCCGCCCGCTCCTCTACCACCAGGGCCGCTTCAACGGATTGCGGGACTGATACATCCCCCTCCGCCGCGTTGGGCAGATCACAGTCGAGCGGCCTTGCGTTCGGCGCACACCCTCGATGTACTGACGAGTAACATTCCGGTGGGAGCGGGGCCCGCACCCGACCGGGGTCCGCCCCCAAGGCGCCTATGCTGCCTGCCAAGGCAGCTTTGATAGAGACGATGCAGTAGGAGAGCCGGCGTGAGCTTGAGGATCGTTGTCACTGTGAAGTACGTGCCCGACGCCACCGGCGACCGGCACTTCGCCGAGGACCTGACCGTCGACCGTGACGACGTGGACGGTCTGCTCTCGGAGCTCGACGAGTACGCGGTCGAGCAGGCGCTGCAGATCAAGGAGGCGAACGACGACGAGGCGGAGATCACCGTCCTGACCGTCGGCCCCGAGGACGCCAAGGACGCCCTGCGCAAGGCGCTGTCCATGGGCGCCGACAAGGCCGTCCACGTCGAGGACGACGACCTGCACGGCACCGACGCGCTGGGCACCTCGCTGGTGCTGGCCAAGGCCCTCGAGCACGTCGGCTACGACCTCGTCATCTCCGGCATGGCCTCCACCGACGGCGGCATGGGCGTCGTCCCGGCGATGCTCGCCGAGCGCCTGGGCGTCCCGCAGGTGACCCTGCTCTCCGAGGTCGCGGTCGAGGGCGGCAAGGTGACCGGCCGCCGTGACGGCGACGCCGCCAGCGAGCAGCTGGAGGCCTCCCTCCCGGCCGTCGTGTCCGTCACCGACCAGTCCGGCGAGGCCCGCTACCCGTCCTTCAAGGGCATCATGGCCGCCAAGAAGAAGCCGGTGGAGTCCCTGGACCTCTCCGACCTCGGCCTCGAGGCCGAAGAGGTCGGCCTCGAGGGCGCCTGGACCACGGTCGACGAGGCCACCGAGCGCCCGGCCCGCACGGCCGGCACGATCGTCAAGGACGAGGGCGAGGGCGGCAAGCAGCTCGCCGAGTTCCTCGCGGGCCAGAAGTTCATCTGAGCTCCTGACACCCGATCCCTCAACCGCCCTCGCAAT
This sequence comes from Streptomyces sp. NPDC021096, assembly GCF_040641275.1. NCBI lineage: Bacteria > Bacillati > Actinomycetota > Actinomycetes > Kitasatosporales > Streptomycetaceae > Streptomyces > Streptomyces sp. NPDC021096. The sequence continues at coordinate 201,803 of NZ_JBFADG010000005.1, read as the reverse complement.
TCCCGCAGGAGTGCAGATCCATGGCTGAAGTCCTCGTCTACGTCGACCACGTGGACGGTGCCGTCCGCAAGCCCACCCTCGAGCTGCTGACCCTCGCCCGCCGCATCGGCGAGCCCGTCGCCGTGCACCTGGGTGCGGGTGCGGACACCGCCGCCGCGACGCTCGCCGAGTACGGCGCGGTCAAGGTCCTCACCGCCGACGCCGCCGAGTTCGCCGACTACCTCGTCGTACCGAAGGTGGACGCGCTCGAGGCCGCGTACAACGCCGTCTCCCCGGCCGCCGTGCTCGTCCCCTCCTCCGCGGAGGGCAAGGAGATCGCGGCCCGCCTCGCGGTCCGCATCGGCTCCGGCATCATCACCGACGCCGTCGACCTGGAGGTCGGCGACGAGGGCCCGGTGGCCACGCAGTCCGTCTTCGCGGCCTCGTACTCCACCAAGTCCCGCGTCACCAAGGGCACCCCGGTCATCACCGTCAAGCCCAACTCCGCCGCCCCGGAGGCCGCCCCGGCCGCCGGCACGGTCGAGCAGCTGGCCGTCTCCTTCGGCGAGAAGGCCACCGGCACCAAGGTCGTCTCCCGCACCCCGCGCGAGTCCACCGGCCGCCCCGAGCTGACCGAGGCCGCGATCGTGGTCTCCGGCGGCCGCGGCGTCAACGGCGCCGAGAACTTCCCCGTCATCGAGGCCCTGGCCGACTCCCTCGGTGCGGCCGTCGGCGCCTCCCGCGCCGCCGTCGACGCCGGCTGGTACCCGCACACCAACCAGGTCGGCCAGACCGGCAAGTCCGTCTCGCCGCAGCTCTACATCGCGGCCGGCATCTCCGGTGCCATCCAGCACCGCGCCGGTATGCAGACGTCGAAGACCATCGTCGCCGTCAACAAGGACGCCGAGGCCCCGATCTTCGACCTCGTCGACTACGGCGTCGTCGGCGACCTCTTCCAGGTCGTCCCGCAGCTCACCGAGGAGATCACCGCCCGCAAGGGCTGATCCCGCACGGCACGCGTGTCGCCCCGCCGCCCCCGGCCACCGGCCGGGGGCGGCTGCGTCGTGCCGCACGTCCGCCGCGTCCGTTCGGGTGACCTTGGCCGGTACGGGGGTGTCCGGCCGAGCCGGTCGCTGGAAGAGATGACCGTGGACCACCGGAATCTGCGCACGGCGCCGCACGGACGACGAGGAAGCCCCATGCCCAGTGAACAGACCGACACCGTGGCGCGGTTTCTCCACGCCCTGAGCCCCGCCAGCCGGGAGGACGTCCAACAGCTCTCCCGCGAACAGCAGGAGAAGCTGGCGCAGGAGTGGGAGAAACACCTGCGCGACGACACCGATCTGATGGCGCTGAGCGAACTCGACCCGGCCACCGCGGAGCACCGTGCCGCCGAGGGCGTCGCCAAGGAATTCTTCTGACGCGGCTTCTGACACGGCTGACGCGGCTTCTGACGCGGCCGGGGTGTTGACCCCCTCACCGCCCCCTCGCTAACTTCGCGCTGCGGATGGTCGATTCCGTTCAGCGGAAACGCGGAGGAGTGGCATGGGGCAGCAGCGCGTCGCGACGACCTTCGGAACCACCGTGAGCGAGGGCGTCGGCGCCCTGCTCGCGGACGTCGACACCGAGCTCGCCCGGCGCTACCCGGGCGACCCCGGCACCCGCCAGCCCGTGCACACCGTCTACGTCCCGGCCGACGCCTTCGACGCCGGCACCCTCCGCTCCTGGGGCGATGCCGCCCTCGCCGCCCTCGATGAACACGCCCCCGACGCCGCCGCGTTCGCCGCCGTGCTCGGCCTGTCCGACGAACTCGCCGGCCCGGTGTACGAGCGCGTGCGCGCCAAGCTGGAGCGCGAGCCGGTGGAGGACCTGCGCATCGACTTCGAGGACGGCTACGGCCCGCGCCCGGACGCCGAGGAGGACGCCGCGGCCGCCCGCGCGGCCGCCCTGGTGGCCGAGGCCTGCGCGCAGGGCACGGCTGCCCCGTACATGGGCATCCGCATGAAGTGCCTGGAGGCGGCCGTCCGCGACCGGGCGATACGCACCCTCGACATCTTCCTCACCGGCCTCATGGAGGCGGGCGGGCTGCCCGGCGCCCTCGTGCTGACCCTGCCCAAGGTCACCTACCCCGAGCAGGTGACCGCGATGGTCCGGCTGACCGAGGAGTTCGAGAAGGCCCACGCCCTGCCCACCGGGCGCATCGGGTTCGAGATACAGATCGAGACCACCCAGGCCGTCCTCGGCGCCGACGGACGGGCCACGGTCGCCCGGCTCATCGACGCCGGACAGGGCCGCGTCACCTCGTTGCACTACGGCACCTTCGACTACAGCGCCGCGTGCTCGGTCGCCGCCGCCCACCAGGCGCCCGACCACCCGGCGGCCGACCACGCCAAGGCCGTCATGCAGACGGCGGCCGCCGGCACCGGCGTACGGCTCTCGGACGGCTCGACCAACGTGCTGCCCGTCGGCACCACGGAGCAGGTCCACGCGGCCTGGCGCCTGCACCACCGGCTCGTACGCCGCTCCCTGGCCCGCGCGTACTACCAGGGCTGGGACATGCACCCGGCCCACCTGCCCACCCGCTACGCCGCCGTCTACGCCTTCTACCGCGAAGGGCTCGAAGCGGCCGCCGCCCGCCTCGTGGCGTACGTCGGGAAGCGCGGCGGCGACGTGCTGGACGAGCCCGCCACGGCCCGCGCGCTCAGCGGCCACCTGCTGCGGGGGCTGGACTGCGGGGCCGTGGACGCGGACGAGGTGGACCGTCTCACCGGGCTGGACCGGGCCGCCCTGGAGAGTCTGGCCGGGCGTACGGTCGCCGGGCGGGCCGACTAGTCAACGTGCTCCATAAGGATCACTCGGAAGTGGGCTTGCCGCCTCGATGCTCTTGTTACTATCTGGAATCAACCAACAACTGACTGTAGTAGGCGGTCGGTGAACGGTGAGGGGGATGACGATGAGCACTGCCCACGCGGCAGCCACAGGTGGCGAGCACTCCGCCCCTCCGATCAGCACGGTCGCGGGGACCGGGGTCGCGGGGTTCAAAGGGGACAACGAGCCTGCGGTTAAGGCTGAGTTGAACCGTCCGTACGGAATCGCGGTGGACAGTGCCGGCACCCTCTACGTCTCCGATCACAGCAACCACCGGGTTCGGAAGGTCACGACTGACGGGAAGATCAGCACAATCGCGGGGACCGGGGTCGCGGGATTCAGCGGGGACAATGGCCCCGCTGTCTCGGCCCAGTTGAACGGCCCGCGTGAGGTGGCGGTGGATGGCGCAGGCGCCGTCTACATCGCCGATGCCAGCAGCCACCGGATCCGGAAGATCGCGACCGACGGAAAGATCAGCACTATCGCCGGCACGGGCACCGCGGGGTTCAGTGGTGACGGCGGCCTCGCCACCGCCGCCTGGTTGAACACCCCGTTGGGGGTGGCGTTGGACAGCGCCGGCATCCTCTACATCGCCGACTACGGCAACCACCGGATTCGGAAGATCTCGACCGATGGGAAGATCAGCACGGTCGCGGGGACCGGGTCCGGGGGCTTCGCGGGAGACGGCGGCCCAGCGCTTTCCGCCCAGCTGAACTACCCGTACGGAGTGACGATTGATGGCGCGGGCGACCTCTACATCGCCGACCACAACAACCATCGGGTCCGGAAGGTCGCGGCGGACGGGAAGATCAGCACCCTCGCCGGCACGGGCACCGCAGGCTTCAGCGGCGATGACGGCCTCGCCACCGCCGCCCGGTTGAACACTCCGTTGGGGGTGGCGGTGGACAGCACCGGCGACCTCTACATCGCCGACTACAACAACCACCGGGTCCGGAAGGTCGCGGCGGACGGGAAGATCAGCACGGTCGCCGGCACGGGCAGCGCGGGCTTCGGCGGTGACGGCGGCCCGGCCGCTTCGGCCCAGCTGAACTACCCGCTCGGGCTCGCTGTGGACTGCGTCGACACCCTCTATATCGCCGACTACGTCAACAACCGGGTTCGGAGGGTCGCGTCGGCGAAGATGGCCGGGCGGCCCGAATCGGGCACGGTGGTCTCCTGGGCCAACGTCCGGAGCAGGCTGCGGATGGGGGTCCTGCGCGAGTCCACCAAGGACGGGGCCGAGATCCATCAGTTGCTCGCCACCTCCAGGGACCACCAGCGGTGGCGGCTGGTCGCGGCGGGCCAGGACAACGGCGACGTCCTGTACAGGATCGAGAACGTGCGCAGCGGCAAGGTCCTGGAGGTCGTCGGAGCGCAGGAGGCGGCCGGGGCGGTGGTCGCGCAGCGCGCCTACGAGGGTGGTGACGCACGCCACCAGCAGTGGAGGCTGATCCCGGTGGGCTCGGTGACCGACACCCCGCGGGTGTACGAGATCGCGAACCGGAACAGCGGTCTGCTCCTGCAAGTCGACACCAACGCCCGCACGGCGATCAAGCAGCACGGGGCGGAGGGCGACCACCGGGACCGGCAGTGGCAGCTGCTCCCCGTGTGACGGACGAAGGGTCAGGGGCGACCTCGCCCCTGACCCTTCGGAACTCGGGCCCTACTCGGAACGGGACGGTTTCTCGGCGGTCGCCTTGGATGCCTTGGGCGCCTCGGCCTTGGGCGCTTCGGGGGCCTTGGGGGCCTTGGTGTAATCGCTCTTCTTCGGCTTGTCCTCCAGGTCCTCGTTCCTCTGAAGGCCGCTGTGCCCCGTCACCGTCGCGCTCGACTCCTGCATGCCGGCGGCCGCCACCGTGGACACCGAGCCGGGATCCCGGGCGTACCGGGCCTGCGCACCGGCCGCCGCCTGGGTGGTCTGGATGAACGAGCCGAGGAAGCCCAGGACGGCCCGCGCTTCGGGCGACTGCTCCTGCACGACCTTCGCCCGGGAGGAGGCCCCGTGGATGGCGCTGTTGAACAGGCTCGTGCTCGTGTCGTCGTATGTGTCGTCGTCGGCGTCCTCGAAGTCGACGCCTGCCCCCGGCTGCGGCTTGGCGCGGTCGGTGGTCACCGAGAAGAGTCCCGCGCCCTTGCCCGCGAAGCCGAAGATGTTGTCGAACACCATGGTCGTCACCCCTGGTCGTCGTCCGCCCGGTCAAGGCTGCTTGTGCAGCGCTCGTTGGCTGTCGGTCAGGCTCTCGCCGTCGAACATCGTGTGGTGGACCTCCAGGGCGGAGACGACCTCGGCCAGCCCCTTCATGCGGAAGCCGCCGCCCGCCAGGTCGAGGTCGCCGATGTCACGGGCGACCACCTGGTCGAGGCCGGGGTAGTCCCCGGGCTGCGGGGGAGACAGGACCGCCACCGGCACGTCGTACTTCACCGCGATCAACCCGGAGAAGGTCACCGGGATCTCGTAGCAGTACTGCTTGCGGGTACGCCGCTGCGTGGCGATGGTCTGCACGCGGGAGCTCGGCGGGACCTGTCCGGAGACCTGCGATCGCGAGGTCCAGCTGGTGGTCAGGGAGCCGCCGACGGAGGCCGTGATGCCCAGCATCAACTGCGCGTTGAGTGTCGCGGTGCCGGTGGCGCTGCCCGTGGTCGTGAACGCCACCGAGTTCGTCACCGAGTTCGTCGCGGAGTTCGTCATCGCGTTCCGCATGGCCATCTCGGTGGCGTTGGCATTGTCCACCCCGATGTTGTCCTTGCTGTTCTTGTTGGTCACCGTGTTCGTGTTCCTGTTCGCCACCTCGTTCTGGAGCTGTGTCTGAAGCTGCGTCTGGAGGTCCATCCGGAGCTGGTTCTGCAACTGCAACTGGAGCTGCGCGCTGACGCTGCCGCCGAAGGTGAGCTGGGCCGTTCCCTGGAGCGACCACGTGACCCCGTTCGACACCGTGAAATCGACCGAGTCGGTGAAGGTCATCGAGGACGCCTGGCTGCGGTTGACGTAGGCGCGCGAGGAGAACGTGTCGGGCGGGGGCTGGCTGATGTCGCACCGCTCCTCGATCAGCGGCTCCCCGAGATTCATGTAGGCGAGCCAGCCCAGCTGGAACGCGGTCCCGGGGAAAGAGCCGAAGCTGGACTTGTTCACGGAGAACCCGACGGGCTTGTGCCGCGCACCGTAGTCGTCGACGTAGACCAGGTTGGGGTGGTCCAGGATCGACTGCCAGGTCTGCTCGATGTTGAGTTCCCGCAGGTTCTTCTTCGTCAGCGGCTGGCGCTTGGCCCGGTCCAGGTTGTACGCGTTGGAAGACATTCCCCGCCCTCGACTAATCTGGCCGATTGTGCTCGGTGAAATGTAAACAAGAATCTTCGCGCGTTCCGAAAAGCGAAACTAGCATGGGCTCCGCCGTCTGGGAAGGTATCTCTGTATTATGTGCTCAATCGAGTGACAAGGCTCGGCTACTGCACCAACTCTCTTGAGTTAAAGGTAACTTGAGGCCTGACGGTTACTCGATCGATGGCTTTCGAAGTCGTATCGAGCGAATGCGGTTGAGTGTGCGGTAATGCCGCGCGAAAGGCCACTGCATTGAGCGTCCGGCCCATTGTTCTCCACGTTCAGGAGAGGTGAGGTTTCCGCGATGTACACCCAAGAACGCACGGCCATGTCGAATTTGGTGGTCGGCGGCCCGGTGGCAGTGAACAGCTATGACAACGCAATCGTGGCAGCGCTGGTCGAGAATCGTCCGGTCATGCTCGTCCACGCCTTCAACGGCGGCTACCTGCGGCCCGCCGAACTGAAGGAGGAGAGCCACGACAAGGGGGTCAAGCTGGCCACTGCGCTCGACCCGGCCACCAAGGACGCGCAGGGTCACCTCTGGCACATCACCCCCGCCGGCTTCTTCGGGCAGCGGCCGCTGTACTTCATCGAGAGCGCCGCGGGCCAGGTGTCGCCCGTACCCGCCGGTGCGGGAGGAGCCGACGCCGGGCGCGGCGACGACGGCGCGCCCAAGCCGCAGCGCAGGCGCGTCACCGTCCACCAGGAGGCCCCCAAGAGCACGGCCGACACCGTCCAGGTCGGCCTGCCCGACAAGGTGGGCGACAAGTGGCGGGGGAAGAACGGCGCGATCGAGGACACCCAGCTCTGGGTCGTCACGGTGACGCCATGGGGCGGGATCACCTTCGTGCCGATCACCCACCCCGACGCCATCCTCGGGTTCAAGGATCACGCGGTGGCGGCCGACAGCGAGGTGCGCCTCACCTACAACTGGGGCGGGGACTTCACCGGGACGGTCATCAACACGTTCTACCCACGGCTGCCCAACGAGTGGAGCGTGCCGTACCACCACGTCTTCACGTGATCCGCGGCCACCGCCGCACCCCACCCGTCCCGAGCCGACGCCCCAACCGTCTGGAAGAGGCACCACGATGCCCGTGCCCACGGAAGAAATGAAGCTGGAGATCGTCCACGCCGCCACGGGGAAGACCCTCGGTACCAAGGCCGCGCCGAGCGCGGACGGGGCGCTCGTCGTCCGCGACTTCCCCGATGGCGGCCCGAGCCCGGAGCGGTGGCAGCTCACCCCCGTGCCGGCCGCGCAGGACGGCCAGGCATATGTGATCCGCAACGCGGTCGGCGGCAAAGTGCTCGACAACCCCGCCGCCACGGACCGCGGCGTCCGCCAGTGGGACGCCGCCGCCGGCAAGAAGGGCCAGCAGTGGCACGTCGTCCCCGTCGAGGGCGAAGCGGGCCTCTACTTCATCGAGGGCGCGACCGACGGCGCCGTTCTCGACCTCGACGACCCCGGCGCGGACGACACCCGGGTCGTCCTGCGCGAGTACGACGAGGGTGCGGAAAGCCAGCGGTGGCGGTTCGTCCCGGCCGAGCCCGAGCGCATCAGCGACCCGGTGCTGCGCTGGGCACCACTGAGTCACTGGAACGGCCGCCGGTCCTGGCGGCTGGGCCGCTCGACCGCGCTGCGGCCGGTACCCGACGCGACGCCCTCCTTCAGCGACATGCTGCTGGTCCTCGAACGGTTCGGGAGCGACCAGGACGCCGGCGGGTGGAAGAGCGACGGGGCCAACCGCTCCTGCAGCGGGCAACCGGGCTGGTGGGCCGGGCTCGGTGCGCGGTTCCTCGCCGACACCACGGGAGCAGGGCGAATGGACATCGTCGGACTCAAACCCGCGAAGGGGGCTGTGACGTCGTCCAGCCGCGGCGACGGTACGTTCGACGGCGACGAGCGCGTCCTGCACCAGCCCGCGCCCTCCCCGAGTCCCGCGGACCTGTGGACCCTCGTGGACACGACGGGTGACGGCAAGCCCGACGTCGTCGTGCTTTCCGCCGACGGTGTCCGGGTGTCCTCTCAAGACGAGGCCGGGACGTTCGCGCCTGCGGGCGGCGAGCCGGTCCTCAAGGCGTTCGGACACGGCCGGCAGGCCGGCGGGTGGCTTGCGGACAAGCACCCCCGCTTCCTCGCCGACACCACCGGTGACGGCAGGCTCGACATCGTCGGCTGCCACGACGACGGCGTCCGGGTGGCACTCCAGGACGAGGAGGGAAAGTTCGCACCGATCGCCGACGAACCGGTCCTCCGGGCGTTCGGCCACGACGAGGACGCGGGTGGCTGGCTTGCGGACAAGCACCCCCGCTTCCTCGCCGACACCACCGGTGACGGCAGGCTCGACATCGTCGGCTGCCACGACGATGGTGTCTGGGTGTCACTCCAGGACGAGGAAGGCACCTTCGCCGACCCTCTGTACGTCCTTGACGACTTCGGGACCGAGCGAGGATGGAGCTCGGTCAAGGAGTACCCCCGGTTCCTGGTCAGGACCACCGATGGCGGAGCAGTGGACATCGTCGGGTTCGGCCCACAGGGCGTCGTCCTCTCACGCGGGAGCGGCGACGGCACGTTCGAGCCGTCGAAGCTCGTCCTGAACGACTTCGGGCTCGCCCAGGGGTGGACCAGCGGGAAGCACCTTCGCTTCCTCGCCGACGTCACCGGCGACGGCAACCCGGACATCGTCGGCTTCGGCGACGAGGGGGTCTGGGTGTCGCACAGCCGTGGCGACGGCCAGTTCGAGCAGGCCCAGCTGGTGTGCCGCGGGTTCGGGTACAACGAGGACGCGGGCGGCTGGCGGGTCGACCGCCACCCCCGCTTCCTCGCCGACATCACCGGTGACGGACGCGTCGACATCGTCGGCTTCGGCGGCCCCGGTGTGTACGTGGCCCGAAACCTCTTCCGCCGCTTCAGGACCCGATAACCCCCGGAGGGCCTCCACAGCCGCACCACGGCGACCGGCCATCGGCGTGCCGGAACCGGTCACCTACGGTGCTCGACGAGGGTGGCTGACACGCCCTAGTCCTGCGCGGGCGGGAGTTCGCCCGAGCCCCGGGCGATGAGCCGGGTCGCCAGTTCCACGCGGCGCGGGGCGTCCTCCGCCCCGTCCAGTCGGCGGAAGAGCAGCTCCGCCGCCGTGCGGCCGAGCCGCGCCGCGTCCTGGGCGATGACGGTGATGCCGGGGGAGAGGAGATCGGCGAGCTCGAGGTCGTCGAAGCCGACGAGGGCGACCGTGCGGGGCAGGCGGGATATGACGCGCACGGCGGTGAGGGTCACGCGGTTGTTGCCCGCGAACAGGGCGGTCACCGCGTGCGGACCGGTCAGCATGCGCTCCGCCTCCGCCCGTACGCGACCGGGTTCGGTGGGGCCCAGGGAGACCCACGCGTCGTCCACGGCCAGGCCCGCGGCGGCCATCGCGGCGCGGTAGCCGCGCAGCCGCTCGGCGGCGGTGTGGATGCGGGGCCGGTCGCCGATGAAGCCGATGCGGCGGTGGCCGTGGGCGATCAGATGGGCCACCCCCTCGCGGGCACCGCCGAAGCTGTCCGAGAGCACCGCGTCGGCCTCCAGCAGCCCGGCCGGGCGGTCGACGAACACCGTGGCGATGCCCGCCGCTATCTCGGGCTCCAGATAACGGTGGTCGTGGCCCGCCGGGATGACGACCAGTCCGTCGACGCGGCGGGCGCAGAAGGCCAGGGCCAGCTCCCGCTCCCGCTCGGGGTCCTCGGCGCTGGAGCCGTTGATGAGGAGCGCGCCGTGGGCGCGGGCCACCTCTTCGACGGCCCGGTTGAGCGGGGCGTAGAACGGGTCGGCGAGGTCCTCGAGGACCAGCCCGATGGAGGCGGTGCGGCCCTTGCGCAGGACGCGGGCGCTGTCGTTGCGGCGGAAGCCGAGGGCCGTGATCGCCTCCCGCACGCGCCGCTCGGTGTCCTCGGTGACGCCGGATTCGCCGTTCACCACGCGCGAGACGGTCTTCAGGCCCACTCCGGCACGGGCCGCGACGTCCTTCATCGTCGGGCGGCTGCCGTAACGGGGCCGGGGGACGGGGGCGGCGCCGTCGGCGCGGCGGGTGTCGGTCACGGGCGCTCGTCCTTTGCGCGGAGGGGCCTCTGATGCACGGAGGTGAGGTCGAGCATAGAGCCTGGACAACGTTGTCAGACCCGGGAAGACTGACGCCCTGACACCCCCCTTTGTCACCCCCCTTCGTCACCCCTCCACCCCCACCGGACCAGGAGCGAGCGTCACTGTGCACACCGTCCCCGGCGACCTCGTCGCCGCTCTCGACATCGGCGGCACCAAGATCGCCGGGGCGCTGGTCGACGGCGGGGGCCGGCTGCTGGTCCGTGCCCGGCGCGCCACCCCGGCGGGGGAGGACGGGGCGACGGTCATGGCCGCGGTGGCGGCCGTCCTCGGCGAACTGACCGCGTCCGCCGACTGGTCCCGGGTGCGGGCCGTGGGCATCGGCAGCGCGGGCCCCGTCGACGCCGCCGCCGGCACGGTCAGCCCCGTCAACGTCCCCGGCTGGCGCGCCTTTCCGCTGGTCGCCGAGGTGGCTGGGCGTACGGACGGGCTGCCGGTGGTGCTGGTCGGCGACGGCGTGGCGATGACCGCCGCCGAACACTGGCAGGGCGCGGCACGGGGACGGGCCAACGCCCTGTGCATGGTGGTCTCCACCGGTGTCGGCGGCGGACTCGTCCTCGACGGCCGGCTGCACACCGGACCCACCGGCAACGCCGGCCACATCGGGCACATCAGCGTCGACCTCGACGGCGACCCGTGCCCGTGCGGAGCCCGGGGCTGCGTGGAGCGCATCGCCAGCGGCCCCAACATCGCCCGCCGGGCGCGGGAAGCGGGCTGGCGCCCGGGCCCGGACGGCGACACCAGCGCGGCCGCCGTCGCCGCGGCCGCGCACGCCGGCGACGCGGTCGCGCTCGCCTCCTTCGCCCGCGCGGCCCAGGCGCTGGCGGCGGGCATCGCGGCGACCGCGGCACTCGTCGAGATCGAGGCGGCCGTCCTGGGCGGCGGGGTCGCGGGCGCCGGAGAGGTCCTCTTCGCCCCGCTGCGCCAACGCCTGCGCGACTACGCCACGTTGTCCTTCGCCTCCGGCATCGAGGTGCTGCCCGCCCGGCTCGGCCCCGACGCGGGCCTGGTCGGCGCGGCCGCCGCCGCGGCGCAGCACCTGGGGCTGTGGGGGACGGCCCGCGCCTGAGCCCTTCCCCCTCCCGGCCGCCCCCGGACAGGGCCCCATCCCGCTCGTACACGTTTCCGTGGCAAGGTGTTGCGGGCACTGTGTCCGGGGCACGTCACCGGGGCTACGGAGAAGGGGGAACCGTGATCGTCTGGCTGAACGGTGCGTTCAGTGGGGGTAAGACCAGTACGGCGAAGGAACTGGCCGAACTCATCCCGGGCAGCAACCTCTACGACCCCGAGATGACCGGCGGGATGCTGGGGTACCTGCTGCCGCCGAAGAGGATGAACGAGGTCGGCGACTACCAGGACCTGCCGATATGGCGGCGGATGGTCGTGGACACGGCCGCGGCGCTGCTCGCGGAGCTGGGCGGGGTGCTGATCGTGCCGATGACGCTGCTGCGCCAGGAGTACCGGGACGAGATCTTCGGGGCGCTCGCGGCGCGCCGGATCCCGGTGCGGCATGTGGTGCTGACCCCCGATGAAACGATCCTGCGGGGGCGTATCGACGGCCGGGTGGACTACCCGGACGACCCCGCGCGCAGCGAATCCATCCGGCAGTGGGCCCGCGACCACCTCGACCCCTACCTCGAGGCGCTGCCCTGGCTGCGCGACGACGCCCTCGCCGTCGACAACGGCCGCCTGACGCCGCGCGAGACCGCCGAGCGCATCGCCGAGGCCGTGCGCAACGGCACCGCGGGCTTCTGCCCGATCGTCCAGACCCCCGAGCCGACGGCCCAGACCCTCGCCTCGGGCGTGCTGCTCTTCGACGAGCACGACCGGGTGCTCCTCGTCGACCCCACCTACAAGCCCGGCTGGGAGTTCCCCGGCGGCGTCGTCGAGCCCGGCGAGGCGCCCGCCCGCGCGGGGATGCGCGAGGTCGCCGAGGAGCTCGGCATCGAACTCACCGCCGTGCCGAAGCTGCTGGTCGTCGACTGGGAGCCGCCGAAACCACCCGGCTTCGGCGGACTGCGCTTCCTCTTCGACGGCGGACGGCTGACCTCGGCCGACGCCCACCGGCTGCTGCTGCCCGGCTCGGAGCTGCGCGGCTGGCGGTTCGTCACCGAGGACGAGGCGGCCACGATGCTGCCGCCGGTACGGCTCAGCAGGCTGCGGTGGGCGCTGCGCGCCCGTGAACAGGGGCGCCCGCTCAACCTCGAGGCGGGGGTTCCCGTGGGGTGACCCGCGGGAACCCCGGCACCGCGATGCGCGCCGCCGAGTACCAGCGCTTGCTCTCCGCGTAGCGGGTGGGCTAGCGCTTGCTCTCCGCGTAGCGGGTGAGGAAGACGGCCTCGGCCAGGGACAGCCGCTCCAGCTCCTCGGGGGAGACGCTCTCGTTCACCGCGTGGATCTGGGCCTCCGGCTCGCTCAGGCCGATCAGCAGGATCTCGGTGTCGGGGTAGAGCTCGGCCAGCGTGTTGCACAGCGGGATCGAGCCGCCCATGCCGGCCGTCTGCATCTCCTCGCCCGGGTAGGCGATCCGCATCGCCGCGGCCATCGACGCGTACGCCGGGCTGGAGGTGTCCGCGCGGAACGGCTGGCCCTGGCCGACCTGCTCGAGCCTGACGCGGGCGTTCCAGGGGGTGGCCTTCTCCAGGTGCGCGTTCAGCAGCTTCGTCGCCTCGGCGGCGTCCACGCCCGGCGGGACCCGCAGGCTGATCAGCGCCCGCGCGCTCGCGTGCACGGACGGCGTGGCGCCGACGACCGGCGGGCAGTCGATGCCGAGCACCGTGACGGCCGGACGGGCCCACAGGCGGTCGGCCACCGTGCCCGAGCCGATGAGGCCGACGCCGTCGAGGACCTTCGCGTCCTTGCGGAAGTCCTCCTCGGGGTACTGCAGACCCTCCCAGACGCCGTCGGACTCCAGGCCGTCCACGGTCGTCGAGCCGTCCGCGGCGCGCAGCGAGTCCAGGGCGCGGATGAGCGCGGCCAGCGCGTCCGGCGCGGCGCCGCCGAACATGCCCGAGTGCAGATTGCCCTCCAGCGTGTCCACCGTGACCCGGACCAGGGTCATGCCGCGCAGCGTCGCCGTCACGGTCGGCAGCCCCAGCCGGAAGTTGCCGGCGTCGCCGATGACGATCGCGTCGGCCGTCAGCAGCTCGGGGTGTGCCTCGGCGTACTCCTGGAGGCCGCCGGTGCCCTGCTCCTCCGAGCCCTCCACGATCACCTTGACGTTGACCGGGACGCCGCCGTGCTCCTTGAGCGCCCGCAGGGCGGTCAGGTGCATGATCACGCCGCCCTTGCAGTCGGCGGCGCCCCGCCCGTACCAGCGGCCGTCGCGCTCGGTCAGCTCGAACGGCGGCGAGAGCCAGGCGTCCTCGCCCAGGGTGGGCTGCACGTCGTAGTGCGCGTACAGCAGCACGGTGGGGGCGCCGGCCGGGCCCGGCAGATAGCCGTACACCGACTGGGTGCCGTCGGGGGTGTCGAGGAGGGCCACATCCTCGAAGCCCTCCGCGCGCAGCGCGTCGGCCACCCAGTTCGCGGCGCCCTCGCACTCGCTCTTCGGGAACTGTGCCTCGTCCGCGACCGACTTGAAGGCGACCAGCTCGGCCAGTTCGGTCCTGGCGCGGGACTGCAGCGAGGCGACGGTCGTCGCGAGCGCGGCCGGGTCCGGCTGACGGATCGAGGACGTGTCCATGGAACGCTCCTTGTGGGCGCGGCGTTATGTCCGTACGTACGGGCGATTGCGGTACCGATCCTGTCATGACCTGACTCCGGATCCACCTGGTGGTCCGCACGTGGTCTGCACTTGGTTCGCGCGATGGTTCGCGTGGTGGTCCGCATGCGGTCCGTGTGGTGGTCCGCGCGTGGTCCGCACGTGGTTCCCCCGGGCGGTGCGCCGGACGGCGGGCCTTAGGATGCGGCGATAGCGGTAGCCGGTGATCGAGCGGGGAGTGGAAGCACAGGTGAGCAGCGACAACGCAGCCCGGGAAGCGGGCCGGGACGCAGCCGGGGACAGCGAGCGGGTCTGGGACGTCGTGGTGGTGGGCGCCGGGCCGGCCGGCGCCTCGGCCGCCTATGCGGCGGCCTCCTCGGGCCGCCGGGTGCTGCTCCTGGAGAAGGCCGAGCTACCGCGCTACAAGACCTGCGGAGGCGGCATCATCGGCCCCTCGCGCGACGCGCTGCCGCCGGGCTTCGAACTGCCCCTGCGCGACCGTGTGCACGCCGTGACCTTCTCCCTCAACGGGAAGCTCACCCGCACCCGGCGCTCCAAGCGGATGCTCTTCGGGCTCATCAACCGGCCCGAGTTCGACGCCGGCCTCGTCGAGGTCGCCAAGGCCGCCGGCGCCGAGGTGCGCACCGGCGTGTCGGTCTCCCGCGTCGAGCAGCACGGGCCGTCCGTGCCCGACCGGCGCACCGTGGCCGTCGTCCTGGGCGACGGCAGCACGGTGCACGCCCGCGCCGTCGTCGGCGCGGACGGCAGCGCCGGGCGCATCGGGGCACACGTCGGAGTGAAGCTCGAGCAGGTGGATCTCGGCCTGGAGGCCGAGATCCCGGTGCCCGCCACCGTCGCCGAGGACTGGGCCGGGCGGGTCCACCTCGACTGGGGCCCCATTCCCGGCAGTTACGGCTGGGTCTTCCCCAAGGGCGACACCCTGACCGTCGGTGTGATCTCGGCGCGCGGCGAGGGCTCCGCCACGAAGCGGTACCTGGAGGACTTCATCGCCCGGCTGGGGCTGGCGGGCTTCGAGCCGAGCATCTCCTCCGGCCACCTGACGCGTTGCCGCTCCGACGACTCGCCTCTCTCCCGCGGTCGTGTCATCGTCTGCGGCGACGCGGCGGGTCTGCTGGAGCCCTGGACCCGCGAGGGCATCTCCTTCGCCCTGCGCTCGGGGCGCCTGGCGGGGGAGTGGGCCGTACGGATCGCCGAGGCGCAGGACGCGGTCGACGCGCGCCGCCAGGCCCTGAACTACGCCTTCGCCATCAAGGCGGGGCTCGGCGTGGAGATGGGCGTCGGACGTCGCATGCTGACGCTTTTCGAGCGGCGCCCCGGCCTGATACACGCCGCGGTCACCGGCTTCCGGCCGGCCTGGCGGGCCTTCGCCAGGATCACCCGGGGCTCGACCACGCTCGCCGAGATCGTCCGCACCCATCCGTTGGCTCGGCGCACGCTCTCGGCCATGGATCGGGGCTGAGCCGGGTCCCCGTCGGTGCGGTCGTCCCTGCCGGGCGGGGGCGGGGCGGGGAGGGCCCTTCTGGGGCTGCATTATTTACGGCCCGTTGCCCGGTGTTTCTTGTGTTGCCCCGCACTTGGGCCGCAAATAACGCTTTACGCCCCTGCCAGGGCCCTCCCCGCCCCGCCCCCTCACGCCGGATTCGGGCAGGGGGCTGGGGTCGGAGTCGGTGGGTCAGAACAGGGCCTCCGGGGTGGGGGGCGGGTCGGGTATTCGTAGCGTGGTTGTCCTGGCTGTTGTCGGTGCGTCCGGCGCGGCCGCCGTCAGCGTCCATCCCGCCAGTTGGCGTGCGTCTATCAACAGTGGTCGTGCGTCCGTCGCGTCGAGGTATACGTCCGGACCCGCCACAGCCGTCACCCGGCCCGCCACCGTGCGTCCGGCCTCCGGCTCCACCAGGCCATGACCCGGCCGTATCCCGTCCAGGTGGAACGCCTCGTCGTGGTGCACCGGCGCGAAGTCCCGTACGGCCAGCGACTCCGGCAGGCCCGCCAGTCCCCGCGCCCGTTCGTGCAGCTCCGCCAGCTCGGCCACCCGGCTCTCCTGCGGGGGTGCGGGGACGCGGGCGATCCGCTTGGCCGCGTACGGGAAGCGGTCGGGCACTGCCAGGGCCGTGCCCAGCACCGCCTCCGCGCGGCGCGCCGCCATCAGGGGGCCGCGCCCGAGCAGGGCGTAGGACAGCGCGGCCTGCTCCAGCAGCCGCACGCCTTCCCGCTCCGCGGCCGTGATGCCGACCTTGACCAGGCCGGGGCCGAACCACGCCAGGTACACGTCGTACGGGCGCGGATCGTCGGCGATGGTGTCGGCCGCCACCGAGTGCGCGCGGTCCAGCCGGGCGCACTCCGCGCACTGCGCGGACACGGCGCTGTCCGGCACCTCCGCCCGATCCGGGCAGGGGGTGTGTTTGCTGTTTCTGCGCACTCCTACGCAGCGCCGTTGTTCACCCGTGGTGAACGCCAGCGTCCGTCCTTGCGGCAACGCCGACAGCCGCTCGCCGTGGACGGGATGCCGCCACACCAGCGCCGGGCCCTGGGTGCTCCATCGCAGTCCGGCGCACTGCCACAGTCCGCTCTCCGCGCTCATGCCCGCACCCCTTCCGTCTGCCGGTGTGTTCATGGTGGCAGCGACCACTGACAACGCCGTCACCCCCGCGTCGGTACTCCCGCCCGCCGGGTCGCGTACGCGATCAGCGCCGCCATGGCCGACAGGGCGGCCACCGTGGTCAGGGCCACCGGCAGGGAGAACCAGTCCGCCAGGAAGCCGATGGCCGGCGGGCCCAGCAGCATGCCGCCGTAGCCGAACGTGGAGGCGGCGGCGACCCCCGCCGGGCCCGCCAGTTCACCCGCCCGGCCGATGGCCACGGGGAAGATATTGGCCAACCCCAGGCCGGTGACGGCGAAGCCGGCGAACGCCACCCACACCGTCGGCGCCAGCGAACCGATCAGCATGCCCAGGGCCGCCGTCGCACCGCCCGCGACCAGCACTCTCGTCTGGCCCAGGCGTTCTAGGAGCGCCGTGCCGGACAGCCGGCCGACGGTCATGGCGAGCGCGAAGGCGGAGTAGCCGACGGCCGCGAGGCCCGGGCGGGCGGAGAGGTCCTGTTCGAGGTGGAGTGCGCCCCAGTCGGCGAGGGCGCCCTCGCCGTACGCCGTGCACAGGGCGATCACGCCGAACACGGCGATCAGTCGGCGCTCCCGGCCGGTGGTGCGCCCGCCGGTCGTCTCCGGCGCGGCCCCGGTGCGCGGTGCGCGGCCGGGCGCGGGGTGGGCGAGGAGGGCCCGGCCCGCCGCCGCGGCGACGACGAGTCCGATCGCGGTCAGGAGCAGCAGGTGGCGCGTGGCCGAGAGGTGGCCGGCGAGGAGCCCGCCGAGCCCGGCGCCGAGCATCCCGCCCACGCTGAACGCGGCGTGGAAGCCGGGCATCACGGGCCTGCGCAGCGCCGCGACGAGGTCGACGGCCGCGCTGTTCATGGCGACGTTGATGCCGCCGTAGGCGGCGCCGAAGACGAGGAGGACCAGTCCGAGCGCGAGCGCGGAGTGGGTCAGCGGGGGCAGCGCGATGCCCAGGGACATCAGGAAGGCGGCGGCGACCGTGATCGGATGGCTGCCGAAGCGTTGGCACAGGCGGCCTGTCACCATCATGGTGGCGACGGCACCGGCCGACACGCCGAGCAGGGCCATGCCGAGGCCTCCGGCGGAGGCTCCGGTCTGCTCCTTGATCGCGGGGATGCGGACCACCCAGCCGGCGAAGAGGAAGCCGTCGAGGGCGAAGAAAAGGGTCAGGGCGGTACGGAGGCGGCTCAGAGCGAGGGTGTCCGAAACCGGACGTTGTCCCCGCAGAATGGCCGTCCGTATTTTGTTTAGCGTCGGCACAAAGTCAGAATAGGGGCGTGACCCAGACTCGGACAACACGTTTGGAGCGGGGCCGGGGCGCCCTCGGCCCGGCACTGGCGCTCGTACACACCGGTCGCGCGCCCACGCGCGCCGTGCTCACCGCCGAGCTCGGCGTGACCCGCGCGACCGCCGGCGCCGTGGCGGCCGAGCTGGAGGCGCTGGGACTGATCCAGGTCGACCCCCGCCCGGTGGCCCCCGCCGGTGCCCAGGGGCGGCCCTCGCACCGGCTCTCCATCGCGCCGAACGGCCCCGTCGTCCTCGCCGCACAGATCCACTTCGACGGCTTCCGTGCCGCCCTCGTCGGCCTCGGCGGCCGGGTGGTCGCCACCGCCCCCGGCTGCATGACGGTGCCCGCGGACCCCGCGCTCATCATCGACGCCGTCGTCGAGGCCGGGGCCGGGCTGCTGCGGGAGACCGGACGGCGCTGCCTGGGCGCGGGGCTCGCGGTGCCCTCGGCCGTCGCCGAGCCGGACGGTACGGCGCTCAATCCGCTGCACCTGTCCTGGCCCGCGGGCGCTCCCGTGCACGAGCTGTTCGCCGAGGCCCTCGCCAAGTCCGCGGTCCTGGGCCCCGGAGGCGCCCTGGTCACCGGGGTCGCCGGCAACGACGTCAACCTCGCCGCCCTCGCCGAGCACCGGCATGGCGCGGGCCGTGGCGCCCGCCACCTGCTGTGCGTGGCCACCGGCCACCGCGGCGTCGGCGGCGCGCTCGTCGTCGACGGCCGCCTGCACACCGGCAGTTCCGGCCTTGCCCTGGAGGTCGGCCACCTCACCGTCAACCCGGCGGGCCTGCCCTGCCACTGCGGCAGCCGCGGCTGCCTCGACGTCGAGACCGACCCGCTGGCCTTCCTCACCGCCGCCGGCCGTGAACCCGGACCGGCCGTGTCGCTGCTCCAGCAATCCCGCGACCTGCTCCGTTCGGAGTACGCGGATCCGGCCGTCCGGGGCGCCGCCGGGACTCTCATCGACCGGCTGGGCCTGGGCCTGGCGGGGCTGGTCAACATCCTCAACCCGGACCGCATCGTCCTGGGAGGGCTGCACCGCGAGCTGCTCGAGGCCGACCCCGAGCGGCTGCGCGCGGTCGTCGCCGACCGCAGTCTGTGGGGGCGCAGCGGAAGCGTTCCCATCCTGTCCGGCACCCTCGACTTCAACAGCCTCATCGGTGCCGCGGAGGCGGCCTGGCAGCCGGTCCTGGACGATCCGCTGGGGGCCCTCGGCTGAGCCGGGACCCATGGCCGAAGACCTGCGCGGCCGGGCCCTGCCGGGCCCGGCCGTCGTCCCTGCCCGCCGCAGGGTCAGCCGCCGACGGCGGACCTGGCGGGGGAGTGTGTGCGCAGCGCCGTCGGCCGCAGCCTGACGGGGGCACCACCCGCGAAGGCGGGTTCGTCGAGGGTCGCCAGGGAGAGCGCCGGCCGGTCGAACGCGAGCGCGCCCTCGGTGCTCCGCGCGACCTTGGGGGCGGGGGCCGGGGCGGTCTGCGGGACGGGAAGGGTGAACCAGACGACCTTTCCGCCGTCGTGGCTCTCCTTGACGCCCCAGCTCGAACTGACCGCGGCGACGAGGGCGAGGCCGCGGCCGTGGGTGCTGTCGGTCCCCACGTCACCGAGGGTCGGCAGCCGGGGATCGTGGTCGCGTACCGAGACCGTGAGCCGGTCCAGCATGAAGTCGATCTCGACCGTGCAGCGCTTGTCCGGCTCCGCGTGCTGGTGAACATTGGTCAGGAGCTCGGTGACGCCGAGCGCGGCAAGGTCGATGAGCGGATCGAGATGCCAGTAGCGCAACTGCGCAGATACGATTCTGCGGACCTGGCCGATCCGCGGCGGCAGAGCCTGGAGCTCCACGGTGCAGTGCTTGTTCACTCGGCTGATCACGGCTGCGACTCCCTGGAAGAAGTAGGGCTAGCCTGATTCAGATACGCGTGGCGATACGCGCGGATACGCGTGGCGATACGCGCCTTGTCCACCGGACCGGCGGCGCCCGGCCGCCCGCCCGGTCGGCGGAAACCGGCCCGATGCCACCACTGGCCCAGAGCGTGACCGCCGACAACCCTCAGTGATGCCGGTACGAATAAAGCGTCGACTCTCGCGGCGACCTTCGCAACTCCTGCACCCCTCAGTGCTTCGCCGTGCTTCCGTGCGCCGATCGCACGACCTCCAGGAAGCGGTTGACCGCGGCCGCTCCACCGTTCTCGGCGACGGCACCGGGGCCGGCGAGAGTGAGCACGTAGCGGTTGCCGTTCACCGTCGCCCGCGCCCGGTCACGGGCGGAGAACCACGGCTTGCTCGCCTGGACCGAGTCCACCGGCGCACTGTCGATCTCGCGGCCGTAGCTGGTCAGCAGCTCCAGCCTGCCGTCCT
The DNA here is from genome assembly GCF_040641275.1 of Streptomyces sp. NPDC021096. NCBI lineage: Bacteria > Bacillati > Actinomycetota > Actinomycetes > Kitasatosporales > Streptomycetaceae > Streptomyces > Streptomyces sp. NPDC021096. Next base: position 181,534 of record NZ_JBFADG010000005.1, on the reverse strand, counting down.
GGATCTTCACCTGTCCGGCCCGGGTGAGGGAGCGGCGGGAACGCTCGATCCGCACCCCTGTCGCGTTGAACTCCGGTTCTGCCACGGCGCACCGCCTCTCCGGCCGAATGGGCTCCTCTCGTGCGCAGTCTGCCCGCGAGCAGGCCCGGGCACCAGTGCACCTTTATGATCGAAACGCCCGAGTGATCCATATGAGCCCGTCCGGACCGTGTCCGGCGGCCACCGGAATCGTGAGGAGCGCCGCGTGAACGGCACAGCGCACCCGGGGGAGTCCGGCGCCGCGGGGCCGCCCGCGGACGGCCCCGCCGCCCCGACCCTCGACGTGGACCGCAGCGACCCGGCGTACCGGGCCTGGCTCAAGGAGGCGGTCCGCAAGGTCCAGGCCGACGCGAACCGCTCCGCCGACACCCACCTGCTGCGCTTCCCGCTGCCCCCGGAGTGGGGCATCGACCTCTACTTCAAGGACGAGTCCACCCACCCCACCGGCAGCCTCAAGCACCGCCTGGCCCGTTCGCTGTTCCTCTACGGCCTGTGCAACGGCTGGATCCGGCCCGAGGCGTCCGTCATCGAGGCGTCCAGCGGCTCCACGGCCGTCTCCGAGGCCTACTTCGCCAAGCTGATCGGCGTGCCCTTCATCGCCGTCATGCCGCGCACGACGAGCCGCGAGAAGTGCCGGCTGATCGAATTCCACGGCGGCCGGTGCCACTTCGTGGACGACCCCCGGGCGATGTACGAGGAGGCGGCCTCCCTCGCCCGGCGCTCCGGCGGCCACTACATCGACCAGTTCACCTACGCGGAGCGCGCCACCGACTGGCGCGGCAACAACAATATCGCCGAGTCGATCTACAGCCAGCTCCGGCTGGAGCGCTACCCCGAGCCGGCCTGGATCGTGGCCACCGCGGGCACCGGCGGCACCTCGGCGACCATCGCCCGCTACACCCGCTACATGCAGTACGACACGCGCGTGTGCGTCGCCGACCCGGAGAACTCCTGCTTCTTCGACGGCTGGCGCCACCGCGACCCGGCCGCGTGCAGCGAGAGGGGCTCGCGCATCGAGGGCATCGGCCGGCCGCGCATGGAACCCAGCTTCGTACCGGGCGCGATCGACCGGATGATGAAGGTCCCCGACGCCGCCAGCGTCGCGGCCGTACGCGCCCTCGAGCACGCCATCGGCCGCAAGGCGGGCGGCTCCACCGGCACCGGCCTGTGGAGCTCGCTGAAGATCGTCGCGGAGATGGTCAACGAAGGCCGTACGGGCAGCGTGGTCACCCTCATCTGCGACCCGGGCGAGCGCTACCTCGACAAGTACTACTCCGACGCCTGGCTGGCCGAACAGGGCCTGGACATCCAGCCCTACGCCATGACCATCAGCACCTTCCTCGCGACAGGCCACTGGTCCGGCTGACCCCGCGCCCGTCAGTCCGCAGGACGGCGCACCGGCGCCGGCTCCTCCGACGGATGGGCCACCACCAGCTCCGGCAACCGCTCGGCGATCTCCGCACGCACGGCCACCGGCAGCCCGGCATCCGTCACCAGCGCGTCGACATCCTCCAGCGCGGCGAACGAACTCAGGCCCACCGTCCCCCACTTGGTGTGGTCCGCCAGCACCACGACCCGGCGCGCCGAGCGCACGAAGTGCCGGTTCGTCTCGGCCTCCGCGAGATTGGGCGTCGACAGCCCAGCCTCCACGGATATGCCGTGCACCCCGAGGAACAGCACGTCGAAGTGCAGCGACCGGATCGCCGCGTCCGCCACCGGCCCGACCAGGGTGTCGGACGGCGTGCGCACCCCACCCGTCAGCACGACCGTCGCCGCCCCCGGCCTGGCCGCCGGGCCCGACGCCGTCATCGACCGCTGGGCGCTGTGGAACACATCGGCCACCCGCACCGAATTCGTGACGACCGTCAGATCCGGGATGTCCACCAGCTGATGCGCCAGGGCGAAGGCCGTCGTCCCGCCCGCCAGCGCTATCGCGCTGCCCCGCACGGCCATCCTCGCGGCCGCCCGCGCGATGTCCTCCTTGGCACTGAGCTCCAGCGCCGACTTCGCCTCGAAACCCGGCTCGTGCGTGGTCGCCTCGGCCACCGGAACCGCACCACCGTGCACCTTCTCCACGACCCCCTGACGCGCCAGCGCGTCCAGGTCGCGACGGACCGTCATGTCCGAGACCTTCAGGCGCCGCGTCAGCTCATTGACCCGCACCCCGCCGCGCCGCCTCACCTCGTCGAGGATCAGGGCACGTCGCTGCTCCGCCAGGAGGTTCTGGTTGTCGCTCACCCGGCCCGTCCCTTCAGGTCGGCCACCGCTCACCATGTGCGCACATCCTCCCACGCACATATGACAGCGGTCCTTCCCTCAAGCCGACGGCAGCTCCGGCAGGTCCTGCGGGTACAACAGCGTCAGGTCGTCGGTGCTCGGCGCCGGCAGCTGCGCCACCCTGCCCGCGTGCCGCTCCACCATCGCCTCGAACGTCTGCCGCGCCGTACGGCCGTTGCCGAACGCCGGGCCCTTGGGGATGGCCGTGAAGTAGCGCAGCAGCGCCTCGGCCGCGCCCTCGCCGATGCGGTACTCGTGCTCGTCCGCCTGCTGCCGCACGATGCGCAACAGCTCGTCGGGCGCGTAGTCGCCGAAGGTGATGGTGCGTGAGAAGCGGGACGCCACCCCAGGATTGACGGTCAGGAAGCGCTGCATCTCGGCGGTGTAGCCGGCGACGATGACCACGACCTCGTCCCGGTGGTCCTCCATCAGCTTCACCAGCGTGTCGATGGCCTCGCGGCCGAAGTCCCGCCCCGAGTCCTCCGGGCACAGTGCGTACGCCTCGTCGATGAAGAGCACCCCGCCGCGCGCCCGGTCGAACGCCTCCTGGGTCCGCAGCGCGGTCGAGCCGATGTGCTCGCCCACCAGGTCCACGCGCGACACCTCCACCAGATGGCCGCGCTCCAGCACGCCCAGGGAGGCGAGGATCTCGCCGTAGAGGCGGGCCACGGTGGTCTTGCCGGTGCCGGGGGAGCCGGTGAAGACCAGATGCCGGCGCACGGAGGCGGCCTTGAGGCCCGCCTGCAGGCGGCGACGGCCGACCTCGATCATGTCCGTCAGGGCCCGCACCTCGCGTTTGACGCTCTCCAGGCCCACCAGCGCGTCGAGTTCACCGAGCACGGACGCCGAGCCCCGCACGCTCTCGGCGGCAGCGGCGGCAGCGGGCTGCCGCTGCGCCGGCACCGAGGGGGCCGCGGGCCGCACGGCCGTCTGCACGGCGGCCACCGGCGTGCCGCGGGCCGCCGCCGGGGCGCCCTGCACCGCGCCCTCGTCGCTCGTACAGCCGTGGCTGACCGGCCCCTCCTCGGCGAACTCGTAGCCGCCGCGCGCGCACCGCTCCGTGCGGCACCCCGTCAGGGTCGTGCGGCACCCGTCGATGACGTGGAAGCCGTAGCCGGCGCTGCCCGTCACCCGGCAGCCGTCGAACGTGCCGCGGCCCTCCGCCGAGACGTAGAAGCCCGCCTCCGTCGGCGAGGTCACCGTGCAGCGCTCGACGACGGGATCCGCGCCCTTGGTGACGATGACGCCGGTCGAGGTCGCGTCGAGGGTGCAGCCCGCCAGCCTGCCGCCGCTGCCGTGGCCGCGGAACCACACGCCGGTGGTGGCGTCCCGGATCCGGCTGTCCTCCAGGCGGGCCTCCGCGCCGCCGCTCACCGACACGGCGGTGCCGCGCACCGCGGACAGATCGCTGTCCGAGACGTCCGCGCGCGAGCCCCGGTCCAGGACGAACAGCGCGTCCGGCACGTCGTGCACCCGGCAGGAGGCGAGGTCGGCGCTCGCCCCGTCGCTCACCCAGACCGCCGGATAGTCGCCCGTACTGTCGTGGATCTCGCACCCGGACGCCTCCACCTGCGTGCCCGGGTCCCACACCGACAGGCCGTTGCGCCCGAACCGGCGCACGGCCGAGCGCGTCATCGTCAGCACCGAGCGCGAGCGCAGGTCGACCGCGTTCTCGGGGACGTCGTGGATGTCGCAGTCGGCCAGGGTCAGCACGGCGTCGGTGTCCAGCGTCACGCCGTCGGCGGACGTGCGGTGCACCCGGCAGTCCGTCAGGCGCCCGGTGGCCCGCGACGCCACCTGCACCCCGGTCCCGGTGATCTCGTAGACCTCGCAGCCGACCGCCTCCAGGGCGCTGCCCTCGCCGGTCAGCGACAGCCCCGCCCCCCGCGCGTGGTGCACCCGGCAGCGCTCCAGGCGCGGTTCGGCGCCGCCGCGCACGCTGACGCCCGACTGCCCGGCCGCCACGACCTCGCACTCCTCGAAGACGCCGCCGGCACGGTCCAGCACGCTGATGCCGACGCCGCCGGGGTTCTCGACGGTGCAGCGGCGCACCGTCGGCCGCGCCCCGCCGCGCACCTCGATGCCGGCCGCCGAGCGCGTCACCACCCGCAGGTCGGCCAGGTCCGGTTCCGCGCCGCCGTCGACCAGGAGCGCGGGCTCGGCCGCGTCGTGGCCCTCGATCCACAGGTCCCGCAGCGTCGCCGAGGCCCGAACGGTCACGGCCACGCCCTCGGACGGGGCGATCCGCACCGAGCCGCGCGCGCCCTCGCTGCCCCGCAGCGTGACGGCGCGGGCCACGACGATGTTCTCCCGGTAGGTGCCGGGCGCCACCGACAGCACGTCGCCGTCGGCCGCGGCCTCGAGGGCGGACGCGAGGGAGTCGTACTCTCCCGTGCGACGCCGCCAGCGGGACGTGCCGGTGTGCGTCACCTGGACGGTTCCCACGCCCTTAGACCTTCCCGGCTGCGGGCCGCTCCCGCCGCTCCCGACGCTCAGAGGGTTGAAAGACGCGGGACGTTCGCCCACCGGTGGACCTCCTCCTTCGGAACAGCAAGATCGTGAGGGAGGGAGAGACCGCCCTGACCTTCCGTGCTCAAGAGGATAGGGGCCGACACCGGGCCGACGAGCCGGGATACGAAGGACGAAAGGCGGGGAAGCGGAACACCGGCGCCCGCGCCCGTCCCGAGCGCCCCGCCCACGGCGCCGCTCCGCACCCCCGGCGTCAGGCCCGGATCTCCACGCAGGCCCGTCCCCGGGACTGGACCTTCTCGTCGATGTGCTCCCACGCCTCGGCGCAGATCTTCGTACGAGGCTCGACCCGTCGGCCCAGGGCGATGGTGTACCGCGAGCCCTCGTGCCAGTGCTGCAGCGCGCTGTCGCCGTTCAACCCGCCGCCGGCGAGGTGGAAATGGCCGAAGAACGAGCTGCCCGGCGAAGGCGTGACGTGCGCCTTGGCGACATAGCGTCCGCTTCCCTCGATGCTGAGGCAGGTGTAGCCCGTACACGTGCCGCCTTCCGCGGAGGCCGGGGGAGTGAAGGCGGTGAGGAGGGACAGGGCGCCCGTCAGGCTCGCGCCCGTCCGCAGCAGAGCCCGGCGTGCCCGTGCGGCGATTCGCTTCATGAGGCCGGTCCGTCCGATCGTGTCAGGGGAGCCACCCGGGATGGCCCCGACGTCTGGGGTCTGTTGCATGCCCAAGCCGTCCGGATCGATCCGGCCTGTCACCCGTGCGGCGGAACCGCGAACCGGCGCGCCCCGCAGGGCGCGTTCAGCTGCCCGCGTCCGCCCGGCCCCAGGTGTGGGCGGCCCGTTCCCAGGACCGTTCCCATTGCGCGTACCGGCGTTGCGCCAGGCGCCAGACGACCAGACGGCGCGCCCCCTCCAGCAGGCCGGCCGCGGCGGCGGCGGAGCCGAGCCCGGCGAGGACGGTGTGGACGGTGGCTGTGGCGTCGTCCATGGGGCGGCCGGTGACCTGGCCCCGGTCGTCCGTCCACAGCGGGAACCGCTCACCGGGGCGCGCGGGCTGACGGACGGCCACCAGTCCGGTGCGGAGCCGGCCCGCCGGGTCCTGCCAGCGGGCGAGGACCCTGCGGTAGTCCTCGCGGCCGGCGGTGGACTGGTGGTCGGTGCCGTCGGATCCGCCCGATACCGAGCGCACGGTGGTGGCGCTCACCAGGTGCCGGTGCACCTGCTGCTCGTGCACGGCCCGGCGCAGCGCTTCATGGGCGAGGGAGCCGGTGACCCAGCCGACGGCCGGTCCCACCAGGAGCATCAGCACCACGGCGGTCACCCCCACCCAGGCTTCGAGGACATCGCTCCGGCGGCGCAGCGCATTGCGCCGCCACCGCCATACGATCGCCGTCGCACGCATGGTGCTCACCCCCTACGCGTCCGTAAATACCTCACACAGGGCATCGCATGCGGAGGAAGGCGGCGGAGAGAGCAAAATCACCCCTCGCGGATGTCGGCGGCGGCGACGCGTTGACGCCGGGCGTGAGGGGAGCAGGGGGAGGTCAGTCGAGGATCTCCACGGGGTCCCCGACCCGTACGACGCCGGTGTGTTCCGGGATCAGGTTCTGGCCGAACACCAGCGACTTGCCGATGCGGTGGTGCCGGGCGAGCGTACGCAGCGGCTCCTTGCCGCGCTCGGCCGTGTGCTGGTCGGTGGTGGTGATGACGCAGCGGCCGCACGGCTTGACGACGCGGAACGTGACCTCGCCGATGCGCACCCGGCGCCAGTGGTCCTCGGCCCAGGGCTCGGTGCCGTCGACGACCACGTTGGGCCGGAAGCGGTCCATGGGCAGCGGGCCCTCGCCGGGGTGGTCACCCTCGGCGATCAGGGAATTGAGCGCCCGCAGCGAGGCGGTCGTGGTGAGCAGCAGCGGAAAGCCGTCGGCGAAGCTGACCGTCTCGCCGGGGTCCGCGTAGTCCGGGTCGATCGGGCGACGCCGGGCGGGATCGTCCATGTACAGCAGCTGGGCCTCGGTGCCCAGATAGGCGCTCAGCCACGCGTCGGCGGCGGCCCCCGCCCGTATCGTCTCCACCTTGTCGTGGAAGAGCTCCACGGTGGTCGTCGGCTCCCCGGCCGCCGGCGCCGGCACGGCGACGTCGAGCGGCGCGACCCCCGGGGCCGTGAGCCGGATCCCGCCGTCCGGCAGCGGCTCGGCCGACGCCAACGCGAGCGTCGGCTGCTGGCGTTGGGTGATGAACCGGCCGTCCGGCGCGGCCAGCATCCATCTCCGGTCCCCGGCGAGCCCCCACGGCTCCACGGCCGCCTCGCCCGGTGCACACCCCGCCATCGACTTGACCGGATAGAAGTGGACCGCGTTCAGTACAGGATTGGACATAAGCCCATCTTGCCAGCCGGATATGACAGTTGGCAGGACCGGCCGGTCCGCCGGAACGACGGACCTCGCCCCAGTCGCGGTCAGTAGCCTCCCTGCTCCGGGTAGGGGCGGTTGCCGTACGGCTCCTCGTACGAAGCCGGACGGGGCGCCACCGGGCGCATCCCCTCGTATCCCCCGGGCGCCGGGCGCTGCTGCTGGTACTGCTGCGGTCCCGGGTAGCCGCCGCGCGGGGCCGAGGCCTGCTGCGGGATGTACGGGGCGGGCGCCTGCTGCAGAGCGCCGCCCTGCTGGCCGTACTGCGGGGCCTGGCCGGTGTAGCCGCCCTGCGGAGCCTGCGGCCCCGCGGAGGACGGGCCGGAGGGCAGGGCCGGCAGCGCCGGAAGGTTGCTGTTGCCGAAGTCGTACGGCGACGCGACACGGATCGGCGCGATCTGGGGGGTTCCCCGCTCGGCGACGAGGCTGTCGTAGATGGGGGTGTCCGGAAAAGACGACGAGGCGTAGTAGCCGCCGCCGTAGGTGCTGCGGGGGGAGGTCATAGCCCATAAGTTAAGCCCATGGTGTGCCGGTTGGGGAGCCCGGTATGGGGGTTGATTCCGGAGGTCGCGAGGGCCGTCGATGACCAATGCGAGCGAACCCGGGAAAATCGGTCGCCAAGGTACGTTGGAATCGTGTAAAGACCGGCTCATTTCGGAGCCGGACGGAGGGGTGGGGCATGGGCATGCTGAAAGGCGCCAATATCCGGATTCCTGCACAGGTGCTACGGATCGAACTGGGCTGGCGCACGGGCCCCGGTGTGCCCGACGTCGACGCCTCGGCCCTCCTGCTGGCGGCCGGAAGAGTCCGCTCGGACGCCGATTTCGTGTTCTATAACCAGCCAACCCACGCCTCCGGTGCGGTGCGGCACGACGGCAAGCGACCCGCGGGCGACGGAGTGACCGACACCCTCACCGTCGATCTCGGTGCCGTCGAGGGTGCCGTCGGCAGCATCGTGCTCGCGGCGTCGGCCGACGGCGGCAGCTTCGGGCGGGTGCCCGGACTCCACATCCGGGTCCTGGACGCGAGGAGCGGCGCCGAGCTGGCCCGCTTCGACAGCCGGGACGCCACCGTCGAGACCGCCTTCGTCCTCGGCGAGCTCTACCGACGGCAGGGGGAGTGGAAGTTCCGCGCGGTGGGACAGGGCTACGACAGCGGTCTCGCCGGCCTGGCGACCGACTACGGCATCACCGTCGACGAACCGCGGCAGGCGCCCGTACCGCCGGCCCGTACCGCTCCTCCCCCCGCACCGGCACCCGCCGCGCCACGGCCCGCCGCGGCGTCGCCCACCGTCCCGCTGCGCGGCATCCCCTCAGCCTCCGCGCCGGCCGCCGCCCCCCGCCCCGCGGGGCCGGGCAAGGTCACGCTCACCAAGGACGCCCCGACCGTCTCCCTGGCCAAACAGGGCGGCACCTCCGGCGCCATGCGCGTCAACCTCAACTGGCAGATGGTCAGGCCGGCCGCCACCGGCTGGGGCCGGCGGCTGAGTCAGGCCATGGCGTCCCTCGGCGGCCTGGACCTCGACCTCGGGGCCCTGTACGAGCTCAGCGACGGCAGCAAGGGCGTGGTGCAGGCCCTCGGCAACGCCTTCGGCTCGCTCCACCAGCCGCCCTACATCCATCTCGACGGCGACGACCGCACCGGCGCGGTGGAGTCCGGCGAGAACCTCACGATCAACCTCGACCACATCGGCGACTTCCGGCGCATCCTCGTCTTCGTCACCATCTACGAGGGCGCCACCAGCTTCGCCGGCCTGCACGCCACCGTCACCCTCCAGCCGCAGCGCGGCGCGCCCATCGACTTCTCGCTCGACGAGTGCACCGTGCAGTCCAACGTCTGCGCGCTCGCCCTCATCACCAACAACGGCGGCGACCTCGTGGTCCAGCGCGAGGCCCGCTACCTCGTTCCCGGCCGAGGCGTCGGCCCGCAGCGTGCGGTGGACCAGGCCTACGGCTGGGGCCTGAAGTGGACACCCGGCCGCAAGTGAGCCGACACCTGTCGCGGCGGACCTAGGGCAGGGCCTCGGGACGGGCGTACGTACGCCCCTTCCAGGCCGCCCCCCGCCCCCGGTAGTGCTGCACCGCCGAGTCCACCGTCATCAGCAGGTACAGCAGGGCCGTGACCGGCAGCAACGGCGCCAGCCACAGCGGCTGCCGGTAATAGCGCAGCATCGGCAGATACGTCCCCGTCATCACCGCCCACGCGCCCGCCCCCAGCATCGCCGGCACGACGGCACCGGACAGCGCGCCCGCCACCACGGCCACCGGCGGCGCGAGGTAGATCACGGCCATTCCCGCGACCGTCCCGGCGAGCAGCAGCGGATGGTGCAGCAGCTGCGCGTAGGCGCTGCGCGAGACCATCCGCCACAGCGGGCCGAGCCCCCGGTACGGGCGCACGCTCTCCACGCCCTCCGCCAGCCCCAGCCAGATCCGGCCGCCGGAGCGCTGGACCGCCCGGGCCAGCGACACGTCGTCGATGACCGCCTGCCGGATGGAGTCCGGGACCCCCGCCCGCTGCGCGGCCTCCCGGCGCAGGAGGACGCATCCGCCGGCGGCCGCCGCCGTCCGCGCGCCCGGCCGGTTGACCCAGCGGAAGGGGTAGAGCTGGGCGAAGAAGTACACGAAGGCCGGGACGATCAGCCGCTCCCAGAACGTGGCCACCCTCAGCCGCGCCATCTGCGACACCAGGTCCAGCCCGCCCGAGCGGGCCGCCGCCACCAATTCCCGCAGGCTGTCCGGGGCGTGCGCGATGTCCGCGTCCGTCAGCAGCAGGTACTCGGCGTCCATGCGCTCGCGCGCGAGCGCCATGCCGTGCCGGACCGCCCACAGCTTGCCGGTCCAGCCCGGGCCGGGCTCCCCGGGCGAGTCCACGGTCAGCGGCAGCCCCCCGCACGAGTCGGCGAGCGCACGGGCCACCTCGCCCGTTCCGTCCGTACTGCCGTCGTCGACGAGATAAACCTCCGCCCGTCCCGGATAGTCCTGGGCCAGCAGCGACGGCAGGCTCGACGGCAGCACCGCCGCCTCGTCCCGGGCGGGCACCACGATCGCGACCGCCGGCCAGTCCCCGGGCGGGGTGCGCTCCGGAAGCCTGACGTCCGTGCGCCAGAAGAAGCCCTGTCCCAGGAGCAGCCATCCCCAGGCGGCCAGGGAACCGGCAGTGATCCACGTCAGCGCGCTCACCCGTCGCAGTCTGCCGCACGGACGCCGGCCGCGGGCGGAAAGCGGCCACCGGGGGACGGAGGGTGTCACCGGGCCGGCGGTGCCGGGTGGTGCCCGCGGGGGCCGGGGGCAGGAGCCCGCGAGCCCGTCTCCCTGGGCGGATCGATTAAAGTGAGCGGGTGAAGATCGCGCTCATGGACTCCGGCAATGGCCTACTGGCGGCGGCTGCCGCCGTGCACCGGCTGCGACCCGACGCCGATCTCGTCCTCTCCTCCGACCCCGCCAGCATGCCCTGGGGCCCCCGGACCCCCGAGGACGTCACCGAGCGCGCCCTGGCCTGCGCCCGGGCCGCCGCGGCGCACCGCCCGGACGCGCTGATCATCGCCTGCAACACCGCCTCCGTCCACGCCCTGGCCGCGATACGCGCCGAGCTGGAACCGGAGCTGCCGGTCATCGGCACCGTGCCCGCGATCAAGCCCGCCGCCGCCGACGGCGGCCCCATCGCCATCTGGGCCACCCCGGCCACCACCGGCAGCCCCTACCAGCGCGGCCTGATCCGTGACTTCGCCTCCCACGTCGAGGTGACCGAAGTGCCCTGCCCGGGCCTCGCCGACGCCGTGCAGCGGGCCGACACCGACGCCATCGAGATCGCTGTGAAGGCGGCGGCCGCCGCCACCCCCCGCCACGTAAGGGGCGTCGTCCTGGGTTGCACCCATTACGAGCTCGTCGCGGAGCGCATCCGCGCGGCCGTCCAGGACCCCTCGCAGCCGCCCATCGAGCTCTACCACTCCGCCACGGCCGTCGCCGCCCAGGCGCTGCGCCGCATCGGCGCCTACCCCGCCCCCGACGCCGAGCCGTCGGGCAGCCTGACCGTTCTCTTCGGCGGCCGCGAGACGGAGCTGGAGCCGGCCTCGCTGACCTACGCCGAGGGCCGTTCGCTCCCCGCCGTCGGCGCCGCGCGCCCCTGACGCACCTCGTCCGGGTCGGTCTGCCGCGCACCCCTGCCGCGGTGGCGGAACGTGAGTAGGCTGCCCGGTATGAGGGACCACTCCGAGGGCCCGCGGGGTCACGAGGGCTCACAGAACTCCGAAAGCGACCAGCAGGGCGCGATGCCGCCAGCCGTCTGGACCGGCCGAGCGACCAACCGGGCGCAGTGGCTGCTGGCCGGCGCCGGCGCCGCCTGCCTGGCACTCGGCATCGAGCTGGCCGTCGACAGCACCTGGACCTCCGGCCTCGCCCCCCTGCTGATGGCGGTCGTCGGCTGCGTCGCGGCCGGACTGCTGATGCTCTACGGCACCCTCGCCTTCGTGCACGTCGCCGTCCGCGTCGACAAGGACACCCTCGAGGTCCGCTGCGGCCACATCGGCGTTCCCCGTACGCGCATTCCGCTCAGCCACGTCGTCGGCGCCGACTTCGACCCGCGCGTCACCCCGCGCCAGTGGGGCGGCTGGGGCTACCGCTGGCGTCCGGAGAAGGGCACGGCCGTGGTCGTACGCCGTGGCGAGGGCCTGGTGGTCCGGCTCGGCGACGGCCGTACGTTCACGGTCACGGTGGACGACGCCGAAGCGGCCGTCCGCGTGATCCGCGCGCGCCTGCGCCTGCTCGGCGGCGGCCGCGCCGCCTCCGCCTGACCGAGCCCGCCCGGGGGCCCTCGCGGCCCTGCTTCCCCGGGCTCGTCATTCCTCCTGCCCGGGTCCCATTAGGCTCGCCGCATGCCGATTCCCGACTTCATCCGCGATCTGCGCGCCATCGCGGGCAGCCAACTCCTCTGGATGCCCGGCGTCAGCGCCATCGTCCTCGACGACGAGGACCGGGTCCTGCTCGGCCGCCGCGCCGACACCGGAGGCTGGTCGATCATCGGCGGCATCCCCGAGCCCGGTGAACAGCCCGCCGCGGCGATCGTGCGCGAGGTCTTCGAGGAGACGGCGGTCCGCTGTGTCCCGCAGAAGGTCCTGCTGGTGGAGGCCCTGAAGCAGATCACCTACCCCAACGGTGACGTCTGCCAGTTCATGGACATCTGCTTCCTGTGCCGCGCGGTGGGCGGCGAGGCGCGCGTCAACGACGACGAGTCGCTGGAGGTGGGCTGGTTCGAGGTGGACGCGCTGCCGGAGATGGAGGACTTCGCGGTGACCCGCATCAAGCAGGCCGCGGCCGGCGGACCCACCTGGTTCGACGGCATCGGCGAGAGCTGAGCCGGCGCCGACGCACCTGCCGGGCGGCCATATTGGATGGCCCACCCAATAGTTTCCTTGTACACATTGCGTGTTAGCGTCGAGGACCGCCTTCGGCACGGCCTGCCGTGCCGGGCTCGTGGGGCGGTGACGACGGTGTCGGGGAAGGCAGGGGGAGAGCCGCAGTGACGACTCTGAACGAGGGCGCCGCCGAGGAGAGCGACTTATCCTTACGGCGCCCGCCGGCGACGGCGGGCCGCGAGGAGCGGCCCGGCAGCCGGCGCGAACGGGTCCGGGCCCTGGCGCTGCACCCCGTGCTCGCCTCGCTGGCCCTGGCGGCGGTCCTGCACCTGGTGTGGGTGCTGCTGATCGCCAACAGCGGCGGTGACCTCGCCGCGCAGGACGCGTGGGCGGAATTCGCGCTCCAGCACCCGGACTCGGCGTACAACCTCGCCTGGTACGGCGGGATGCACCCGGTCTCGTACAGCGTCATCTCACCGTTCGTGATGGCGGCCGTCGGGGTCCGCACGACCATGGTGATCGTGGGCACGCTCTCCGCCGGGCTGCTGGCCGTGCTCCTGATGCGCAGTCACGCCGTGCGCCGACCGCTCTGGCCCTCCCTGTACGGCGCGTTCGCGCTGTTCTGCAACGCGGTCTCGGGCCGGGTCACGTTCGGGCTCGGCCTCATGTTCGGGCTCGCGGCCGTGGCCGTGATCTTCTCCTGGCCGGCGAAGCGGCGCTCGCGCAGATGGTCGCACCGACTTCCCCGGGCCGGGCTCGCCGCCCTGCTCTCGGCGCTCGCGACCGCCTCGAGCCCGGTGGCGGGCCTGTACGTCGGGATCGTGGCCGCGGCGCTGTGGCTGACCGGGCGGCGCCCCGCCGCCTACGCCCTCGGAGTCTCGCCGGTCCTCGTGGTCGGCCTCTCGTCCTGGCTCTTCCCCTTCTCGGGCACCATGCCGATGGACCTCACGATGGTGATCCTGCCCGTCCTGAGCTCCCTGGCGGCCCTGGCCTTCGCGCCGCAGCAGTGGCGTACGGTGCGGTTCACCTCCGTCCTCTACGCGGTCGGAGTGGTACTGGTCTGGCTGATCCCCTCGCAGATCGGCTCCAACATGACCCGCTTCGGCCTGATCTTCGGCGGGGTGGTGCTGGTCGCCGCACTGCCGGCGGTCAAGGTCCCGTCCCCCGCCCGGATGCCCACCACCGGCCGATGGCGGACCGTACTGGCCCTGTCCGTCGTGGTGGTGACGGTGTGGCAGGGCGCGCAGGCCGCCAACGACGTCATCAAGACCACGCCCTCCGCGTCATGGGCACGCGAACTCGCACCGTTGCTGGACCAGTTGGACCGGGTGAAGGCGGATCGCGGCCGGGTCGAGGTGGTCCCGGTGCGCAGCCACCGCGAGGCTTCTGCGCTCGCCCCGTACGTCAATCTGGCACGCGGCTGGAACCGCCAGGCCGACATGGAACGCAACCCGGTCTTCTACGACCGCGACAAGCCGCTGTCGCCGGCCGGCTATCACCAGTGGCTGCGCCACTGGGCGGTGCAGTACGTCGTACTGCCCAAGGGCGACCCCGACGGCGCGGGCGAGGCGGAGGCCGAGCTGGTGGCGCGCGGACTGCCCTATCTGGACCGCTTGTGGTCCGACGCCAACTGGAAGCTCTACAAGGTCCACGACCCCGTGCCGCTGGCAGAGCCCGAGGCCACGGTGACGCGGGTGCGGGCCGAGGAGGTGATCCTCCAGGTGCACAAGCCGGGCCGGGTGCTCATCCGCATCCCGTACTCGCCCTGGCTCGGCCTGATCGACAGCCGGGGCAACAACGTGAAACGGCCGCAGAAACCCGACAAGGGCGCACCCGCCGTCAACGTACAGGGCTGTCTGACCAAGGCCGCTCAAGAGGCGAACGAGGGCCAGTCGCACGGTGAATGGACGGTGCTGCAAGCGCCGCGCGCCGGCGAGTACCGGATCGGGGCGCGCTACAAGCTGCCGCGCGGCACGCCCTGCCCCGACGAGCTGACGGAGTAGGACCGGAGCCGGGCCCCTGGTGGTCCGTAGCCGTCCGCAATAGCGCGGTGCCGGCCTTCCGCGCGGCGGAATTCATGCCGCGGCGGACGGTCCATTTCGCCCTGCCGTCGCACCGAATTCATCCTGAAAACCCGATGGCGCCACGTGTCCCATGTCACGCCGTCGGATTACGTAAAGAGTCGTTCCCTTCGGTCCGAGTTCCTGCCTAGGATCTTCACCCGGCCGTGCCCCTATTCCCTGGAAAGGTTAATTCGGTCCATGCCTCAGGAAAGCCGTAGCTCCAAGCGCATAGGCGTGATGTTCCACCGGGACCTCCCCCCTGAGGAACTGGTTCCGTTCGCGCGCGAAATCGATGCGTCAGGAGCCGACGACATATGGGTGGTCGAGGACCTGGGCTGGTCGGGATCCATAGCCGCCGCGGCCACCGTGCTGAGCACGACCGAGCGGATCCGGGTCTGCATCGGCATCGTGCCCGCCCCGCTGCGCAACCCCGCCCTGCTGGCCATGGAACTGGCCACGCTGGCCAGGCTCCACCCCGGCAGACTGCTCGTCGGCATCGGTCACGGCGTGCAGGAGTGGATGGCGCAGGTCGGCGTCAAGGCGGCGTCGCCGCTGGCGCTCCTCGAGGAGACCATCGTGGCCGTGCGCGGCCTCCTCGCAGGGGAGACGGTGCGCATGGACGGCCGCGCCGTGCACATCGACGGCGTGAGCCTGGTGCACCCGCCGGCCGTCGTGCCGGCCATCGTGGCCGGGGTCGTCAAGCCGAAGTCCCTCGAACTGTCCGGGCGGGCCGCGGACGGGACCATCATCATCGAGGGCCGCAGGCCGCAGGACGTGCGCGAGGCGTGGGCCTACATCGAGCGCGGCCGGGCGGCCGCCGACGAGGCGCGGGCGCACGAACTCATCGCGATCACCCATCTCTACGTCGACGACGACCCGGCGCGCACCCAGGAGGTGATGCGGCCGTACATCGACGAATTCGCCGAGTTCCTCGGGGTGGAAAAGGCGGATGTCAACGTGGCGGCCGGAACGCCCGAGTCGGTCGCGGAAACCGTCGAGGCGTTCTGGGACGCCGGTGCGACCACGGTGATGTTCCATCCGGTCGGTGACGACCCGGTGCGCAGCGTCAAGCGCGCCCTCGCGGCGCTCGGCCGCTAGGAAGAAGCAACCCCCGGAAGAAGCAACCCCCCGGAATAGGCAAACCCCACTGCTGCCGCAGGGCGGCGAATCACCCCCACCGAGACCTTGGAGAGTGCGGTATGACTGGCTTATCGACGGCGAATTCCTCGGAGCGTTCGGAAAGCGTGCTGGTCACCGGCGCCGGCGGATATCTGGGTGCGGTGCTCGTCCCGCTGCTGCTGGAATCGGGATACCGGGTGACCGCGGTCGACACGTACTACTTCGGCACCGACGTGCTGAAGCCGGTGCTCGACCACCCCGGGCTGAACCTGGTCCACGCCGACGTACGCGACCTCGACCCCTCGCTCCTGGACGGCGTCGACGCCGTCGTCGCCCTGGCCGCCCTCAGCAACGACCCCGCCGGCGACCTCCACCCCGGCTGGACGGAGGCGGTCAACCGCGACGCGGTGATCGAACTGGCCGAGGCCGCACGGGAACGCGGGGTCGGCCGCTTCCTCTTCGCCTCCTCGTGCAGCGTCTACGGCCCCGCCGGCGACGAGCAGCGGACCGAGGACGACGCCGTCAGCCCGCTGACCGTGTACGCACGGACCAAGCTGGAGGCGGAGAAGGCCCTGATCGCCCTGGCGACGGAGACGTTCCACCCGGTGTCGCTGCGCAAGGCCACCCTCTTCGGCCTCTCGCCTCGCATGCGCTTCGACCTGGTCGTCAACATCATGACGATGTCCGCCGCGACCAAGGGCTCCTTGCAGGTCCACGGCAACGGCGAGCAGTGGCGCCCCCTCCTCCACGTCGCGGACGCCGCTCGGGCCTATCTGCGGTGCCTCGGTCTGCCGCAGGAACGGATCGCCGGCGGCCGGGTGTTCAACGTGGCCGGCTCCAACTACCGGGTGAGCGACATCGCTCAGCAGGTGGTGGAGGCCTTCGACGACGTGGAACTGCGCTTCGTCCCCGACCAGGTCGACCGGCGCAGCTACCAGGTCTCCGGGCAGCGGTTCGAGCGGGCGACCGGATTCACCCCGCTCTACACCACGCGCGACGGCGTCCTGGAGATCCAGAAGGCGCTCGCCGACGGCGTGTTCCCGGACGCCGGCGACTCCCGCTACCACACCGTCAGGGCCCTGCAGGAGGTACTGGCGAAGCCCGCGCACCTCGGCGGGGAGCCCGTGCGCCGCTCCTTCCTCCCCCTGGCGCTGCCCGACCTGGGCACGGCGGAGGAGAACGAGGTCCTCGACACGCTGCGGTCCGGCTGGCTGACCACGGGACCCAAGACCAAGCGCTTCGAGGAGCTGTGCGCGTCCTACCTCGGGGTCAAGCACGCGGTCGCCCTCAACTCCTGCACGGGCGCCCTGCACGTGGCGCTCGCGGCCGCCGGGGTGGGCCCCGGTGACGAGGTGATCACCACCCCGGTCTCCTGGCCCGCGACCGCGAACGTCGTCATCCACCTCGGCGCGACCCCGGTCTTCGTCGACGTCGAAGCCGACACCCTGAACATCGACGCCTCTCTCATCGAGGCCGCCATCACCCCGCGCACCAAGGTCATCCTGCCCGTCCACATGACGGGCCAGCCGTGCGACATGACGGCGATCAACGCCATCGCGGAGCGGCACGGACTGACCGTGATCGAGGACGCGGCGCACGCCCTGGGCGCCGAGCACCGCGGCGTCAAGGTCGGCAAGCTCAGCACGGCCGCCGCGTTCAGCTTCTACCCCACCAAGAACATGACCACCATCGAGGGCGGTCTGCTCGTCACGGACGACGACGAGCTGGCGGACCAGGCCAGGGTGCTCAGCCTGCACGGCATCACCAAGGACGCCTGGAAGCGCATGGCGAGCGACGGCTCTCCGCACTGGCAGCTCGTCCAGCCCGGCTACAAATACAACATGACCGACGTGCAGGCGTCGGTCGGCCTCCACCAACTGCCCAAGCTGGAGGGGTTCATCGCCGTACGCGAGCGCTACGTACACCGCTACGACGAGGCGTTCGCCGATCTGACCTGCCTGCGCCCGCTCGCCAGGCGGTCCGACTCCCGCCATGTCCACCACCTGTACGTGCTCGAGCTGCGCACCGACCGGCTGACGATCACCCGTGACGAGTTCATGGCCGCCCTGAAGGCCGAGGGCATCGGCACCGGAGTCCACTTCGTCTCGATGCATCTGCAGCCCTACTACCGCGACGAGCTGGGCTTGCGGCCCGACGACCTGCCGGTGGCCAAGGCCATGTCGGAGCGCATCCTCTCGCTGCCGCTCTTCCCGAAGATGACTCCCGCCGACGTCGAGAGCGTCATCGCGGCCGTCCGCAAGACGGCCCTCGCCGTCCAGCGCTGAAGGGCGGGCGACCGACATGCCCGAGCCGACCAACGGCACCAACATCATCCTGGTGAACGACCGTGGCGAGGTCCTGCTGTACCTGCGCGACGACAAGCCGTCCATCCCCTTCCCGAACCGGTGGTGTTTGCCCGGCGGCCATCTGGAAGCAGGGGAAAGCCCCGGGGAATGCATACGGAGGGAGATCGAGGAGGAGCTGGGCGTCGCCCTCGACCCGGCCGACGTCCACCCGCACTGCTCCGTCGTCCGTTCCTACGGCACCGAGCACACCTTCTGGGCGAAGGCGGCGTTCGACCTCGACGACATCGTTTTGACGGAGGGGCAGGACATCGCCTGGTTCACCCCTGCCCAGGCGGCCGGCCACGAGCTGGCGTACGAGGACAACGCCATCCTGCGGGAGTTCCGCGCACAGCACGCGGAGCTCTTCGCCCAGCACGTGCACGGCGCCGGATAGGGGCCCGCGATGGACGACTTCATGGCGGACGTCGCACGCCGCGCCGGCGCGCTCCTGTCCGGCCTCTTCCACAGCGGCGCCTACCGGCAGGAGAGCAAGTCCGGCTGGGACCTGGTCACGGAGGCGGACGTCCGCTCCGAGCGGCTCATCGTCGCGGCCGTCCGGGAACGCTTCCCCGGCCACGGCATCCTGGCGGAGGAGAGCGGAGCCCAAGGGGACTGCGACGAGCACCTGTGGCTGATCGACCCCCTCGACGGGACGCTCAACTTCGCCCGTGGGTACGGACCGTGGGGCGTGAGCATCGCCTACGCCCACCGTGGCGAGGTCCGGCTGGGGATGTTCTACGACCCCGGGACGGACGAGCTGTACCACGCGCGGCTCGGCGAGGGCGCGTATCTCAACGGCTCCCCCCTGCGCACCAGCGGGGAGGAGCGGCTGAGCGCGGCCGTCGTCGTGTGCTCCGCCTCCCACGAACCCTGGCAGGAGGAGGCCCAGCGGATCGCGCTGACGCTGTGGCCCTCCACCCGTTCCCTGCGGATGACCGGGTGCGGGGCCGGCGCCCTGTGCGCGCTGGCCGCGGGCCGGGTGGACGCGATGGTCGAAGTGGACGGCGGCCCCTGGGACTACGCGGCCGGGGCGCTCATGGTGCGCGAGGCCGGGGGAGCGGCGACCACGGTGGACGGGACCGCGATGGCCGCCCGGTCCCGGACGGTCGTCGCGGCGGCGACGGACCGGCTGCACACGTCACTGACCGACGCCTTGCGGCACTGAGGGAAGGGGTGCCATGGGTACGGCCCTCGGCGCGGGAGGACAGGGCTGCTCAGCGGGGCGACTGCGGCGGGCGCGATGGGCCATCGCGCTGGTGTTCGCCGTCCACGGCGCGGTCACCGGCAGCTTCGCCACCCGCGTCCCCTGGATCCAGGACCACACGGGCGTCAGCGCCGGAGAACTTGGGATCGCGCTCGCCGCTCCGGCGATCGGCGCCTCGGTGGCGATGCCGCTGGCGGGGCGGATCACCCACCGCTTCGGTGCGCTGGCGGCGCTGCGCGGGCTGCTCGTCCTGTGGTGCCTCTCGCTCGCCCTGCCCGCCTTCTGTCCCGGCCTGTACGCGCTGTGCCTCGCCCTGTTCGCGTACGGCGCCACCTCCGGGATGGCGGACGTCGCGATGAACGCGCTCGGGGTCGAGACCGAGCAGCGCCTCGGCCGTTCGATCATGTCCGGTCTGCACGGTATGTGGAGCGTGGGGGTCCTGGCCGGGTCCGCGGTGGGCACGGCCGCCGCGCACGCGGACGTCGACGCCCGGCTGCATCTGCCCCTCGTCTCGGCCGTCCTCACCGTGCTCGGCGTCCTCGTCTGCCAGGGGGTGCTGGACCTGCGGAGCGCTCCGGACGAGCAGCCGCCGCCGCGCTTCGCCCTGCCGCCGCGGTCGGCGCTGGCCATCGGTGCGGTCGGGTTCTGCGCGATCTTCGCGGAGGGGGCGAGCCTGGACTGGTCGGCGGTCTATCTGCGGGACGTGGCGGGCACTTCGCCCGGGGCCGCCGCGGTCTCCACCACCGCGTTCGCCTGCACCATGGCCGTGGCCCGGCTGGCCGGCGACCGGCTGGTGGAACGCTTCGGGCCGGTACGTGCCGTACGCGCGGGCGGCCTGCTCGCGGTGCTCGGCGGGGCGGTGGTGGTGACGGCCGTGCACCCGGCCGCGGTGGTGGGCGGGTTCGGGCTGATGGGGCTGGGCGTCGCACTCGTCGTGCCGCTGGCCTTCGCGGCCGCCGGGCGGAGGGGGCCCGTGCCCAGCCAGTCGATCGCGGGCGTGGCGACCATCGTCTACACCGCGGGGCTGATCGCCCCGTCGGCGGTGGGCTCGATCGCGCAGGCGACCTCGCTGACGGTGTCGTTCGGCCTGGTCACCGTGCTGGCGAGCGCGCTGGTCGCCGCCGCGGGCGTCCTGGGGCCCGCACAGGGGCAGCCCGGATCGGCCGCGGCCCGGCCGGCACGCGTGGGGCGCCGGGGCGGGCGGCGGTGACCGCGGCACGAGGCGCGGCGGCCGGTCCGCTCCACCGGGCAGCACAGACCGAACCCCCCGTCCCGGCCGAGGGGCCGGGACGGGGGGCGGGGTTCAGTGGGATCAGCCGAGCTTGGCCAGCTGGGCGTCGATGACGGCCTTCGGCAGCTCCGCCTTGCCCATGACGCTCTGCGCGTAGAAGGACGCGAGCGTGCTTCCCTTGCGGACCACGACCAGGTGGGCCGTGCCGGCCGTGCCCTCCAGCTCGGTGCTGAGGGTGAAGGAGACGGCCTCGTCCCCACCGCTGAAGGTGGCCGGGGCGACCTTGGTGACCTTCGGCAGGTCCCCGCTGGCGTTCGTGCTGAAGCCACCGGCGCAGGCCGTGCCCGCCGCGCGCACCTTGGCGAGCGAGTCCGCGGCACCCTTGTCGTCGTACGAGCCGAGCACGTCGGCCGTGATCGTGCCGGCGAACATGGCCTGGGCGGCCTTCATCTTCTCCTCGGGCGAGGCGTTCTCGGCCGGCTTCTGGGGAACGGACATGATCTTGAGCGCCGTGGACGCGGCGGGCGTGCCCACGGGCCGGAGCGTCATGAGGTCGAGGACCGGCTTGCACTCGGCCTTGTCGGCGTTCACGTTCTTCACCGAGGCCATGTCCGCCTCGGTGGCCTTGCCGACCTTGTGGTCCTTCAGGTCGCTCTCGGTCAGGGCGCGCTTGTCGAGCTCGGCCTGGGAGAGGGCCTTGCCGGCGGGCGCGGCCGCCGCGCTCTCCTTGCCCTTGTCCTTGCCCTCGGGCTTGGCGTCGGCGGCCTTGTCGGAGCCGCAGGCGCTGACGAGCAGGGCCAGCGAGAGCGCGGAAGCGGCGACGGCGGTACGGCGGACGGTGTTGCGGCGCATGGGAAAGGCTTTCTTCTGGTCGGTGAACAACGTCTTCTGCGCGCAGTTCACTCAGCCGTGACAACGCCGATTCCGTTGGGAGCACCGAAAATACGGCCTTTACCCGCCCTTTGATCAAGGGAGAGGGCTTTTTGTCATGATCGTGACTTCCATGCAATCCCGGATCCATCCAATCGAGATGCATTCGGCTACAACCTTCGCCGAAGTGACGGAGGCCACCCTGCGGTGTCCGGGCACCAGGGTCATCGGGGCCGGCTCGCAGTGCCGCAGCACCGGTTCGTAGGAGGGCAGCGGCTTGCCCTGGTCGTACGCCCTGACCGGCGGCATGGGCGGTGCGTCGGCCCGGGCCGGGGGAGTCGTGGCCGTGAAGGTCGCGAACGTGACGGCGGACACCAGGAGGGCGCGGCGTGCCGTCACCCTCCTGGCCCTCCTGTGTTTCGCCGCCGAGTGTCTGGGGCGCTTTCTCCGGGACAAGGCACTCTCCTGTCATGTGGTGACGCATCGACTTGTCGCCTGTCGTATGGTGCCTATTCATCATCTTCCGGGGCATATAAGCGGGCGAATGGGCAGAGCGAATGCATCCGCCATTTGATGACAAGTCGACAGAAGAGGGTGCCCAGCAGTCCGATCGGCCTTCCGGTCAGTGCGCCCCGGCCGTCACCACCGTCGCCACCAGAGGCACCGGTGCCAGGCCGCCGACCTCGGCCGAGCCGTCCTCGTACCGGCCCGGCGCCGCGTCCGGCAGGGCCCGCAGCGGCAGTGTGCACACCAGCCGGCCGCTGTCGGCCGCGACCGTGTTGATGTGGGGGTTGGCCCATACGACGAGCGTCCTGCCGCTGTCCTCCATCCGGTATCCCACCCGCTTGGCGACCGTGCCGCCGAGCGCGTGCGGGTAGCGGAACAGCGGCCGGCCGTCGAAGGCGAAGCCGGTCGGGGCGGTGAAGCGCTGAGCGATCCGCCCGGGGTTGACCGGCCGGCCCGCGGGGGCGAGGTAGGCGACGTCGAGGACCGCCGCCGCACCGGGCGCGGCCTGGGGGACGTTCTCCTGCAGGACGGTCAGCGCCTGCTCGTCGGAGACCGGCAGCGGGGTGGCCACCACGACGGAGAGGGCGAGCTCCGTGCGGTGCGCCGCCGGGCCCTTCCCCCGGAGCACCGTGAGCGTGGCGTCGTAGCGCCCGGGCGGTGTGGTCTCGGGCGCCCGCACCCGGAAGACCCCGTCGGCCGTGGCGCCGGCCGGACCCGCCTCCGGCCCCGGATACGTACGCCGCAGGGGCCCTCGCGTGCCGTCCGCCGCGCCGACCAGGCCCTCGGGCAGGGCGAGTTCGACGGTCAGCCCCTCCGTGGCCGCGGCGGCCCCGATCCTCGCGCCCAGGGCGAACTCGTGGTTGCGCTGCACGGTCGCCGGGGTGACCGGCTCGAGAGGCACCTCCTGCGCGCCGCCGCCCGTGCGGGCCGGGTCCGACAGGCCCGCGACCGTGAAGATCCGGCGCACCCGGTGGCTGTCGCACTCGGCCACGAGGAGGTCGTCGCCGGCCACCGCGACCGCGCGCGGGAAGTACAGCTCCGCGCCGAGCGCCCGCCCGCCGTCCTCGTCGTGCTCCGGGGCGCTGCCGCCCGCCACCGTGGAGATCAGGCCGTCCGGCGTGACCACGCGCACCCGCTGGTTGAGGGAGTCGGCGATGTACAGCCGCCCGGCCGCGTCGAGGTCGACGCCGCGCGGCTGGTCCAGGCGGGTCCGGGCGGCGGGCCCGCCGTCACCGTCGTAGCCGGGCAGGCCCGTGCCGGCGATCGTGGTGATCACGCCGTCGGGGGACACCGCGCGGACCCGGTGGGTCCAGCAGTCGGCGATGTAGAGGACGCCGTCGCCGCCGACCGCCACGTCGATGGGGTTGCGCAGCGCGGAGGCGGTCGCCTCGACGCCGTCGCCGCCGAAGCCGGGTTCGCCGGTGCCGGCGACGGTGGTGATGGTGCCGTCGGGGGCGATGCGGCGCACCCGGTGGCCCTTCCACTCCGCCACGTACAGGTTTCCCGCGCCGTCGAGGGCCAGGCCGCGCGGCTCGGCGAAGCGGGCCAGGAGGGCGGGCCCGCCGTCGCCGCCGTGGCCCGCGAAGCCCGTGCCCGCGACGGTGGTGATGACGCCGTCGGGGGAGATCCGACGGATGCGGTGATTCCAGTAGTCGGCGAGATACAGGCCGCCCTCGGCGTCGACGACGAGGCCCCCGGGCTCGTGGACCAGGGCCTCGACGGCCGGTCCGCCGTCGCCGCCGAAGCCGGGCTTGCCGGTGCCGGCGACGGTGGTGATGGTGCCGTCGGGGGCGATGCGGCGTATCCGGTGGCCCTTCCACTCCGCCACGTACACGCCTTTGGCGGCGTCCGCCGCCAGGGCCCGCGGCTGGTCGAGGCCCGCGCGGGACGCGGGCCCGCCGTCGCCGTCGGAACGGGCCTCGCCCGTGCCCGCGATGGTGGTGATGATGCGTACGCCGGTGGGCGCGGCACCCGCGCCCGGACCGTCGATGGCCGTCATGGTCGACCCTCCTCGTGGGGCGGCCGCTGCGGGGACGCACCCAAGGGATCGCCGCGGCGTCGCGGCGGGCCGGGCGCGCGTCGAATTCCGGCCGCGTCGCCCCACGTTAGGCTCCGGCGCCGCGCGGCCGACAGGCCGTCAGGAACGGGCGACGGGACTTCCGGCCAACGTCGGGGTGGCGCGTTCACCCCCGTGACCGTCGACTGACGGGCTGTCAGGATGGCGGGGCCCGGCGCCGCCGGCCCGTGCGTGAGCGAGCCCGAGAGCGAGGAGTCGACCATGGCCGCACCCGACCGTCGCGAACCCTCGCCGCAGCGCCACCCCTGGCAGTGGGAGGAGCGCGAGTGGCGCGGGCACGTCGACCGCGTCCGGGCGGGCCGCAGCCTCAAGCCCGACGGATGGCCGCAGGGCGCCCGGGCGGCCGTGGCGCTGTCCTTCGACACCGACCACGAGACCATCCCGCTGCGCGACGGCCAGACCGGCCCCGGCAAGCTCTCGCAAGGCGAGTACGGCGCCCGCAGGGGAGTGCCGCGCGTGCTCGCGCTGCTGGAGCGGCGCTCCATCCCCGCCACCTTCTTCATGCCGGCCGTCTCCGCCCTGATGCGCCCTCAGGAAGCCCGCGGCTATACGGAGCGCGGCCACGAGGTCGGCATCCACGGCTGGATCCACGAACGCAACATGGAGCTCGAACCCAAGGACGAGCGCGACCTCGCCTTCCGGTGCGCGGACACCCTGGAACGGCTCAGCGGCACGCGACCCGTCGGAATACGCACCCCCTCCTGGGACTTCAGCGACCACACCCTGGACATCAGCCGCGAACTCGGCCTGCTCTACGACTCCTCGCTGATGGCCGACGACGACCCTTACGAAATCCTCGCCGACGGGGAACCAACCGGCATCGTCGAACTCCCACCGGAGTGGATCCGAGACGACGACATCTACTTCGAGATGGACCGGTACTCGCCGCTGCGCCCGCACGGCATGCCGCGCCAAGTCATCGGCGGAATATGGCGTGATGAGTTCGACCTCGCCTATGCGGAGGGCGGGCTCTTCCAGTTGACGATGCATCCGCATGTCATCGGGCACCGCTCGCGCATCGTGGTCCTGGACGAACTGCTGGAGCACATCGCCGGCCACGACGGCATCTGGTTCGCCACGCACGCGGAAGTCGCCCGGTACGTAAAGGAGTGCTCGGAGGCCAGTTCGTAAGCACGGTCGTTCCAGCGCTCGAAGAAACAACCGGAAGCAATTCGGTGCCGACGCTTCGAGCCCCGTGGTGATACCGCACGTCTTCCCGCACTGTTGGGAAACAGGTTGCTTTGCTAAAGTGTCCTCTGCTCATCTTCCGAGAGCAATCGGGGGTCAGTGAGGATGCACCGCAAAAGCATATGATCGACCGCCCACTCAAAAGTCAGCGTGTGCGGCCGTTCCTGCGAACGGACAAGCGAGCCGACGAGCTGGATACCGGGGCGCTCTGACCCTTGATCAGGCTTCTGATCAGGAAGAAGCCTGAGGTCGACCCGGTCGCCGTCCCCGCCGCTTGGCGCACCGTCAAACCCCCCGGTCGTATGGCGCGCCCTTGGTTCCAGGGTGCTCTCGCCTGCCCGGGCTGGATCCAGGAACGCGCATGAGAAACATTCGGGCGACCCGCGACTTCTCCCTCGCATTGCGATTGCTATTGTTCAACCAGTTTGGAATCGACATCGGGTTCTATCTCCTGATGCCGTTTCTGGCGGCATACCTGGAACAAGGTCTGGGAATGTCGGCCGCGCTTGTCGGCCTGGTGCTCGGAGCGCGGAATCTCAGCCAGCAGGGCCTGTTCATCCTGGGCGGCTCCGCGGCCGACCGGCTGGGCCCGCGCGTGGTGATCATCACCGGGTGCGCGCTACGGACCGTGGGCTTCGCCCTCTTCGCCTTCGGGAGCTCGCTGTGGCTGCTGCTGTGCGCCTCCGTGCTCACCGGCCTGGCGGCGGCCCTGTTCTACCCGGCCGTACGCACCTACGTCGCGCTGGAGTCGGGCGAACGCAAGGCCGAGGCCTTCGCGCTCCTCAACGTCTACGCCACCAGCGGCTCCCTCATCGGACTCCTCCTGGGCAGCGTGCTGTTCCTCGCCGACTTCCGGCTGTGCGCCCTGGTGGCCGCCGCGGTCTTCGGGCTGCTGACCATCGCCCAGGCCATGGTCCTGCCCACGCGCGGGGCTCCGCCGCGCGGCCCCTCCGCCACGGTCCTGGCGGACTGGCGCGAAGCGTGCTGCAACCGCAGGTTCCTGCTGTTCTCCCTCGCCACCACCGGCATGTTCACCATGGAGAACCAGCTCTACCTGCTCCTGCCGGAAGGGGCGCTGGACGCCTCGGGCTGGAAGGGCGCGGCAGGCGTGCTGCTGGCCGCGGGGGCCATCGCCAACATGATGTTCCAGCTGCGCATCACCAGAGCCCTGGAACGCAACGGCGGCGGCACCCGGTGGGTGAGCTCGGGGCTCGTCATCATGGGGGTGAGCTTCCTGCCGCCCCTGCTGGTGTGCGGCAGTGAGCCGCCGGGCAGCACGAGCGAGGCGATGGCGCGGACGCTCGTCATGGTGACCGGATCGGTCATGCTCTTCTTCGGCATCATGGTGGCTCACCCGACGGCGATGGAGCTGATCCCGCAGTTCGGCCGCGAGAGCCTGACCGGTACGTACTTCGGGCTCTTCTACGTCTTCTCCGGCATCGCCGCCACCGGCGGCAACGCCGTGGTCGGCCGGGCCATGGACATCGGCAAGCAGGCCGGCCTCTACTGGCTGCCCTGGGTGTGCTGCCTGTCCTTCGGGCTGGCCTCGGCGGGCGCGGTGGCCATGCTCTACCGTGCCCGGATGCTGCCCGGCGTGCCCGTGCCGTCCAGCACACCCGTGGCCGAGGGCCCCGTGGTGGGCACGGCGACGATGGGCAAGGTGATGGGCACCGCCGTCGTCAAGCGGGCCGCGGCCCCCGTCGTCCCGATGGCCCCCGCGACGCCGGGGACCCCCTCGGCGGCGAAGGGCCCCCAGCGCCCCACCCCCGCCCTGGAGTCGACGGCCAACGCGAGCGAAGGCATCAGGCCCCCGGACACGGCCCGGCTGCCCGGCCCGGCCAGAGCCACCGACGACACCTCCGACCAGCCACCCCGCTGACGGCGGCGGGCCGCGGGGCGAGCGGTGCCGGACGCGTCCGGCACCGCTCGCCCTCGCCCTCCCGGGAGATCCGGCCACGGAAAAGACCGCGCACCGCGCGGTCGCCGGACTCCCGGGCCGTCGGCGGAAGGCGCTGACTTCCCTTCCAGGGCAGGCAATTATGCGGCTGTCATGGAATCCTCCCCGGTGAACCTGGCGCGTTCACTACCTTGCAGTAGGTGCGGCCCGCCCCATAAATTCGAAGATCCGGGGGCAGGTTTCCCGGGTCGGCGAAGGGGCCGGTGCCGGGCAGTCTCGGGGAGGCGTCTTGGTGGGCCTTGCGACCGGACCCGCGAATCCGCCAAGGGAAGGCGGATCTCCGGTGCCGCTCACCCCGGTTGTCGCTTTACACCTGTCCGTCGACGGATATCCGACCGTCCTGTGGCTCAAATTGGAGTCACACAATCCGCACGGATCCGTAAAGGGCCGTACCGCGCTCGCCCTGTGGCAGGATGTCGCCGACCGGGTGGACCCGGAATTCGGCATCATCGAATCGACCTCGGGCAATCTCGGCCTCGCCCTCGCCGCCGTCGCGGCGACCAACGGGGTGCCGTTCACCGCCGTCGTGGACCCCCGGAGCAGCGCGTCCCTCGTGGACGCCGTACGCGCGCTCGACGGACGCGTGGTCACCGTCGACGAGCCCGACGGCGCCGGCGGCTACCTGCTCAGCAGGCTCGCCCTGATCCGGGAACGGCTGTCCGTCCAGCCCCGGCTGGTCTGGCCCGATCAGTACGCCAACCCGGCCAACCCCGCGGTGCACGCCCGCGAGACCGCCCCCGAGCTACGCGCGCAGATACCGGAGGGGCCGACGAGCGTGCTGGTGGCGGTCTCCACGGGCGGCACCCTGGCGGGCTTCCGCGACTACGCGCTCGCGGCCCGGCCCGACTGGGAGCTGGTCGGCGTCGACGTCGTCGGCTCGGCGGCCCTCGGCGCCGGCTCCGGGCGGCGCGTCCTGTCCGGCATCGGCGCCAGCCGCCGCTCGGCGTTCCTGCCCGACGGCCACCGCCCCACCGTCTGGGTCACGCCCCAGGAGGCGGTCAGCGCCTGCCTGTGGCTCGCGGAGTCCACCGGCGTGGGCGTCGGCGGCAGTTCGGGCGCGCTGATCGCGACGGCCCTGCGGCTCTTCAGGGCCTCCTCCCGGCGCACCAGCGTGGCGTGCCTGTGCCCCGACGGCGCCGACCGCTACCTCGACAGCGTGTACTCCGCCTCCTGGAGGGACCGCCAGGGCCTGGCGCCCGTGGACGTGGGCCGAGGCGTCGAGATCGTCGCCGTGCACCATCCGCCGCGCGACCCCGCCGCCTCGGGCGCGGCCTGGTCCGCGGCCCGCAGAGCGCCCGCACCCGGCGAACCCCCGAAGGGACGGTCGTGATGACCGCGGCCGAACCCCGTCGCGAGTGGGACGAACGCGCCGGCGTACGCTCCTGCCCGCGCCGCGTCCTCGGCGACGAACTGGAGCGCGGACAGCTGTTCTTCCCGCCCGCGCTCGTCCCCTACCTCGACCATCCGCTGGTACGGGCCCTGCCCGCCGACCGGCGGCGGGCCCTGCTCGCCCGGCACCTCTACCACTACCTCGGATTCACCGCGCAGTTCGAGACCCGGGTGGTCAACCGGGCCACCGACCGCATCGCCGGCGGCCGCAGCGGACTGCGGGCCTCCACCGCGACCCGCCTCGACGCCTACCGCATCTACGTCGACGAGGGGTACCACTCCCTCTACAGCCTCGACGTCATCGACCAGGTCTCCCGGGCGTCCGGAATCCCGCCCGCCCCCTACGACTTCGGGCCCTTCCTGGCCCGGCTGGACGCGGTGGGGGAGCGGGCCCTGCCGGACGAGGGCCCGCTGGCCCAGCTCCTGCAGGTCGTGGTCTTCGAAACGCTGATCACGTCGATCCTCAACGACGTGCCCAAGGACGCCGGCGTCCTGACGGTCGTCCGCGACATCGTCCGCGACCACGCGCGGGACGAGGGCTGGCACCACGCCTTCTTCTCCGCGCTCTTCCGCGAGCTGTGGGCCCAGCAGCCCGCACCCCTGCGGGCCCGCGTCGCCCGCTGCCTGCCCGGCCTGATCCGCTCCAGCCTGCTGCCCGACCTGCGCCCGGTGCGGGCCTCGCTGGCCGCCGCCGGCCTCGGCCCGGCCGCGGTGGCCGACGTCGTGGCGGACTCCTATCCGGCGCGGCGGGTCGACGAGGACGTCAGGAGGGCTTCCCGGCACGCTGTACGGCTGTTCGAGGAGACCGGGGTGCTGGACGTGCCCGGAGGCCGGGACGCCTTCGCCACGGCCGAGTTGCTGCGCTGACGAGCGGTCCGGGGCCGGCCGCGGCCGGCCCGCCACGGGGTGCGGCCAGGAGCCGGGCCCTCCACCCGACCCGAGGAGTGAGGTTTTCGATGGGCGACACCCCCATCCCGCGAGGCCCCGGCCAGGAGTACGGCCTGTTCTCGCTGGCCGAGCTGCCACCCCCGCTCATCACGGGCCTCACCGCGCGCTCGGTCGAGCTCTTCCACGACGCCAGGGCCCACGACCGCCCCCTGGACGGCCAGGTGGCGGGCGTGCTGTTCACCAGATCCTCGACCCGTACCCGTACCGCCTTCACCGTCGGCGCCATCCGGCTGGGCGCGGCCCCCGTCGCCTTCGGCCCCGGCGATCTGCAGCTGAACACCGGGGAGTCGCTCGCCGACACCGGGCGGGTCCTCGGCTCGATGCTCGACCTCCTCATAGCCCGCACCGCCGGCCCCCTCGACGAACTGCGGCAGCTCTCCCGCCAGGGCGGGCTGCCCGTCGTCAACGCGATGGCGGCGCAGGAGCACCCCAGCCAGGGCGTGTGCGACCTCGCCACCCTCGCCCTCACCTTCGGCGACCTCACCGGTATCCGGGTGCTCTACGTCGGCGAGGGCAACAACACCGCCGTCGCCCTCGCGCACGGCCTCGCCGCCGTCCCCGGCGCCCACGTCACCTTCGCCACCCCGCCCGGATACGGCCTGCCACGGGACGAACTGCGCACGGCCGAGCGCCGGGCGGGCACGGTCGGCGCGGTCGTCGAGGAGGTCCACGCCCTCGAGCCCGCCCCCAGCGACGTGGACGTCGTCTACACCACCCGCTGGCAGACCACCGGCACGCTCAAGCACGACCCCGACTGGAGGGAGGCCTTCCGGCCCTTCCACGTCGATGAGGCGCTGCTGGACCGCTGGCCCCGGGCGTCGTTCATGCACGACCTGCCCGCCCACCGGGGCGACGAGGTCGCCGGCCGCGTCCTGGACGGCCCCCGGTCGCTGGCCTGGACCCAGGCGGCCATGAAGCTGTCCAGCGCGATGGCGGTGCTGGAGTGGGCCGCCGCGCCGCACGGCTGACACCC
The DNA here is from genome assembly GCF_040641275.1 of Streptomyces sp. NPDC021096. NCBI lineage: Bacteria > Bacillati > Actinomycetota > Actinomycetes > Kitasatosporales > Streptomycetaceae > Streptomyces > Streptomyces sp. NPDC021096. The sequence continues at coordinate 151,119 of NZ_JBFADG010000005.1, read as the reverse complement.
CCGAGCCCGCCCGACCGAGCCCATACCACTTCACCGACAGGGGTCCTCATGCCGAACGTCTCCCGTGTCCTGTCCTACGCGCACCTGACCGGGACCGACCTCGTCCCGCCCAGCTGCCCGCAGGTCTTCTTCGAACCGGCCGACACCGAGATCGGGGTGTGGGTGGCCCAGGACCTGTTCACCGAGGGCTGCTCCGTCCTCGACCTGGGATCGGGCAGCGGTGCGGCGGCCGCAGCGATGGCCCGCGCCGGGGCCGCCCGCGTCCACGGGGTCGACTCGGGCGCGGAGACGGTGGCCTGGGCGAGCGAGCACTACGCCTCCCGCAACGGCGACGGCCGCGTCACCGTGGCCCGCGGCGACTTCGCGCGCATGACCACCGGGGAACTGCTGGCCACCGCCCCCGCCCCGCTGCCCCGGCCGCTGGTGGTCACCAGCAACCCGCCCTACGTCCCGCTCACCCCGCAGGCCGACGTGCGGCGCCGCTCCATCAGCGGGGGCCCCGACGGACTGAAGTGGGCTCCGGCGATCATCGGGCACGGCCGTGCGCTCCGCAGCGACCTGGGGCTGACGATCGGCAGCTACTCCACGCCCCGCAAGGCCGTACAGCTGCTGGAGGCGGCCGGCTACCGCGTGCACGCCGTCACGCTCTGCCCGCTGCCGCTGGGCGAGTTCACCCTGGCCAACATGGAGCAGGTGCTCGCTTTGGAAGAGGCGGGCGAGGCGGTCCTGTGGCGCCCGGGCGACGGCGTGCCCGCCTACTTCATCGTGGGCCTGGCCTGCCGCTGGACGGGGCCGGGCACGGCCACCGCGCACGACAGGCTCTCCGGGGACGGGCTGCTCGGGCTGCTGCGCATCGCCGCCCGCTCACGCACCTCCCGCCTGGAGGCCCTGGACGGACCGCGCCCGGACGGCTGGAGAGGCCCCCTGCGGGTCCTGGACCTGCCGGCGGCCGCGGTCCGCCACCACTGGTGAGCCGAAGGAGACGAGGACACGTGAACGACGACGCAGCGCATCCGGCGCTCCCGGCGCTCGTCTCGCCCGTCAGCGTCACCGCCGGCGCGGTGCTGCACAGCGCCGACTTCATCCGCCCCCGGCTGCTGGCCTCGGGCCACGACCGCGTCGTGCTGTACGCGGGCGTCCAGATCAACGGCACCCCCCACCTGGGGACCAACGTCATGCAGACCGCCGCCTTCCTGCTCGCGCGGGCGGCGCGGGAACGCTTCGGGGTGCGGGTCCTCGTACGCTTCGGGGCCCTGGACAACGCCCCGTACGAGACCCGCCGCTGCCCGGAGACCGGCAGCCTCTACGAGCGCTCCTTCGGGTACGTCCTCGGCGCGGCCCACGTCGGGGAACTGGTCGGGCGGTACTACGGCGGGCTCTTCGACGAGCTGTCCGCGGCCACGGGCGTCCCGTACGAGGTGGAGACGTACACGGACCAGCAGTCGGGGCGTGGCTTCCGGGAGGAGTTCCTGGCGTCGCTGGAGCTGATGGACCGGCTGCGCTGGGTGCTCGCGCCCTCCAGCGGCACGGTGCCGGTCAGCTTTCCGTGCCCGCGCTGCGGCTGGTCGCAGAAGCACGGCGAGCAGACCGAGCTGCTCTCGGCCGGTGCCCGGGAGGCCCACTTCGCGGCGGTCTGCCTCGAGCACGGCAAGTACCGGGTGGAGGTCGCGCCGGGGACGGAGGCGTTCATAGGGCTGACGACCCTGCACCGCAACCTCGTCAAGGAACGGGTGGCCGACCGCGAGGACGCGCTGCCCGTGATCGTCAAGGGGGCGGACTGGGCGCCGGGCTGCCGCCTCGTGGACGAGGCGTTCCTGTGCTACCCGGGCGCCCTGCCGCCGCCGCGGGTCTTCACACCGGTGGTGCTCTCCGACTCCGGCGCCAAGCTGTCCAAGACCCTCATCCGCCAGGGCACGGCCGACCTGTCGGAGGCGACCGAGCCCTGGATGCTGGACGCCTCGGCGTGGCCCGGCCCGCAGCGGGAGTACGCGCGGATGCTGCTCGGCCTCGTGGCGCGCATGCTCTCCGAACCGCGCCACTTCGAGCGCGGCTATACGACGCGGGAGGTGGCCCGCCTCATCGGCCGCCGGGCCCCGAATCCGTCCGGGGGACCGGGATGACGTCGCGGTTGGCCAGATAGCGGGGGCGCGGCCGGGGGGCCGCGTAGGGGACGCCGAGGGGGTTGCGCACGCTGTTGTAGACCACGAAGAGGTTGGTGCGCGGGAAGGGCGAGACGTTTCCGCTGGAGGCGTGGAGGCAGTTGCAGTCGAACATGACGGCCGAACCGGGCGCCCCCGTGAACTGCCGGATGCCGTGCCGCTCGGCCAGGGCCGTCACACCCGCCCGGTCGGCCGAGCCGGCCGGCAGGTTCTTCCCCAGCAACGACAGCTTGTGGTAGTCGGCGGGCGTTTCGCCGACCGAGGGGACGAACGTCCGGTGCGAACCCGGAATGATCATCAGGGGGCCGTTGAACGGCATGTTCTTCGTGAGCGCGATGGACAGGCTCAGCGCCCGGGGCGCGGGCATGCCGTCCTCGGAATGCCAGGTCTCGAAGTCGGAATGCCAGCCGAACGGCGAACCCCCGAAGGCCGCTTTGTAGTTCACCCGGCTCTGGTGGACGTACACCTCCGAACCGAGGATCTGGCGCGCCAGCGAGGCGAGCGGATCGGAGCGGATGACGGCGCCGAACACCTCGGACAGCTCGTGCACTTCGAAGAGCGAACGGATGCCGTCGGAGTCGGGCTCCATCACCATGCGCTCGGTGCCGCGCAGGGAACTGTCGGCGGTCATCCGCCCGATTTCCGCCCGGCATCGCGCGACCTGCTCCTCGCTGAGCAGCGCGTCGAAGGAGAGGAAGCCGTCGCGCTCGTACGCCGCCAGCCGCCCGGCGTCCAGCGGCCCGTCCGTGCCGTCTCCCCAGACGACGGGGTGGCTTCGCTCGACCGGGACCGACTCGGTGACATAGCGGGTGGGATAGGGGTCGTGCGCGGTGCCGGGCGCGGGGGAGGAGGACATCGCCGCAACTCCTGAAGTATCGGGGATACCGGGACGAAGGGCTGTGAAATTTCCGAGGACACCGTGGAAATCCGCTGCATGGCTTCCCGTGCGGACGGTCCCGAAAACGCGGCCGCCTTGCGCGCGGGGGGTTTCGGTCAAGGTCGCGGAACCGGGCGGATCCGTATCCCGTTACGGCGCCGCCTGCCACGCCGCGCCAGCCACCTGGCGCAGGCGGACAGCGCCAGGCACATCCCGATGTACATCGGGCCGACGACGAGGAGAACGGGTATGTAGGGATAGCCGGAAGGCGTCGCCGTGTTCTGGGCCAGGAGCTTTCCCGCGTAGAGGAGTTCCTCGTAGGTGATGATGAAACCGAGCGAGGTGTCCTTGAGGGTCACCACGATCTGGCTGACGATCGCGGGCAGCATCGACCGTACGGCCTGGGGCAGGACGACCGTCAGCATCACCTGGGTCTTGCGCAGCCCCAGGGCGTACGCCGCCTCCCGCTGCCCCCGGGGCACGGCCAGCGCCCCGGCCCGCAGGATCTCCGCCTGCACGGACCCGTTGTACAGCGCGATGCCGATGACCAGGGCCCACAGGGTGGGGCTGGCGAAGTTGTCCGCGAGCCAGTTGCCCGTACGGCCCAGCTCCGTCCGCAGGAAGCGCCCGACGGTGGCGACGCAGGACCGCAGCCAGCCCGTGTTGTACAGCGCGAAGATCATGATGAGCAGCGGCATGGCCCGGAAGAACTCCACCAGCGCCGTCGTGGGCCAGCGCAGCAGACGGTGCTCCGAGAGCCGTCCGCAGGCGAGCAACAGGCCCAGCAGCATCGAGAGCACCACGGCCAGGGAGAACGCCTTGAGCGTCTCCAGCGCGCCGATCAGGATCCGCCGCTGCACCCCCTCGTAGGCGAACGCCTCCCACATCGCCGGCGTGAACTGCCCGGCGTCGCGCAGCCGCACGATCACATAGCCGGCCAGGGCGGCGATGCCCAGGACCGCCAGGACCCCTATGAGGGCATGGCGGCGGCGGGCGCGTGGGCCCGGGGTGTCGAAGAGGACGGAGCTCACCGCGATACCGCCAGCCGGTGCTCGAGGATCCGGAAGAGGCCGCTGATGGTGAGGATGAGCAGGAGGTAGGCGACGGAGACCCACAGGAAGACCGTCAGGATGGCGTAGCCCCGCTCGACGAGGGACTTCTCCACGCTGAACAGCTCGTAGACGCTGAAGCCGCCGGCGAGGGCCGAGTTCTTGGTGAGCGTGATCATCAGGCTGCCGACGGGCGGGACGACGGCCCGGCCGGCCTGCGGCAGCACGACCAGACGGGCCGTCTGGGAGAAGGACATGCCCAGGCTGCGCGCCGCCTCCGCCTGGCCGACGTCGACGGTGTTGACGCCCGACCGGAGCGCCTCGCAGACGAACGCGGAGGTGTAGACGCCCAGGGTCAGTACGGCGAGCGTGAAGTAGCTCAGCCCGGACAGCCCCACCATCGGCAGGCCCAGGGTGACGCCGAAGAACAGCAGCGTCAGGGGCGTGTTGCACAGCACGGTCACCCCGGCGGCACCGAACGCGCGCAGCGGAGGGACGGGGCAGACCCGGAAGAGGGCCAGGACGGTGCCCAGGCTCAGGGCGAGCAGCGCGCTGAGCCCGGTCAGGGCCACGGTACCGAGGAAACCTCTGCGGAAGAGGCCGACGTTGTCGAGCAGTACGTGCACGGTCGCCTCCGTGGCCTCGGCGGGCCCGCGTGCCGGCCCGGGCGGGTGGGTACTTCCGGGTGGGTACTTCGGGGGCGGGAGGTGACCGCGCGGGAAGCCGCGGTCCCGCCGGGTCAGTACCGGATCACCTCCGGCGGGGCGGGGGCGGGCGCGCCGGACCGGCCGAGGGTGGCGTCGTAGGCCCTGAGCCAGTCGCCGTTGCGGCGGTGGCGCTCCAGCGCGTCGTTGACCGCGTCGCGCAGGGCCTTGTCGCCGCGGGTCAGCCCTACGCCGTAGGGCTCCCGGGAGAAGGGCCTGCCGAGGACGCGCAGTCTGCCGCCGTTCTGCGCGGCGTACCCCTTCAGTATGGTGTCGTCGCTGGTCACCGCGTCCGTCTCACCACTGATCAGGTCCTGGACGCACTGGGCGTAGCTGTCGTGCCCGCTCACCCGGGCGCCGTAGGCGGGGTCCTCGATGCGGTGGAAGGGCGTGGAGCCGGTGACCGAGCACACCCGCCTGCCCTTGAGGTCGCCGGGGCCGCGGATGTTCTTCTCGCCCTGTCTGACCAGCAGGTCCTGTCCGGCGACGTAGTACGGCCCGGCGAAGGAGACGTGCTTCTTGCGCTCGTCGTTGATGGTGTACGCGGCGACGTAGAAGTCGACGTCCCCCTTGGCGATGGCCGTTTCGCGGCCCTGCGGGGAGACGGTCTTCCAGGTGATCCGCCCCGGCCCGAACCCGAGGTCGGCCGCGACCATCTTCGCGATCTCGATGTCGAAGCCGAAGCGACGGCCGGTGACGGGGTCCTCGAAGCCCAGGAACGGATGGTCGGACTTCACCCCGATCACGATCCGGTGGGCGGCCCTGGCGTGCCGCAGGGCGGGCGACCCGCTGACGGTCACATCCGGGTTGACCGGATAGGCTATCCGGTGCTCCCCGTCCCCGATCAGGGCGGCGACGCTGCCCGGGGGAACGCCCTGACGGCCGCAGGAGACCAGTGAGGCCAGTGCGAACAGTGCGACGGTCGCGACCAGTGGACTCCTCGGCCTCATTCCGCTCCAGGTGAGAGCATCCGGACCCTAAGGTGACCACCAGAATACCGAGCGTGGCGTGGCGCGCTACCGGTAGTGCAGGCCAGTGCCGGCCGCGGAAGGTCATACGTCTTGCGCGGCGGGGCCCGGCGCCGCAGAGTCGATGCATGGCCATCGCAACGGTGAACCCAGCGAACGGCGAGACGCTCAAGACCTTCGACGCGCTCGGCCCGGAGGAGATCGAGCGACGCCTGGCCACCGCTGCGGCGGCCTTCCGGAGCTACCGCACGACGGACTTCGCCGAACGGGCGCGGCTGCTCGGCCGGGCCGCCGACCTCCTGGACGACGACCAGGACGACATCGCCCGCACGATGACGACCGAGATGGGCAAGCCGCTCGCCGCGGCGCGGGCGGAGACGGCGAAGTGCGCGAAGGCGATGCGCTGGTACGCCGGCAACGCGGAGCGGCTGCTGGCCGACGAGGTGCCGCCGGCGGCGGAGGTGAAGGACTCCGGGGCGGCGCACGCCCGCGTGCACTACCGCCCGATGGGGGTGATCCTCGCCGTCATGCCGTGGAACTTCCCCTTGTGGCAGGTGGTGCGCTTCGCGGCGCCCGCCCTCATGGCCGGCAACGTCGGCCTGCTCAAGCACGCCTCGAACGTGCCGCAGACCGCGCTGTACCTCGAGGACCTCTTCCGCAGGGCGGGCTTCCCCGAAGGCTGCTTCCAGACCCTGCTGGTGGGCTCCGGGGCGGTCGAGTCCGTCCTGCGCGACCCCAGGGTCGTCGCGGCGACCCTCACCGGGAGCGAACCGGCGGGCCGCTCGGTGGCGGCCGTGGCGGGCGACGAGGTCAAGAAGACGGTCCTGGAGCTGGGCGGCAGCGACCCCTACGTGGTGATGCCCTCGGCCGACCTCGCCCGCGCGGTGCGCACCGCCGTGACGGCCCGCGTCCAGAACAACGGCCAGTCCTGCATCGCGGCCAAGCGCTTCATCGTGCACGCCGACGTCTACGACACCTTCGCCGAGCGCTTCACCGCCCTGATGGCGGGGCTGACCGTCGGGGACCCCATGGCGGACTCCACGGACGTCGGCCCCCTCGCCACGGAACGGGGCCGCGCCGACCTGGAGGAGCTCGTCGACGACGCCGTCCGCCGCGGCGCGACCGCCCTGTGCGGCGGCCGCCGCCCCACCGACCCCGCCGAGCTGACCCGGGGCTGGTACTACGAACCCACCGTCCTGACCGGCATCACCCCGGACATGCGCATCCACCACGAGGAGGCCTTCGGCCCCGTGGCCTCGCTGTACCGCGTGCGCGACCTGGACGAGGCCATCGAGCTGGCCAACGACTCGCCCTTCGGCCTCAGTTCCAACGTCTGGACGCGCGACGAGGCCGAACAACGCCGCTTCGTACGGGACATGGAGGCCGGCGGCGTCTTCTTCAACGGCATGACGGCCTCCCACCCGGCGCTGCCCTTCGGCGGAGTGAAGCGGTCGGGCTACGGCCGGGAGCTGTCGGGCCACGGCATTCGTGAGTTCTGCAACGTCACGACGGTCTGGCACGGGGCGGAGCCGGGCGGGGGGTGAGGGCCCCGGGGGTCACCGCCCCCACCGCAGCCCGGGGGTCTGCACGGGGGCGTCGTACAGGCGCAGCAGTTCGTCGTCGACCTGGCACAGGGTCACCGAGGCGCCCGCCATGTCGAGCGAGGTCACGTAGTTGCCCACGAGCGAACGCGCGACCGGCACGCCGCGCTCGCGCAGCACGCGGTGCACCTCGGCGGTGAAGCCGTAGAGCTCGAGCAGCGGCGTCCCGCCGGCCCCGTTGACCAGCACCAGCACCGGCCCGCTCGGCCGCAGGTCCTCCAGCACCGCGTGCACGGCGAAGTCGGCGATCTCCCCCGACGTCATCATGGCCCGCCGCTCCCGGCCGGGCTCGCCGTGGATGCCGACCCCCAACTCCAGCTCGCCGGCGGGCAGGTCGAAGGTGGGGCCGCCCTTGGCCGGGGTGGTGCACGAGGCGAGGGCGACCCCGAAGCTGCGCGAGGCCTCGTTCACCCGCCGCGCGATGGCCTCCACCCGCTCCAGCGGCGCACCGCCCTCGGCGGCGGCGCCGGCGATCTTCTCCACGAAGAGGGTGGCCCCGGTGCCGCGCCGCCCCGCGGTGTAGAGGCTGTCGGTCACGGCGACGTCGTCGTTGACGAGCACGCTGGCGACCTGGATGCCCTCGTCCTCGGCGAGCTCGGCGGCCATGTTGAAGTTGAGCACGTCGCCCGTGTAGTTCTTCACGATGAACAGCACACCGGCGCCGCTGTCGACGGCGGCCGCGGCACGCACCATCTGATCCGGAACGGGCGAGGTGAACACCTCCCCGGGACACGCCGCATCCAACATCCCCGCCCCCACGAACCCCCCGTGCAACGGCTCATGCCCGGACCCCCCACCCGACACCAACCCCACCTTCCCCGCCACAGGCGCGTCCCGCCGCACCACGACACGCCGCTCCACATCGACCGACAGCTCGGGGTGGGCGGCGGCCATGCCACGCAGGGCGTCGGCTACGACGGTTTCGGGGACGTTGATGAGCATTTTCACGGGGGGCTCCTCGGATGATGGGCGGGCTCGGCGATGTGCTGCGTTTTCGCAGGTCAGGTGTGCTGGCGCGAAAGATTGATCTTGGCGGTCGGCGACGGTCTCTGGCGGTACTGATGCTGACCTGATGCTGACTTTACTGACGCATAATCAGTTTTGCGGGTAGGTCACTGAGAGTGATGGGGGATGTGGTAGTCGAGAGTGACCGCAAGCGGAGGTCGGCCGGGATGGCTCGTGCCGGGTGTGCCGGCAGGCTGTGGCAGCCAGCCCCATAGAGGTAGGTCGCAGACATGCCCATGGGCTACCCGATCAAGGCGTCGGAGTATGCAGCGCCACCGTAGTGAGGTGCTCCCGGCTGAGCGTGGGCGCGGGCTGTTGTCGCCGGTGCCCACGTTGTGCTTATGAATGCAGGATGGCTTCGACCGCGGCGTTCTTCGAGGGCCGGTCGGGTCCACAGGATCTCGCCCAGTGCCGTCGCGGCTGAGGTCATGCGGTCGCGCTGGTCTGCCCCAGCCGGATCGAGCACCGTGGGGGTGCCCACGCCGCGTGTGAGGGCCGGCATGGGAATGCCGGCGATCCGCCCCAGGATGGGAGTGCCATAGCGGGCCAGTTGCTCGAGGAGCACGGATCGGCTGGACAGGTCGAGGAGGAGCGTGCGGTCGTAGAGCCGCCGCGCTTGGTCCAGGGTGTCGTTGAGGGTGTCGACTCCGGAGGCGTGGGTGCCGCCCCAGATCTCCCCGGGGGTGGGGTTGATTCTCAACCGTGTCCACGGCGGCGCAGCGGTGGGGACGGGTTCGGTTGCCCACCGGACAGAATTGTTCTGCCGGAAGAACGTGCCTTGGTGGCTTGAGCGTTCGATCGACAGGACGGCGCAGTGATGTCCCTGTGCGGCCCAGACGGCGGCCATGTGCAAGCCGATGGCCCGGAGTTCTTCCGCATGCACGTTGTTGGGGACATGCTCGAGAGGGGTCAAAGCCGCTACGCGGCCGTCGCTAACGAACTCGTGCACGGTTGGCCGTGGGTGTCGTGGACCGCAGACGTACCCATCCTCAGGCTGCGTGTGCGAGGGGCCTGGTTGCGCTTTGCTGATGAGAGACCAGGGCGGCGACGGCTCGGACGGTCTCGGGCAGTTGTTCCCGGCGGCCGCGGTGGCGGGCTAGTGTCCTGAGTCAGTGATCCGTCGTTGATTGGGCATGGGGCGTCCTGGGCCGAAGCTGGCTGAGTTGGTGTTATCGGAGCACCAGCGACAGGTGCTGCAGGGATGGGTGCGGGCGCCTTCGACACCGCAGGCTCTGGCTCTGCGCTCGAGGATCGTGCTGGCCTGCGCGGAGCTCGATCCCGACGGCCTGCCGCGTTCGGCGAGTGCGGTCGGCCGCGAGCTCGGGGTCACGACCGAGACGGTCTCCAAATGGCGGGCTCGGTTCGTCCGGCACCGGCTCGACGGCCTGGGGGATGCTCCCCGGCCGGGGCGGACCCGCACGGTCAGCGACGGCCAGGTCGCCGCCGTTGTGAAGGCCACGCTGGAGACGAAGCCGAAGGACGCGACGCACTGGTCGACACGGTCGATGGCGGCTAAGACGGGCTTGTCACAGTCGACTGTCTCGCGCATCTGGCGGGCCTTCGGTCTCCAGCCACACCGGACTGAGACGTTCAAGCTGTCCACCGATCCGTTCTTCATCGACAAGGTCCACGACGTGGTCGGGCTCTATCTCGACCCGCCTGAGCGGGCCCTGGTCCTGTGTGTCGATGAGAAGTCGCAGATCCAGCCCTGGACCGGTCCCAGCCTGTCCTGCCGATGATGCCCGGGGTGCCAGAGCGGGCCAGTCACGACTACCTGCGGGCCGGCACGACCACCCTCTTCGCCGCACTCGACGCGGCCACGGGCAAGGTCATCGGCTCACTCCACCGCTGGCACCGGGCAGCCGAGTTCAGGAAGTTCCTGGCCAAGCTCGACCGCGAGATTCCCGCCGGTCTGGACGTGCATCTGATCTGCGACAACTACGTGACCCACAAGACTGAGTCGGTCAGGAGGTGGCTGCTGGCGCATCCGCGCTTCCAGCTGCACTTCACTCCGACGGGATCGTCCTGGCTGAACCTGGTCGAGCGGTGGTTCGCCGAGCTGACCAACAAGAAACTCCGCCGCGGCGTCCACCGCTCCGTCCAGGCCTTCGAGCGCGACATACGGAATTGGATCGCCAGCTGGAACGACAACCCCCGCCCCTACGTATGGACCAAGACTGCCGATCAGATCCTCGAATCCCTCGCCGCGTACTGCCGACGGATCACTGACTCAGGACACTAGGGACCGTCCGGTTGGTCTCAGCCCTGGTGGATGAGCGCGGGGCCGCCGAGCGTGCGCGTGTCGTAGGGGTAGGCCAGGGGCCCCACTCGTCGGCCTCGAGCGCGTCGATCGCGATCAGCGCGTCGGACGCGTTCTCGCAGCGCGGGTGCCGCACGGCGAAGGCGGCGATGCGGGCGCGCAGGGTGGGCAGCCAGGCGGCTATGAGCCGCGGGTCGCCGTCGTACCACCAGGTGAACTTCAGCTCTTCCCAAAGGAGTTCGGTGGCCCAGCCGAAGGCGAGGCGGACCGCTCCGGCGTCCGCTTCGGGACCGGTGAGCCCGGCGATGTGGTCCAGCCATGGCTACAGGCCGCCTGTCGCATGGGCGATCCCCTCGGTCAGATCGGTGATCTCCCAGTGCGGCCGGCTGTCGGTCACGGCGATGCGCAACAGCGCCCGGAAGGCGCGCTCGGCCGCGGGCCAGTCCGCGAGTCGGGCACCGCGCAGGCCGAGGCACCCCAGCTCCGGGTGGCCGCTGTTGGGTGAGGCCGGTGCAAGGCAGTGTTGTGAGGTGACTTGTCCTGCAATGCGCGATGCGTAGTCCAGGTTGTATTCGGAGCCAGGGCGTGCATTCGCGCCTCGACGCGTCGGAGGTGCCCGCGGCCAGGGCATCGGTGGTGCCCTCGCGGGGTCAGCTCAACGGCATACCCCACCGCGTCGGGCTCCCGAGGCGCAGCCCCACGAAGGACCGTGGACTTGAGTGAGGTGCCCGCTCAGGACAACGGGGATGTTCAACTCCCGAAGTTTGTCCATGCGCCGGTGGCGTGCCGGAAGTCGTGTGCGAGTTGGGTGGTGACTGCGGCCGGTGTGGGGAGCGCCAAGTGGTCCTGGTGCAAGCGGTCCGCGCACTCCTGATGGCCGTCCAGGTTGTCGAAGAACTCGTCGAGTGCGTCGGCCAGGCCGGCGTCGTCGAGGTCGTCGGGCCACAGCCGGCGCCCACTGCCGGTGGCCTCCACCTGACTGGCGTTGACGATGGCATCGGCCGCCCAGGCCAGGATGAGTTGCGGGACGCCGTAGCTCACCGCGGCCATGGTGGTGCCCGCACCGCCTTGATGGATGATCGCTGCGCAGCTCGGCAGCAGCAGGTGCAAGGCGACCGGGCCGACGTGGATGACATTGTCGGGCAGGGAAGTGAAGCTGTCGCGTTGGTCGTCGAGTACCGCGACGACAACCTCGATGTCGCGGCCGGCCAGCGCCGCCACGATCCGGGGTGCCAGAAATGCCCGTTGCCAGCCGAGTTGGTGCAGTGAACCGCCCCAGGTGACGACGATGCGCGGTCGCTGTGCCGGTGTGCGCAGTCGGTGCGGCAGCTTGGCGGGCCCGTTGTAGGGGACGTACCGCATGCCCTGACGGGGCAGGTCGGCGGCAACCTGCAGCTGCGGCGGGCACGGGTCCAGTGTCAGGTCCCCGAATGCGTTGCTCGCCTCCAACTCCCGCCGCGTTGTCAGCCCGCCGAGGAGGTCTTCCTCGGTCCGGTCGGGATCCGTGATCGAGGCGAGGAAGTCGGTCGCCCAGAGAAGGCGCAGCGCGGGGATGCCGAAGTCTCGCGCGATACCGGGGCCGAGGTAGGCCATCGGCTCGTAGACGACGAAGTCCGGGCGCCAGTGCTCCGCGAATCGATAGGTGTCCTCGGCGATGGCGACCGCACAGTCGGTCGCCGCCTGCACGGCAGCCGCGCCCCGGTGCTCGATTGCCGACCGCTCCAGGGAATCTTGCTGGTGTGCCCGGCGGAGTCGGTCCTTGACGTCCACGTCCTCGCCGACCGGGAGCGCGACCAGGCCGGCCTGGGTGATCGTCGGGGCGAATGCGGGCTGCGCGGCGACGACCACCTCGTGACCTGCCGCACGCAGCGCCCATCCGAAGGGCGTCATGGGATACAGATGCGACCCCCAGGGCCAAGTGATGAACAAGGCGCGCATCGTTGTTTCCCTCCTCTGTGCCGCCGTCTGCGGCCAGCCTTCGCCGCCGGACTCCGGAATGGCTGGTGTCCGGCTGGTCGGCGAGGCCCCCAGTTCCTTCCCAGCGGTGTTCGACCGGGCCGTCCGATGCTGAGGCGACCGAGCTACGCGACCGGGAGGAACTGCGGTGTCACAGGCCAACCGTGCCACGGTGGAAAAGGTCCCATTCAGCGATGTGCCGGCGAATCGTCGCAGGGGTGGTGAGATCAGGATTGGGCTGAGCCCGAGGACCGTCGGCTCGGTGTCGGGGTTCATGGGCACGGTGACCCTTGAACCGGGCGACTATGTTTCCGAGCACTACCACCCGTATTCCGAGGAGTTCCTCTACCTGGTCCGGGGGAACTTGGTCGTGACGGTCGACGGTGTGGACATCGATCTCGCCCCTGACGAGGCGGTCATGGTGCCGATCGGCGCACGGCACCGGCTGGTCAACCACGGCAGCGAGACGGCGCTTGCCGTGCTCCATCTCAGCCCGTTGGCGCCGGAACCCAGGCTTGGCCATGTGGACACCGAGCCCCAGCCCAACGCGGACGAACCGACTCTGCACGTCGGGGGCAGCGACTGATCCTGTGGGAACGGGGTCGCTGTGATCACAGCTCCAGTGCCTGGACGCGAACGTGGTCGACGAGCCTGGCCTGTTCCAGGAAGTCGGTCTGGCCGTACCGCTGGTGCCGCGCACCGCGGGTCTGGGCGACGAATTCCGAGATGGTCGTCATGAACTGGTCCTCGGCAGGGACCACGACCTCACGTTCGTGTTCCGGGCGTACCAGTTGGATCACCGGACTGAACGTCGCGGGCGGCGTGTACGCACGGTCCACCGACAGCGAGCCCTCGCTGCCCGACAGCCGGTAACTGCACCGGTAGGCATGCTCGAAACCGAAGGTCACGTGAGCAGCGGGGCCGGACGGTGAGGCGAGCAGAGCGTGGCCCGCGACATCCACGCCGCGCGCCGGGTCCGTCTTCCGCGTGGCACCCGCAACGGTCAGCCCGGCGCCGAGGAACCGGGTCGCGGCATACAGCGGGTACACACCGACGTCCAGCAGCGCACCGCCGCCCAGGTCGCCGTCGTATCGCACATCCGTCGCGGGTAGGGGCGGAATGGTGAAACACGCTTCGACGCCGCGCAATTCGCCGATCTCTCCCGCCGTGACCAATTCGGATACGGCCGCGTGCAGCCGGTGGCGGGCGGCGGTGAGATTCTCCTGCAGGGTGAGTCCGAGCAGGTTCGCGGTGGCAGTGAGGGCGAGGGTATCCGCGTGGCGGGTGGTCAGCGGCTTTTCCGCGAGTATGTGTTTGCCGGCGGCCAGTGCCGCCGCGATCCATTCGGCGTGCAGGCCGGTCGGCACGGGAATGTAGACGGCGTCGATGTCATCGCGTCGCAACAATTCCTGATAGCCACAGGCGACCGGTATCCCGAAGCGGGCCGCATGGTGTTCGGCTTTGCCCTGTGTGCGGGAGGCCAGTGCGACGAGCCGCGCGGTGGGGGCGGCGAGGAGGGCCGGAATGGTCCGGCGCACGGCGATATCGGCGCAGCCGAGCACGCCGAAGCGCAGGGGCGCCTGCCCGTCGTCCTCGGTCATCGGTCGGACCCCACGGCCTGGAGGCAGGCCAAAAGGCTGCGGGCCTCGACATTGATGTAGTAGCTGTGTCGCAACAGGGCCTTCAGCTGGTGGACGCTTGCCCAGCAGAAATCCGGTGGCAGTTCCACCGGGAAGTCTTCGCCTGCTTCGATGAGCATGTAGCGGTTCTCGGAGTGGTAGAAGCGCCCGCCTTCCTCGGTGAGGACGGAGTCGAACAGGACGCGGTCCGCACCGGCGCCGAGGACATAGTCCAGGAAACGCGGCGGGTGACGCGGGAAGTTCGAGGGAGTGCACTGCACGGTCGGGCCCAGTTCCGCGGCATCCTGTACGCCTGCCTGGAACCGCGCCTGAACCGCCAGGTGGGTCACCCCGTCGAACTTCTTGACGACGAAGGCCGAGACGCCCTGCCCATGGGGAAAGAGCATCGGCTGGTCCCATTCGACGACTTCCCGGCCGGCGGTGGTGACGGAGACGCCGATGATGTCGAAGTACAGCCCCGAATCGTGTGTGATCCGCTCCGGACCGTATTGCCATCCCTTGATGTCCCGCAGGGAAGTCTGCCGGGTCGTGACTTCGTGCCTGCTCTTGACCTCGGTGAACCACCGGAGCAGGTGGGTGGTGTCGGGCTCGTCGCGGTCCCCGTCCGGCAGACACGACAGCACCGAGCGGGTGTCCATGTTGATCAGCTGCTCGACCCTCAGCAGCCGCCGCAGATCGCGGACGTCTGTCCAGCGGTAGCCGTCGTCGACCGCGATGTCCTCCTCGACCAGGACAATCATATTGCGATTACGCTTGCGCAGGAACCACGAGCCTTGTTCGGACTGCAGAACATCGACCAGGACGGTGTGGTGCTGCGGATCCGTGAAGTACTCGAGATAGCGGGTAGCGCTCCCGTTGTGCGCCCGGGTGTAGTTGCTGCGAGTCGCCTGAACAGTCGGCGACAACTGCATCATCTTCGCGTTGCCCGGTTCCATCTTCGCCTGTATCAGGCATTGCAGGGCGCCGTGGTGTTTCCGGACCAGAAGTCCGAGGATGCCGATCTCCGGCTGGCAGATGATCGGCTGGCTCCACTCGGGAACGGTGCCGTGGGTCGTGCGGGTGTGCAGCCCCTCGATCGTGAAGAATCGTCCGCTGCTGTGCCTGATGTTTCCGCTCGACGCGTCCAGGTGCCAGGACCGCATCTGCGCCAGCGGGATTCGGTCGACCGAGCACGAGGTGGCGTGCACCCGCCTTTCGAACCAGGCAAGGAACTCCTGATCGACTCCGGAGTCGACCAGTCCCGGCCATCGTTGGAGCACGTCAATATCCGCGGTCTGCCGCGTGGCCGAGCCGTCTCCGCGATATCGGCGCATCGGTGTGCCTCCGCTCCTCAAGTCAAGGCCCTCGACGGTCCACGGTCCGCCACCGTGCTCGTGGATGACTGGGGCGCGATTGGGGGGGCCGCGCCGTAAAGAGTTTCGACAGGGTTCGGGCCGGTGATGTTCAACGGATTTGCCTCCCAATGCAGTTGTGCCAGTCGCCCTGGCCGGACGTCGTCGCATAAACTGTTGCCCTTATGCGGATACTCGTCACCGGCGGAGCCGGCTTCATAGGGGCGCAGTTCGTACGGGCAGCACTGCTTGGTGAGTTGCCCTCGGGAACGGGCGCTCGGATCACGGTCCTGGACAATCTGACGTACTCGGGCAACGAGGCGAATCTGGCGCCGGTCGCCGGGCACCAGGGCCTGGCCTTCGTGCGCGGCGACATCCGCGACCCGGCGACCGTGGACGCGGTGATGGCCGGTCAGGACGCGGTGGTGCACTTCGCCGCCGAATCGCACGTGGATCGCTCGATCGTGGACGCCTCGCCGTTCGTGACCACCAATGTGCTGGGTACGCAGGTCTTGCTGAACGCCGCGCTGCGGCACAAGGTGGGCCGGTTCGTCCATGTCTCGACCGACGAGGTCTACGGCTCGATCGCCGAGGGCTCATGGACGGACGACGCACCGCTGGCGCCCAACTCCCCGTATGCCGCGTCCAAGGCGAGCTCGGACCTCTTGGTGCTGGCCTACCACCGCACCCACGGCCTGGACGTGACGGTGACGCGCTGCTCCAACAACTACGGCCGTTATCAGTTCCCGGAGAAGATGATCCCCCTCTTCGCTACTCGGCTGCTGGACGGTCACAGCGTGCCGCTGTACGGGGACGGCAGTCATGTCCGCGACTGGCTGCACGTCTCCGACCACTGCCGCGGTATCGACCTGGTGCTGCGCCGCGGCCGGCCGGGCGAGGTCTACCACATCGGGGGCGGCACCGAGCTGTCCAATCGGGAACTGACCGAGCGGCTGCTGGCGGCCTGCGGGGCGGGCCCGGACCGCATCCGACACGTCGCGGACCGCAAGGGCCACGATCTGCGGTACTCCCTGGACATCTCGAAGATCAGGGACGAGCTGGGGTACGAGCCGCTGACCGGCTTCGACGAGGGGCTGGCCGACACGGTGGCCTGGTACCGCGACAACCGGGAGTGGTGGGAGCCGCTGACCGCCCGGGCGGAACTTCCGGTATGACGTACGACCGGCCGGAGGCCACCTGACGTGGTCTCCGGCCGGTCGGCCCGACTGCCCGTCGAGAGGGCGCCGCGACGGCGTCAGGTCGGCAGCCCGGCCATCGGGGCCGTCGCGAACTCCTTCATCCCTTCCTCGAAGCTGATCCGGGGCCGCCACCCGAGCTCACGGATGATCCGGTCGGGCGAGGCCACGATGTGCCGGACGTCGCCGATCCGGTACCTCCCGGAGACCGCCGGCATCGGCGCCCCTGCCGCCCTGGCGAGGGCGTGGGCGACGTCGCCGATGGTGTGCGGGGTGCCGCTGGCCACGTTGAATGCCCGGTGCCCGGTGCCCGTCCACCGCTCAGCGGCCAGGCTGGCCTCGGCGACGTCCTCGACGTGCACGAAGTCGCGCATGGGCCCGCCGTCCTCGTAGACCACGGGTGCCTCTCCCCGCGCGACGGCGCTGCGGAAGACCGCCGCTACGCCCGAGTAGGGGCTTTGGTAGGGGATGTCCGGCCCGTACACATTGTGGTACCGCAGAGAGACGGCCTGGCCTCCGGTCTCGTTGGCCCAGACGCCCACCAGGTACTCCTGGGCGAGCTTGGTCACCGCGTAGATGTTGCGGGGCGGGTCGAGCGGGTCGGTCTCGCTGACCGCGCTGGACACCAGCTCGGTGCCGCATTCCGGGCAGCGCGGTTCGAACCGCCCCGCGTCCAGATCCTCTCGACTGCGCCGACGTGGCAGCACCCGGCCGTGTACGGGGCAGTCGTAGCGGCTGTCGCCGTAGATCGCCACCGAACCGGCCAGCACCAACCGCCGCGTCCCGGCCTCGGCCATGGCGACGAGCAGGTTCGCCGTTCCCAGGTCGTTGCAGCCGACGTGGTGGCGGGCGTCGAGGATCTCCCGTCCCCGGCCGATCACGGCCGCGTGGTGGCTGACCAGGTCGACGCCGCGCAAGGCGGTCTCGACGGTTTCCCGGTCGCGCACGTCTCCCCGGACGAATTCCACGCCGTCGGGCAGCGGTGGGGGAACGCGCTGCCGGTGTGTGTCGCTCAGCAGCGCGTCCAGGACCCGTACCTCGTGCCCAGCCCTGGTGTAGGCCGCGACCACACGGCGCCCGATGAACCCGGCTCCTCCGGTCACCAGCACCTTCACGGGCGGGGCCCACCGTTGACTCGGCATGCGAAGCCCATGAAGTACCGCTCCCTGCGGACCTCCAGCACCTCGTCGAAGACCGAGCGCAGCACGGCCACGGCCTCGTTGCTGGGGGTGAGCTGGGTGCGATAGGCGCCGGTCTTGAGCCGGCCCGCCGAGGCGCGAATGATCAGCGCAGTGCCCAGGAACGAGGCGGTGCGCGCCAGATGGGGCGCGACGCCGTACCGCTTGCGCTGGAACTCGTGGAAGTTGTCGCCGGTCCACAGGTTGCCGATGAAGACGCCGCCGGGCTTCACCATGGAGCGGAGCCGGGTCAGCACCTGCCGGAGGTCTCCCAGGTGGTGGATGGCGTCCAGGCACTGCACCAGGTCCGCCTGTTCCAGGCCGTTGTCGGCCCAGAAGTCGCCCTCCACCAGCCTGAGGTCGTCGCGCCGCACCCGCTGCGCCGTGCGTGCCAGGCCCTCGGCGGAGATGTCGATCGCGGTGATCTCGACGGCGGGCGTCAGCTTTGCGGCCATCGCGGTGAACTCACCCGTGCCACAGGCGACTTCGAGAACCGACTTGGCGTCCTGCCCATGGGTGCGGAGCAGATCGGCGATCGTCTCCTTCTGGGTCAGGAACTCGGGTCGCAACTGTACGTGCTGCTCGGCCGCGGCGCGGTCCCAGAAACGTCCGGCCCAGTACTCCCGGCCGTCCGGGGGGAAGCCCTCCAGCAGCGCTCTGCCGCCTCGAGCCATCAGTTCTGCCAGCATGTCCGTCCTCCCGGAGCAGTAGATCGACACGAAGAGCGTCAGACGCCCACCTCGAGGGGTGGTCCAGCCGTGGTAGTCCACGCGGCCATGGCAGCGCAGGCGTCCGGCCTCACCGGGCGCGGACGGCGCATGACGGAGGCCCGGCACACGGTTGTGGTCGGTATGCCGGGCCCCCGCGGGTCCGCCCGCCTTACGACGCCCCGAACAGGCGTAGCGCGTTGTCGCGTTCGACCAGTCGGCGGGCGTCCGCCGGTAGCGTGTCCAGCGCCTGGGCGCACGACGCGACGGGCTCGGCCGGTGCGGCACACCAGTCCGTCCCGAACAGGATCCGCTCCGGCCCGGCGACCGCCAGCAGCAGGCTCAGCGCGGACGGGCCCACCAGGGCGGTGTCGTAGTGGAAGCGCCGCAACGCGGACCTGAGCCGGGCCGGTTCGATGTCGTAGAACGCCTCGCCGAGCACCTCGATCCGCTCGGCCGCGTACGGCAGGAAGCCGCCGCCGTGTGCCAGGACGAAGGAGATGTTCGGGTACCGCTCCAGTGCGCCGGACCTGATGAGACCTATGGCGCCGCGGGTGGTGTCGAGCAGGAAGTCGGCCAGGACGGGGGGCGCCGCCTCGACCGGTCCGCCCGGCAACGTCATCGGATGCACGAGCACCACGGCGTGGCGGCGGTCCAGCTCGGCGAGGAGTGGTTCGAACAGCTCGTCGCCCAGGTAGTGGGATCCCGCATGCGGCACCAGGACGACCCCGTCGGCGGCGAGTTCGTCGTAGACGAAGTCGAGTTGGTCGAGTGCCTCGTCGACGAAGGGCATGGGCAACGCGGCGAGCAACCCGAACCTGCCGGGGTGGTCGGCCGCCAGTGCGGCGACGGCCTCGTTGGCCCGGCGGGTGAACGCGGACGCCTGCCTGGCGTCGCGGAACAGGTCCCCCGGGATCGGGTTGGACACCACGGCACGTTCGATGCCGTGGGCCTCCATCACCTCGAAGGTGCTCTCCAGGGACCAGGGGAGGACGAACCGGGCGCCGTTCTCCCTCATGAGCGTGGCGATCTCCGGCGTGATCGCGTGGTGGTGCACATCGATGCGGCGCGGAGCGCTCATCGTCTACCTCCTGTGGCCGTCGGCCGGTGTCAGTACTCCGCCCGGACCTCGTACAGGCCGAACACCGATCCGGCTTCCCGGTTCTGGTACGGCCGCAGCGGCGCCGTCGCGCCGCGGTGGTCTGGCCCGCTCTCCCACGCGCGGAAGGCGTCCGCGTCCCGCCACTCGCTCAGTACGGCCCACTCCTCCGGCGCGGCGAGGCCCTGGAGCAGCTCGTTGCGGAGCAGGCCGGGGGTGCCCTCCAGCTCGCGGCTGACGCGGTGGTAGAGGTCCTCGACGCGGTTCTCCTCCCCGGGGGCGACCCGTAGGTGGAGCAGGACCCGCACGCTCCCCTTCATGCGGCACCGCCCTTGCCGGTGAGGCGGTACAGCGTCCGCATGGTCGTCATCTCTCCCGCGGAGCGGTACGGCGCCAGGGATCTGCGGTGTTCTTGGTGGCCGGCGCTGCGTTCGTAGGCGAGGAAGGCTTCCTTGCTGACCCAGTCGCTCACGATGTAGTAGGTGCCGTCCCCCTCGCCGCGGGACAGATCCTGGCCGGTGTTGCCCGGGTTGTCGGCGATGCGGGCCGCGCCGGCCAGCCATGCCTCCTCGAATTCCTTCTCCATGCCGGGCTGTATGTCCATCCGCAGGGTGACGCGGTAGAGCGGTTCCGCCATCTCAGATGCCTCCGTCCACACTGACGGTGGCGCCGGTCATGTAGGACGCCAGGTCGCTGGCGAGGAACAGCACCACGTGGGCGAGCTCTTCGGGCGTGCCCAACCGCCCCAGAGAGGTCATCGTCCGGTACCGGGTGCGCACCTCCTCGGACAGCTCCACCTCGGTCTGGATGACGCCCGGGGACAGGACGTTGACGCGGATGCCACGGGGTCCGAGCTCCTTGGCCAGCGAGCGGGTAAGGCCGATCAGCCCGGCCTTGGCCGCGGTGTAGTGGGCGCGGTGGTGGATGCCCGCCAGCGCCGAGCCCGAGCCGACGTTGATGACCGAGGCGCCGGGGCCGAGCAGTCCGACGGCCCGGTGGACGACGTCGTAGGCGGCGGTCAGGTTGGTGTCGAGGATCTCCCGCCAGCCGTCCATGCCGAGGTCCTCGATGGGGACGTGGGTGATGCGGCCGGCGTTGTTGACCACGACGTCGAGTCCGCCGAGGCGTTCCCGGCAGGCTTCGACGAGCCGCTGGACGTCTTCGGTCCTGCTGACGTCGGCCGTGACGAAGTGATGGTTGCCCGGCGTGTCCTCGAGCTCGCGCGCGAGGGCGGCGGCGGCCTCGCCGCCGGTGCGGGAACACGTGACTACGCTGGCGCCGGCCTGCGCTAACGCGCGGGTGATGGCGGCGCCGATGCCACGCGTTCCGCCGGTGACGAGGACGCGCTTTCCGGTCAGGGATATCTGCATGGTGTGTCTTCCCCTCCTGGGGAGCAGTGGGGCTCAGCCGAGCCGGACGGTGGCCACGATGTTGGTCGCGAAGGCGAGCAGCGCGACCGCGGTTCGGGTGGTGTTCCAGGCCCGCCACCTGCGCCGGGGATCGGTCTCGGCCCAGTCGGGGGGCTGCGCGGCGGGGCTCAGGGACATGACGTACCGGTTGACCGGGACGTTCTTGGTGATGGAGATGCCCATCACGCACAGCAGCAGCCCGGCCGCGGTGGCGAACCCCACCCGGGCGGGGCCGTCCCCGGCGGTGATCGCGAGCAGCACGTCCAGCAGCACAGTCAGGCCGTTGGTCAGCGGCATGACGGGGTCGAAACGGGGCCGCAGGAAGTGCACCATCTGCACGTACCGCTCGTAGGGCAGACTCAGCATCATCGGCGCGAAGCCGATGACGGTCGCGGTCATGATCCCCGCCGCGATGCCGTTGGCGAGGAGGGCGAGAGGGGCCAGTACGGTGCTCATTCAGGACCGCTGGGCTCGCTGTTCGACAAGTTCCTTGATCCGCTCCATCTGGATGACGGTGTTGCGGTTCATCCGCTCCTCCATGGCCGCATCGTCGAGCGGGGCCCCCGGGTTCAGGTGGAAGTCCTGCACCCACCGCATGCGCACGCCCTCCGCGGTCGGGCGGTACTCCCAGAAGATCTCCATGTAGGCGAAGGGGCCGCGTTCCACGCGGTGTGCTCGGACCGTGCCCTGCTCCTTGTCCATCCGCCGCTCGGAGACCCAGCTCCACTGGGCGCCGTCGTCGTCGGGCACCGTCGTCAGCCGGAAGGTGATGGTGTCGCCGTCGTGTTGGAGGACTTCGGCCGACGCGTACTCGCTGAACAACGCGGGCCAGGACGGCACGTCGTTGGTCATCTCCCAGACCAGGTCGTAGGGGGCGGCGATGACGATGCTGTTGTCGACGTGGCCCGCGCTGGAGGCGCCGTTGGCCATGGCGATGACCTCGCGGGGCGTGCGCACCATCTCGATCACCCGGTCGGGGTCTTTCACCTGGTGCTCGGAGTCGAGCACCGCGGCGATCTCCAGCATGGTGAGCGAGTCGAAGCCCAGATCCTCGAAGGTCACGTCGATGATGTCGCCGTCGATGGCGTCGATGTCGCCCGCGGCCTTCCGTAGCACGCCCCGCAGGTCGTCGAAGGTGAACCCGGTCTTGGGGGTGGTTCCGAGGTCCGTTGACATTATTTCCTCCACTTATCGCAGTTCGCCGGTGAGCACGACGGCCGAGTTGTGGCCCCCGCGGCCGCGTGCCAGGACCAGTGCGGTCCGCAGGGCGGCGGGACGCGGCCGGTCCAGCACGAGGTCGATCCGGTAGCGCTCGGGGACGTCGGGGTCCCCGGTCGTCGGCGGGATCACCGAGTCGCGGAGAGCCAGCAGCGCGGTGGCGACGTCGAGGGCGCCGCCTCCGGCGTACAGCCGGCCGACCATGGTCTTCGGCACGGTGACGGGGACGCCGTACGGGCCGAAGACCGCCTCGATCGCCTCCGCCTCCCGTTGGTCGAGTTCGGGTACGGCGGCGCCGTCGGCGAAGACCACGTCGATGTCCGCAGGGGTCAACGCCGCCCGGTCAAGGGCCAGTTCGATCGCCCGGCGCAGCCCCGGCTCGCCGCCGCTGCCGGGTCTGGGGTCGAAGGTCGCCGCGTGGCCCACCAGGTACCCGTAGGGCCGGCGGCCCGGTGCGGGGCTGCCCTCGACGACGAACATCGCCCCGCCCTCGCCGGGGGCGTGCCCGTCGGCGTGCCGGTCGAAGGGGCGGAACGCCCGGTCGGGGTCCGTGTGGGGGGAGATCCGACCGTCGGCCCGCTGGCAGGCCAGGGCGTACGGGGACAGCGGGGCCTCCGTGCCGCCGGTGAGCACCACCCGGGCGCCTTGCTGAAGCACCCGCCCCGCCTGCGCCAACGCGTCGAGCCCAGCGGCCTGCTCGGTCACCACGACGCTGCAGGGGCCGCGCGCCCCGTGCCGGATGGAGACCTGACCGGTGGTCGCCGCGTAGAACCAGGCGATGGACTGGTAGGCGCTGACGTTGGCGGGGCCTCCGGTCCACAGCTTCCCGATCTCCCGCTGGCCGAACTCGTTGCCTCCGGAGGAGCTGCCGGTGACCACTCCGATCTCGTACTCCGGGACGGTGGCCAGATCGGTGCCGGAGTCCTGAAGGGCCAGGGCGGTCGCGGCCAGGCCGAACTGCGTCCACCGGTCGGTCCGTACGATCAGTTGCGCGGGCATGTACTGCGCCGCCTCGAAGCCGGTGACCACGCCGGCGACACCGTCCAGGACGGGTCCGATGGCGCTCTTGCCGTTCAACAGCTGTTCCCAGTACGCCTCGTGGCCGATGCCGAGGGGTGCGACCACGCCGATACCGGTCACCGCACAGGGGCGCATCACGTAGCCTCCGCTGTTTCGGGGCGGCCCAGTACCAGCGCGCTCTGGAACCCGCCGAATCCGCTGCCGACGCTGAGGACCACGTCGGTGGTGTGCTCACGTGCCACGCGCGGCACGTAGTCGAGGTCGCACTCGGGCTCCGACTCGGTGAGGTTGGCCGTGGGCGGCACCACCTGGTGCTCCAGGACGAGCGCGCACGCCGCGGCCTCCAACGCGCCGATGGCGCCAAGGGAGTGCCCGATCATCGACTTGATGGAGCTCACCGGCACCTCGTAGGCGTGCGCGCCCAGGCTGCGCTTGAAGGCCGCCGTCTCGTGCCGGTCGTTCTGCCGGGTTCCGGAGCCGTGGGCGTTGACGTAGCCCACATCGGACGGGTCCACGTGGGCCAGGTCGAGCGCCACGCGGATGGCCTCGCCGAGCTCCCGGCCGTCCGGTCGCAGTCCCGTCATGTGGTACGCGTTGCTACGCTGGGCGAAGCCGAGCACGCTGCCGTACACGTGCGCGCTCCGGCGCCGGGCGGCCCCCGCCTCCTCCAGGATCAGGACGGCCGCGCCCTCCCCCAGCACGAACCCGTCGCGGGTGCGGTCGAAGGGGCGGGAGGCGTGCTCCGGATCGTCGTTGCGGGCGGTGGTGGCCTTGATGGCGTCGAAGCAGGCCGCGGTGATCGGCGAGACGGGGGCCTCCGAGGCGCCCGCGATCACGACGTCCGCGACGCCGTCCTCGATGAGCTGTGCGGCCTTCCCCACCGCGTCCAGGCCCGACGTGCAGCCGGTGGACACGCACTCGACCTGGCCCTGGGCGCCGTGCTCCCACGCCAC
The DNA here is from genome assembly GCF_040641275.1 of Streptomyces sp. NPDC021096. Lineage (NCBI taxonomy): Bacteria > Bacillati > Actinomycetota > Actinomycetes > Kitasatosporales > Streptomycetaceae > Streptomyces > Streptomyces sp. NPDC021096. The sequence goes on along the minus strand of NZ_JBFADG010000005.1, from coordinate 126,789 downwards.
CTCGGCGGCGATCGAACTGGGCACGAGGTAGTCGTAGAGCTCGGGTACGCCCTGGCGCTGGTCGACCTGCCAGGAGCGGCCGTGGTCGCTCACCCGGAGGTAGTTCTCCTCCAGCCGCGTGGTGCAGCCGACCGCGCTCCCCATGACGACGCCGACCCGCTCGGGCGGCAGCTCGCCGAGCACCAGACCGCTGTCGGCCATCGCCTCGCGGGCCGAGACCAGCGCGAACTGCGTCACCCGGTCCAGCCGGGCGGCCCGGTCGGCGTCCAGCCCGGCGGCGACCGGGTCGAAGTCGCACTCGGCCGCGACACGGGAACGGAACCCGGAGGCGTCGAACAGGGAGATCGGCCGGGTCGCGGTGCGGCCCGCCGTCAGCAGGTCCCAGTAGGCCCTGACGCCCAAGGCGCCCGGCGAGACGACTCCGAGGCCGGTGATGACCGCCTTCCGTCCGGCCATCACGACATCCCCGTCCCGCACATGGTGGGCCGCCCGGAGCGGTTCCCGGGCCGGTGACGGACGCCGCTCATCGCGCCGACCACTCGTAGAAGGGCTGCGCCATCGCGTCACGCGGCTCGCGCCAGCCCGGGTCGTACGGCGTGACGAACTGGGCCAGATCGGCGCTGAGGTCCTGGAACCGCCTGGTCGATCGGGCCCTTTCCAGACCGGCACCGATGCCGTCTTCCGACTCGATCAGGTGGAAGTACAGGTCGTGGAAGCCGAAGAGCGTGCGACGGCTGACGCCCACGTCATGGGGGAGGTCGGTGGTATCGGAACTGGCGAACAGTTCCGCCACCCGCTGCCGGTGCACGGGCTCCAGCCGGGCGACGATGAGCGTCCGATGTGGCATGCCAACGGTCCTTTCCTGGTTCCTCCGCGAGGACCAACCCACCATTGGTTGCGTTAGTCGACTTTCGGTCCAGCGAAGTTGGTGCTCTTGGGACGGCGGCTGGGGGTACGAGCGGCACTTGACCGACTCCCGAGGCCGCCGGCCCAGGGTGAAGCCCGGCTTATCCGTGCGTCGGAAGGACGTCCCGTGACCGGCAGGACCCTGAGATATCCGTTCGCGTGGCAGTCCCCGTCCGAACAGCCGAAGGAACTCGCGGGACTTCACGACGAACCCGTCGTCACCGTCGTGCTGCCGAGCGGCGACGAGGCACTGCTCGTCACCCGGTACCACGACATCCGTGCGCTGCTGACCGACCCCCGGGTCAGCAAGAACAGGAACCGACCCGGCGTCGCCAGGATGACGCCCCACAAGGTCAAGGCGTTCCAGAGCCAGGTGTCCATGGATCCGCCCGCGCACCCCCGGATGCGGTCCCTGATCTCCAAGGCGTTCACACCGGCCCGGGTGGAGGCGCTGCGGCCGCGGATCCGGGAACTGGTCGACGAACTGCTCGACGCGATGGAGGCGGGGCCCCGGCCGGTGGACTTCGCCACGGCCTTCGCGTTCCCGCTGAGCATCCAGGTCATCTGCGAGCTGCTGGGCGTGCCGGCCGACGAGCGTGAGCAGTTCGCGCTGAAGCAGACCCCTCCGTGGGACTACATGACGGAGCTCATCGAACGGAAACGCGCCGCCCCGGGCGACGACCTGATCAGTGCGCTGATCGAGGTCCACGACGAGAAGGACGGCCGCCTGGACGCCACCGAGCTGCACTGGTGGTCCACGATGCTGCTGCTGGCCGGGTACGAAACCAGCGCGCACCAGCTGTGCAGCATGGTGGTGATGCTGACGTCCCACCCCGACCAACTCGCCAAGATCGCAGAGGATCCGGGGCTGGTGCCCGCCGCCGTCGAGGAACTGCTGCGCTGCCAGGTGGTGGGCACCTCACTGTCGATGCTGCGGTACGTCACCGACGACATCGAGGTCGGCGGTGTCACCATCCCGCGTGGCTCCAGCATCATCACCGCTCTGGAGGTCGCCAATCACGACCCGTCCGCCTTCCGCTGCCCGGCCCGCTTCGACGTCACCCGCTCCGGGGACGCACCGCAACTGACCTTCAGCGTCGGCCGGCACTTCTGCGTCGGGGCCTCGCTCGCCCGGGCCGAACTGCAGATCGCCCTCGCCTCATTGCTGCACCGCTTCCCGAACCTGCGGCTCGGCGTGCCGACGGACCACCTGGTGCGCACCGAGGACGCCTTCACCCAGGGCTTCCGTGAAGTCCCCGTGACCTGGTGAGCCCGTACCCGGAAAGGCCCCTGCCATGAGTGAACGATGCCCCTATCCCTTCCCACGCCCCACGGCGTTGGGCATCCCGGAGCGCCTCGCCGGGATCCACGACCAGCCGCTGGTGCCGGTCGTGCTGCCGAGCGGCGACGAGGCCGTCCTGCTGACCCGGTACCGGGACGTGCGGCAGGTGCTCACCGACGACCGCCTCAGCCGCAATCTGGACCGGCCGGACGCGGCCCGCATCAGCCGGCACAACAGCATGTTCCAGGACCCGCGTATCAACCCGGACCCGCCCGAGCACACGCGGGTGCGCAACCTGGTCGCCAAGGCTTTCAGCGCGGCCCGGGTACAGCGGCTCGAACCGCAGATACGCACCGTGGTCGATGAACTCCTCGACGCGATGGAACGCTCCGGCGGCCCGCTCGACCTCAACGAGGCACTCGCCTTCCCGCTGCCGGTGCGCGTCATCTGCAGCCTGCTCGGAGTACCCGACGAGGACGTGGCGCTGTTCCGGCACTGGACGTCGGCGTTCCTGTCCGTCAGCCACTTCCCGCCCGAGGAGATCCGGGCGGCGATGGCGGAGATGAGCCGCTATATCGCCGCCCACATCTCGCACCGCCGCGCGCACCCCGGCGACGACCTGGTCAGCGCGATGATCCGGGCTCACGACGAGGAGGGGCGGCTGAGCGAGTACGAACTGCAGTGGTGGTGCCGGCTGCTCCTGCTCGTCGGATACGAGACGACCGCGACGCAACTCGGCGGCGGCATCGCCATGTTGCTCAGCCACCCCGAGCAGCTGCGGCTGCTGCGGGCGGATCCGGCGCTCCTGCCGAACGCGATCGAGGAGCTGCTCCGCTGGAAGATCGTCGGCTCCTCCGTGTCGATGCTGCGGTACGCGACCGACGACATCGAGCTCGAGGACTGCGTGATCAGGAAGGGTACGAGCGTCATCCCCGCGGTCGACTGCGCCAACCAGGACCCCGACCGCTTCCCCGATGCCCGGACCTTCGACATCACCCGCTCCGACAACCCGCACCTCACCTTCAGCCTCGGCCCCCACTTCTGCATCGGCGCCTCGCTCGCCCGAGCGGAGCTCCGCATTGCCACGGAGGCTCTGCTGGCCCGTTTTCCGAACCTGCGGTTGGCGGTACCGGCCGAGGAGCTGAAGAGGGAGGAGGGGGCGTTGTTGGAGGGGTTCACCGAGATTCCGGTGAGCTGGTAGCACCCCGAAGGCATGCCCCGCCCGGTCGCCCTCGCCGACGTCGGAACCTGCCGGCGTCGGCCGTCACCCCACCCCGGCCAGGACGGTGCCCCCGGCTCGGCCGGCCCATTCAGCGGAGGTCAGATGTCCCCGTCCGAAGCAACGTCCCCGGCGGCGCGGCAGGCTCCGGCCGGCCGCCCCGGCCTGCCCGCCCCGAGGTCGATCGCGCAACGCCGCGCCGACACCGAGCGGCTGCTGGCACAGGAGCGGCACCTCTGGATCGCCAGCAAGGGGCCCCACCCGCACATGGTCCCGCTCTCCTACGTCTTCGACGGCGGCGTGATCACCATGCTCACCCGCCGGTCGGGTCGTACCGGCCGGAACCTGGCTGCCAACGGTCTGGCCCGGGCGGCGTTCGGCTCGGCGACCGACGTGGTGCTGATCGACGGCACCATGGAACTGACCGATCCGGCTGACGCCCCGGCCGAGGTCCGGGCTCGCCACGCCCGTCTCCCGCTCGATCCCGACCGCGTGGAAGGCGCCGTGAGCGTGTGCCTGACACCGCGCCGCATCCAGGCATGGCGGAACTTCGGGGAGATGCGGGACCGCGTCATCATGAACGATGGCGTCTGGCTCGACTGAACCTCGCGGACGTCCCGTGCCGCGGGTGCGTGGGCCCGCCGCACCAGCCGGTGACCAGGCCCACCCCCGCGCCCGCGGTTCAGACCGTGCCGCCCGCGGCCGCCACGCCCGCCATCGCCTCCGCCGCCCCCCGCACCACCGCGAGCTGCCCCGCCAGTGTGCGGCTGAGCACCGTGAGCCCCAGCGTCGTGACCCCCGCCGCGGCGTATTCGGCGACCCGTGGCGCGATGCGGTCCACCGGGCCGATCAGGGCGGTGCGGTCCATGAAGGCGAACGGGACGGCTTTGGCCGCACCCGCCCGGTCGCCCGCCGCGCAGCGGGCGTGGATCTCCTCGGCGGCCTCGCCGAAGCCCATTTCGGTGGCGAGCGCGAAGTAGATACCGCGTTCCTTGCTGGCCAGGCCGATGAAGTTCGCGTAGTAGCCGCGCAGTGAGTCGGCGGCCTGTTCCGGGTCGTCGGCGATGGCGATCGGGACCGAGGGGACGACCTCGAAACCGTCCAGGGTGCCCCGTACCTCGCGCACGTGCTCCAGGGATTCGGCGATCCGCCCCGGCGAGCTGAAGACACCGACCCAGCCGTCCGCGATCTCCGCGGCCAGTCGCAGACTGCGGGGGCGGACGCCGGCCAGGTAGACGGGAAGGTCGGCGCGGACCGGCGCGGCGGCGAGATGGGCCGCCTCGTCGGCCCCTTCGGGCGGCAGCGGGTAGTGGCGGCCGGGATGGCGGACGGGCTCACCGCGCAGCGCCATCCGTACCACCGTCACGTACTCGCGCAGGCGGCTCAGCGGCTCGGTGAATGGCACGCCGTACCAGCCCAGGGAGACGTCGGGGTTGGACACCCCGAGACCGAGCCGGAACCGCCCGCCGGACACGCTGTCGAGGGTGGCCGCGGTGAGCGCGGTCATCACGGGGGTGCGGGCGGGCACCTGCATCACTCCGGACGCCAGCGCGATCCGCCGCGTGCGCGCCGCCACCGCACCCAGCACCGTGGGGGCGTCCGAGCGGAACCCCTCCGGTACGAGGGCCATGCCGTATCCCAGCCGCTCGGCCTCCTCCGCTACGTCGCAGGCGGTCTCGTGGGACAGGAAGACTCCCAGCTCCATGGCTGAACTCCTTGATCGGATGCCCGCATCCTCACCGCGCGCCCTGGAGGACGGGCGGAGCCGTGGTCGACGCGGGAGGGCGGCATGGTGTCCCGTTCCAGGCGTGCTACACCGCGACCCGAACGATCCCCGAGCAGCGGGCCGCAGGATGGGGCCCGGGGCCGACCCGGCCCGGGGAAAGGCCCGATCAGAGAAGGTTTCTGCCATGCGCGTGCTGTTCGCCAGTTGGGCGTGGGCCTCGCACTACATGCCGCTCGCGCCCCTGGTCTGGGCGCTCCAGGCGGCGGGCCACGAGGTCCGCGTCGCCAGCCAGCCGGCGCTGACCGGGGTGATCAACGACTCCGGCGCGGCTGCCGTGCCCGTCGGCCCGGATCTGGACCACGGGGAGGTACGGGGCCGGCAGATGGCGGGGATGACGTTCTCGGACGTTCCCCGGGTGCCGACAGCCGGGTCCTCCATGGCGGGCTGGCCGCCCGAGCGGCTGCGCCGGGTGCGGCAGGTGTTCGGGACCTTCGCGGCGTACTCCGACGCGATGCTGGACGACCTCGCCACGTTCGCCCGGTCCTGGCGGCCCGACCTGGTGGTGTACGACCCCACCACCTACGCGGGCCCGCTCGTCGCGGCGGCGCTCGGTGTGCCCGCGGTGCGGCACGTGCACGGCATCGACGTCACCTACCAGGCCCGGGACATCGTCCCGGATCTGATCAGGGACATGGCCGGGCGCCTGGGGGTGGGCGAGGTGGACGTCCTCGGACACGCGACCGTCGACCCGTGCCCGCCGAGCCTGCAGATCCCCTCGGACGTGCGCCGGATCGCCGTCCGCTACATCCCCTACAACGGCCCTGCGGTGCTTCCGCGGTGGTTGCGAACCCGGCCCACGCGGCCCCGGGTCTGCGTGACGTGGGGGACGTCGACCAGCCGTATCACGGGACCGGAGACGTTCATGCCGGCGCGGCTCGTCCGGGCGCTGGCGGAGCTGGACGTCGACGTCGTGATGGCCCTGACCGGCGGGGACGCGGACCGTCTCGGCGACGTCCCGGAGCAGGTGCGGGTGGTGGACTCGCTCGCCCTGCACCTGGTGCTGCCCGAATGCGCCGCGATCGTCCACCAGGGCGGCAACGGCACCGCCCTGACGGCCGCGGTGCACGGGGTGCCGCAGCTCGTCCTCCCGCAGATCCCGGACCAGATCTTCCAAGCGGAGCGGGTGCTGGCGGCGGGAGCCGGGGACGTGCTGCGTCCCGGGGAGTTCAGCGAGGCCGAGACGGCCAGGAGGCTCGACGCGGTCCTCACCGCCGACAGGTACCGCGGCCGTGCGCGGGCGCTGCGCGAGGAGATGCGGGACCAACCCGCGCCGGCCGAGGCGGTCGCCCGGCTTGAAGAGCTGGCTGCCGGGCGGTGCTCGCCGGCTGCCCGGAGACTGAAGGAGGCAGACTGATGCGTGCGTTGTTCCTCACCTGGGCCTGGGGGTCGCACTACTACCCCATGGTGCCGTTCGGCTGGGCGCTGCGCGCCGCGGGCCACGAGGTCATGGTCGCCAGCCAGCCCTCGTTCGCCAAGACCATCACTCAGGCCGGGCTGCCCGCGCTGCCGGTCGGCGACGACATCGACCTCAAAGCCCGCATCGCCATACCCGGAAGGAAGCGCCCGGCGAGCCGGGACGAGGGCGACCAGGGGCGTGCCTCGGCAGCCAGGCGCGGGCTGCGGGACATCGGCTGGACGGCGGCGCCCGCCGAGAGCGCGGCGGCGATGGCGGTCGACACCTACCGGTTCGCCGAAAGCTGGAAGCCCGATGTCGTCGTGTACGAGCCGATGGCCTACCTCGGCCCCGGCCTCGCTCACGATCTGGGCGTGCCCGCGCTGCGCCTGCTGTGGGCCACCGACTTCGCCGCCTCCCTCGTCCAGCGCAACCCGGACATGCTCACCCGCCTCGACGGGCAGCTCGCCCAGGACATGGCAAGGTCGTTCGGCGATGTGACGCTGGATCCGTGCCCGCCGTCGCTGCAGCTCACCGACGACGACGTGGTGCGCAGACCGATGCGGTACGTGCCCTACAACGGCCCCGCCGTGCTGCCCACCACCCTGCGCACGCCCCCCACCCGGCCACGGATCGCCGTCACCTGGGGTGGTTCGCTTTTCGACCTGGGCTGGCATGACGGCATCCTCGGCCCCCGCGTCGTACGCGCCCTCGCCGGACACGACGTCGAGATCGTGATCGCCACCAGCGAGGCCCAACGGCACCTCTACACCGACCTGCCGGGCAACGTCACCCACATCGGCCCCATCGCCCTGCACCTGCTCCTGCCCTCCTGCGACGCCATCATCCACCAGGGCGGAGCCGGCACCACCATGACCGCGATGACCACGGCCACCCCCCAACTCATCATGCCCTGGGCCCCCGACGCCCTCGTCAACGCCGAGCAGATCGAGAAGGCCGGCGCCGGACGGTACCAGTCCACCCTCGACCTCGACGACGCCGCGCTGCGCGCCACCGTGGACGCCTTCCTCGCCGATCTGCCCGTCCACCAGGAGGCCGCCGACCTCCTGCACGCCGAACACCTCGACATGCCCACCCCCGCCGACGTCGCTCGCCACATCGAAGAGATCGTCCCGGTGGACGGCGACTCGCGCCCCTGACCGGCGTACCCCCCCCAACCATCCGCGGTGACTCCCGCAGTACGAAAGGCAGCGAGCGATGTGGTGGAACGACATCTATGTCAGTGCCAGCGCGGCGTGGCTCGGGCGCCGGGAGGACGTCCGGGACGCGGTCGCCGAAGGCCGCTACGACGCGGCGGATGCGGTCAGGGACGACTACCTCGCCATCCGGGTCTCGGACGACGTCCACCCGCCGGACATGGCGGTGGCGGCCGCCCGGCTGGCCATGGAACGGTCCGCGGTCCCCGCCGGCGACGTCGCCCTCCTCGCGCACGCGAGCGTCAGTTTCCAGGGCCGGGACCACTGGGTCCCCGCGTCGTACATCCAGTCGCGTACGGTCGCCGGAAGCGCGACGGCCCTGGACATCCGGCAGTCCTCCAACGGCGGCCTGGCCGCCCTCGACCTGGCCGCGTCCTGGCTGGCGGCACGGCCCGAGTCCCGGGCGGCGCTGGTCACCACGGCGGACCGGTACGGCCTCCCGGAGTTCGACCGCTACCGGTCCGACAGCAGCCTGCCGCGGGGCGACGGCGCCACGGCGGTGGTCCTGTCCCGGGGCGCGCGGGCGGCCACGACGGCGGTCGCCCGGCTGCTGTCCACCGTGTTGCTCGGCGACTCCACCCACGAGGGCGCGTACCGGGGCATGCGTCCCTGGGGCGAGAGCTACGGGGGTCGCGACGTACCGGTCGACCTGCGTGCGCGGACCTGGGAGTACCTGGCGACGGGGGCCACCGGCGAAGAGGTCGTGGCAACGCTGACCGCGGGGCAACAGAGAGCCCTCAAGCAGGCGTTGTCCGAGGCGGGGGTCGAGGCCGACGACGTGGCCCGGTTCGTCTTCCCCAACGGCCGGTGGTGGCACCGCGGCCTCGACCCGGACCGCACGACCTGGGAATGGGGCCGGCAGGTCGGCCACATGGGCGCGGGCGACCAGGCGGCCGGCTTCACCCACCTCGTGGAGACGCGAGCGCTGCGGGCCGGCGACCACGTGGTCCTGTCCGGCGCGGGGGTCGGCATGAACTTCGGCTGTGCCGTCCTGGAGATGCTGCGGACCCCGGACTGGGATCCGGTCGAGACCCCCCCGAGCCCTGACGGGCGGACACCATGACGTCGTCCTACCGCGACGACAACCAGCAGACGTGGGTGGAGGAGAGTCCGTGATCACCGTCCTGAGCGCGCTCGTGCTGGGCGCCAGCGGAATACTGGCCGGCGTGCTGGTCGCGGTGGCCCTGGGGGTGGTGCCCGCGTTCCGGGGGCTTCCTCCGGACCAGTACATCCGCGTGCACCGGCTCGCCGGGCAGTACTACGACCGCGTCATGCCGCCGCTGGTGATCGGCTCCACCGGGGTCGACATCGCCCTGGCGGTCCTCGCCGACGACGGTGGCCGCGTCATCCTGTTCTCGGCCGGCGCCGCCGCCCAGTTGGGGGTGAGCGTGGTGTCCCAGTTGGCCAACGTGCCGATCAACCGCAGGGTCAAGGGCACCGATCCACTCCGCGTCGGCCTTGACTGGGACGATCCGCGGGACCGCTGGGCGCGCTGGCATCTGGTGCGCACGGTGCTGGCGCTGTGCGCCGTGCTGGCCAACGCCGCCGCCGTGGCGATCCACCCGTGAAGCCCCGTGTCCGTGTCCCCCCAACTGTGAGGTTCTGACGATGACCGAGCTCACCGAGTCCGTGCCGGATGCCGCCTCCGCCGCGGTCAAACGCCTGGCCAACGGGTTCTGCCACGCGAAACTGCTGCTGGCCGCCGAGGAACTCGGCGTCTTCGCCGATCTGCACCGTCATGGTCCGTCGACAGGAGAGGACATTGTGGAGCGGCTGCCGCTGCACACCCGTGGCGCGCGCGAACTCCTGCACGGACTCGTCCTGTTGGGGCTGCTGGAGCGGCGGGACGGCCACTACGCCAACAGCGCCGCGGCCACGGCGGCCCTGGTGCCGGGCGGGGCGGACTACATCGGCGGGTTCCTGCGGCGCGCCGACCGGATGCTGTACCCGGCGTGGCAGAACCTCGCCGAGGCCCTGGTCTCCGGCAGGCCGCAGGCGCCCGGCGCCGGGCCCGAGGCGTTCCGGACCATGCTGGGCGATCCGCGTCAGCGTGAGCAGTACCTGAGGATGATGGACTCGGCCAACGGGCTCGTGGCGGGCCACCTCGCCGACGCCCTCGACTGGGCAGCCCACGGGGACGTCGCCGACATCGGCGGTTGCCGTGGCAACCTCGTGGGGCAGTTGCTGAGGCGCCACACCACCTTGCGGGCCACGGTGTTCGACCTGCCGGAGCTCGCGGAGCCGTTCGCGGAGCACGTCACCGCGCTCGGTGTCGCCGACCGTGCCGGCTTCCGGGCCGGGGACTTCTTCAGCGATCCGCTGCCCGAGGCCGATGTGGTGATCCTGGGCCACGTGCTGCACAACTGGTCGGTGGCACAACGGGAGTTCCTCGTCGCAAAGGCGTACCGGGCGGTCAGGCCGGGTGGGGCGTTGCTGATCTACGACGCGATGCTCGATGAGGAACCCACCGACCTGGCTCGCGTCCTGGTGAGTCTCAACATGCTGCTGGTCACCGAGGAGGGCTCCGAGTACACGGCCGGTGAGGCCGCCGGGTGGCTGGGGGCGGCGGGCTGCGGCGACGTGCGGGTCGCTCCGCTCGGTCCGGCCGACACCCTGGTCGTCGGACGGAAGCCGGCCGCCTGAGGGCGCGGAGCAGAGAGGGGTTCGAGGCATCATGCTCGCGGCTTACTGTTCCCGGCCCGACTCCGGCGACCCGCTGGAAGCCCTGGTGGTCGGTGACTACCTGAGGCCACCGGTACCCGAGGGGTGGACGGTCGTCCGGATGCTCACCGCGTCGCTGAACATGCGGGAGATCACCGTGCTCGGCGGCCGTGCGGGCGCGGGACAGCGGTACCCGGTGATCCTGGGCAGTGACGGCTGCGGTGTGCTCGACGACGGCACCGAGGTGGTCGTGCACGCGTCCGTGGCGTCTCCCGGCTGGGCCGGGCCGGAGAGTCTGGACCCGGGGCGGACGGTCCTTTCCGAGCGGTACGACGGGACCTTCGCGGAGTTCGCGGTGGTGCCGTGCCGCAACGCGCTGCCGAAGCCGCCCGAGCTGTCGGCCGTCGACGCGGCGTGCCTGTCCACGGCCTGGCTGACCGCGTACCGCATGCTGTTCGTCACCGCGGGTGCCGTGTCCGGGCAGACGGTGCTGGTCCGGGGCCGGCGGCGGCTCGGTACCATCGCCTCGGCGGCGATCGTGCTCGCGCACGCGGCAGGCGTGCGCGTGTGGGTCGTGGGGGAGCCGGGGGACCGGGAACTGGCGTCGCGGCTCGGTGCGGACGTCTTCGTCACCGACCCCCGCCGGCTTCCCGCACCCGTGGACGCCGTCCTGGACGCCTCTGTCAGCGGGGTGGGCTGGCTGGACGACGTGGCCGCCGTACGCCCGCACGGGGCGGTGGTCTGCGCGGGCTACCGGGCCGGCGGCGAAACGCTCCCACCGAGTGCGGTGGACGCCATGCGGAAACTGGTGTTCCGGGAGATCCGGGTACTGGGCTCGGGCATGGGAACGGCCGCGGACCTCCGGGACCTGATGGGTTTCCTCGTCACCACCGGTGTACGGCCCACGGTGGCCGACGTACTCGACATCCGTGAGGTCGGCTGCGGTATGCGCGCCATGCTCACCGGGGCGACGACCGGAAAGCTCGTCTTCCGGATCTCGTGACCGGGCCGGTCGTCGCGGCCCGACGGACGCGGTGCACACCTCACCCGACGACGCCGCCCTGACAGGCGCCTCCGGTCGTTCGCCGGGGAGCGGCCACCTGCCGCTCCCCGGCGAACGCGACGGACAACGCGTGCGGGGTGGTCATGCGGATTGCCCGGCGCCGAGGAAGCGCTTGCTGCGCAGGATGCGTTCGGCGCCGGCCAGGGAGTCGCGGACGGCTTGGTAGCCGTATTCCCGCATGGCGGTTTCGTACTGGGCGATGGCCTGCGGGACGAGCTCGGGGAAGTCAGCGACCTCGGCGAGGTTGCGCGCCAGGGCGGCGGCGTCGCGCAGGGCGATGTTGGCGCCGACCCCGCCCACCGGGGTGGTGGCATGGACGGAGTCGCCGAGCAGGGTGACGCGGCCGGCCGGCCAGCTCGCTCCGGGGCGGCACGCCCGTATCGCCAGGGGGAAGGTCACCGCTTCCAGTGACTCGGCCAGCATCCGCCGCACGATCGGGCTCCATTGGGCGGTCATCTCACGGGCCTTGGCGTGCAGCCATTCCGGGGAGCCGCCGAAGAACTCCGCCGCGTCGACCCCGAACTGCTCGGCGGGGGCGATGAGGTTCCACTTGAGATAGTCGTCGACGGGGGTGACCTCGGCCCGCGGGGCGAACTGAGCGATCGCTTCCTCGATGGGCATCTGGGGCTGGAAGGACCCGAGTGCCAGGGTGCGGCCCTGCGGGCCGAGGACGGGCCGGGAGCCGCCGAAGACGTTGCCCGGCAGCCACGTGCGGTTCTCTTCGTCGAGCATCAACTGCCCGTAGATCGACCACAGTCCGGTATCGATGACCTCGGCGTCCGGCACGAGTTGGCCGCGCACCGCCGAATTGATCCCGTCGGCGCCGACGAGAACGTCCGCGATCCAGATGCTTCCGTCCCGGCAGTAGGCCACCACCCGGTCGTCCACCAGCTCGTAGCGCTCGAACTGCTTGTCGAAGAAGATGTGTCCGGCCATCTCGGACATCAGGATCTGGCGGAGCGTGTGGCGGTTGACGACGATGCTGGCCGTCGCCTCGTCCACGGGTCGGGCGGGAACGGCGGAGTGCAGTTCGTTGAGGTTCTCGTCAAGTGTCACGCCGCGGGACTGGTAGGGCTTGTTCGCCGTCGCGGTGACCAGCTGGTAGTGCTCCTCGTCCAGGCAGTCCGCGAGCGCGGCCCGGCCGTGTGCGTCTATCTTCAGCCGGAGGCCCTGGGCCCGGGCGTCCGGGGCGACGTCCCGTTCCAGCACCACGACTCCGATCCCTCGTTTGCGCAGTCCCTGGGCGAGGCACAGCCCGCCCACGCCGGCACCGGCTATCAGTACGTGCATCTCATCCTCCAGAGGGTCGGTCGTGTCGACGCCGGTCGGCGGTTTCTTCTCCTGCGTGCGCTTGGCGACGGCACCCGCACGCCGCAAGGCCCGGTTGCGGCATCACTCCGGGCACTGCTCGGCGCGTCGGGTGGCGAGGGAGGCACCGACCAGCCGAACGGTGCCGGCGGTTCCGTCCACCTCGACCAGGTCGCCGTCGCGCAGGACGGTGGTGGCGTCGCCCGTGGCGACCACCGCGGGGATGCCGTACTCGCGGGCGAGGATCGCCGGATGGGACAACAGGCTGCCGTTGTCGGCGACGAGGGCGCCGAGGCTGGGGAAGAGCACCGCCCACTGCGCGGTGGTCTCCGGGCAGACGAGCACGTCACCCTTGCGCACCCGGCCGAAGTCGCGTGGGCCGCGGACGATACGGGCCGGGCCGGTGGTCCGGCCGGCGGAGGCGCCGAGCCCGCCGAGTCCGTCCGTCTGTGGTGCCTCCCGCGGTGTGCCCTGCATCAGGCGCGCCACCCACATGGCGACATCCGCCACGTGTCGGACGTCTGAGGGAGGTTCGGTCGTCTCCGGCTCCTGGGCCGGCCCGGCGGGCGGGGTGCCGCGGAATCGCGGCCCGGGGTGGGCGAGGGCCCAGTGGTGCTGCGCTCGGCCACACCGTACCTCCTGGCGGAGGTCGGCGGCGTCGCCGAGTGCGGCCAGGGCCCGGTCGAGCGGGACGTGGAAGACGTCCTCCCGCCGGTCCATGCGGCCCGCCGAGACCAGGCGGGCACCGATTTCCAGGGCCGCGTAGCGGAGCAACGCCCATACGGACACGGCGAGATGGGACTTCTCGTCGCGGAGCGGCGCGCTGAGCTCGACGGCGGCAAGCGCCGCGGCGAAGGTCTGCTGTTCGGCAGCCGGCCGGGAGGCGAGCCGGCGTTCCAGCTCGACGCGCGGCGGGCGGCCCCGGCGGGCCAGGGCGGCGCGGTGGTCTTCGAGGTCGAAGGGTTGGTCGAGTTGCGTGGCCACCATGGCGAGTACCGTGGCGGGCCGTTCGGCGAAGGTCGGCTCGGTGAGGTCGAAGCCCGGACTGCGATGGCCGTGTTCGTCCAGATACACCCGGAATGCCGCAGCGAACGAGGGGTTGAGCGCGTCGAGGCGTTCGACGGCGCCCGCCGGGTCGCGTCCCAGTTCTGCGCGGACGACGGGATCCGCGGCGGCCTGCCTGGCCAGGTCACCCAGCGCGATGACGGCGCCCATGTGTACGCCGACCAGCCCGCCGCCTACAGGCAGGAGGTCGCCGGGCGGCCAGTCGACAAGTCGCTCTGCCAGCAGGCCGAGTTCCGCACTGAGGAACATGGAGGCTCCGGCGAGCCGGAAGTAGACGTCGTGGAATTCCGTGAAGAGCGCGGCCACCTCCTCGGTGTGGGCCGTCAGCCCCGGGTCGCGCAGTCCTCGGAGGTCCCGTTGGCGCAGGCCCCTGATGCGCGCCGCGTAGGTCGGCTTCCACTCGGACTCCCAGCGTTCGACCAGGGCGAGGGGCACGCCGTCGGCAACCTGTTCGGCGATGCGGTGAGGGTTCCGGGGATCCGCGGCCCCGGAGTTGAGGTACACCCAGCCGCCGATGTCCGTCGCGGTCAGCGCGGCTCCGGTGGTGAAGGCGAACAGGTGCCGTGCGGAGGACGACAGCACGGGCAGGTACACGGAGGACTCCAGGCGCGGCCTCGGGGCCGGGGATCTCGGATCCCGGACGTGGAAGCCCGGTGGCACCTCTACGGTTCCCGGCGTCGGGTCGCCCGCGAGCGTGGTGACGGGGCGTGCCTGGAGCAGCCACAACGTGCCGTCGGCGAAGGCCCATTCCACGTCCTGGGGCGTGCCGAAATGTTCGGCGGCCCGGTCGGCGAGACGGGCCACCTCACACGCCTGCGCCACGGTGACCGCCTTGCCGGGGCCGGAAGCCAGTCGGGCCGTGCCGTCCCGGACGGACCACTCGTCGGCGACGCTCTCACCCGCCATCAGCCGGTCGCCGAGACCTGTCACGGCGCTCACCAGGGTCTCGTCCCGGTCACCGGTTACGGGGTTGGCGCTGAAGGCCGCGCCCGCCGCGGTGGCGGGGACCATGGCCTGGACGAGGACGCCGACGCGTGCGGAGGCGTCCGCGCCGTCGCGGTAGGCGGCGAGGTGGTCGGAGAACGCCGAGGCCCAGCAGTGCCGGAGCGCCTCGGTCACGGCGTCGGCGCCGACCACGTTGAGCACCGACTCGTATTGCCCGGCGAACGACCGTTCCGGCGAATCCTCCTCGACCCCGGACGACCGGACCGCTACGGGCACGCCGCCGAGTGCGTCCAGCGCCGCCGACAACTCCCCGTACAGGGCCGACGGGAGTGGGGCGGTACGGATGCGCTCCACGGCGGCACGCGGGTCGTCGCCGACGCCGTCGAGCACGTCCGCGAGCACCTGCCAGGGCACCGCGAACCCGTCGGGCACGCGGAAGCCGGCGTGGTGTGCCTCGCCGAGTACCGCGGCCTTCCTTCCGACCTGGTCCGTGTCGTCGAGGCGGATTCGGGCGAGTGGTATGAGGTGGGCCATCGGCATGGTGACTCTCCCGTCGAGAGGTGCCCCGCGCGGGGCGGGAGTGGCGTGTCATGAGCGCATCGCGGCCTTCCCTCCTGGGTACCGCGCTCCGGGCCCCGGTGCGGCCGTTTTGTCCGTTCAGGTGCCGACAGCGCGCACTATGGCGATTTCGCCGTTGATCAGGTCGTCGATGAAGGAACGGACCAGCGGAGGCATGATGTAGCTGCCCGGTCCGATGCCGGCGGCCACGGAGCGCAAAAACCGTAGCTGTTGCAGCTGAGCGAGAACACGGTCGGCCTGGAGACGGCTCCAGCCGCATAGTTCGGCGATCCGCACCGACGTCATCGAGGTCAGATTGGAAATCGCCATCATGGTCAGGGCCTTGCGTCCCTGGCCGTCGAGCAGGCGGTATCCGACGGAGTAGGTCTCGCGGATGTCCCACTCCCCGAAGCGGAGTTCCTCCAGCCGGGATTCCGGTTCGGCCAGCCGCTGCGCGGCTTCCGTCAGCGACGTGTAAACGCCGGTGGTCAGCTTTGCCGCCACGATGCGCAGCGCCACCGGGAGCTGGTCGCACAACCGGGCGATGTCGCGGGCGAGGCCCTCTTCGCCGGCCATGCGTTCGGGGCCGACCATCGAGCTCAGGATTGCCACGCACTCGTTCAGCGAGGGGGCGTCCAGCCGGAACGAGCGCGCCCCTTCCAGGCCGCCGACGGCCAGTTGCGTTCCGGTGATGAGGACCGCGCTGCCCGGTCGCGACGTCAGCAGCGGGCGTACCTGGGCGCGGGAGGCCGCGTTGTCCAGCAGGATGAGGACCTCGTGCTGCCCGGTCCAGCTCCGGAACAGCTGGGAACGCTCGTCGAGATCGGCCGGGATCTCCTCGCCCTTGAAGCCGGCACCGCGCAGGAACCGGCCGAGCACCTGGTACGGCTCGACGGTGCCGCCGCCGAGGTCGGCGTAGAGCTGGCCGTCGGAGAAGCGCTCCCTGATTTCGTGGCACACCCGGACCGCGAGCGCGGACTTTCCGGTGCCCGGGCTGCCTGTCAGGGTCACGACGGTCGGCGCCAAAGTGTTCTGGTCCGGTGTCAGGATGCGGCCCAGTCGCTCTATCTCGGTGGCCCGGCCAGTGAATTCCACTATGTTGCCGGGCAGTTGCGCGGGGACGATCGTCTCCCGCGTCTGCCAAGCGGACTCGATTTCACTGACGGTGCTGGAGTCGGCGTTCAGGATCTTACTCTGGAGTTCCTGCAGGCTGGCTGAGGGGTCGATGCCGAGTTCGTCCTGGAGTTTCCTCCGGATCGTCTGGTAGACGACCAGCGCGTCGGAGCGTCTACCCGTTCTCTGCAGGCTCACCATGAGTTTCGCATGAAGATTCTCGTGGTACGGGTGCTCGGCACAGAGGGATTTCAGTTCGGCGACGATTTCCTGGTGGTATCCCAATCGCAGCTTGGCCTCGATCCTCAGTTCCACCGCCTGGAGCACGGATTCGGCAATCTGACCCACACAGGAATCAATGATCTCGCCTCCGATCACGTCGTTCAGCGGTGGCGTCGGACACATGTCGAGCGCCTTGGTCACGACGTCGAGGGCGGCTTCGTCGGCGCCTTCCTGAAGATGGCCCCTGGCCTGGTCGACCAGGTTACGGAAGATATCCAGGTCCAGTTCGGTGGGCCCGAGCCGAAGCTCGTACCCGACCGGCTTGGTCAGGAGGATCTCCTTGCTGTTGAGGCCACTTTGCGTGATGGTCCGCCGCAACTGGTACATGTAGGTCTGCAGGGTCGCCGTGGCGCTCACCGGCGGGTCCTGCCCCCAGATTTCACTGACCAGCGATTCGATCGCCACCACCCGGTTCCGGCGGAGGGCGAGGTAGGCGATGATCGTCCGCAGTTTCGGCGCGGTCGGTGTGACGTCGACGCCACCGACGGTGAGACTCAAGGGACTGAGCACCGAAATCATCAACGGCGACGCGCCCGCCTTCGCGGTTCCACGGTTTACCCGATGACAGTCCGATTCATTTCTGTTGCCGTCGGCGACAAACTGGTCGCCCGGCGCTTCTCTATACTTCTGCATATCGAACAGTGCTCCCCCGTGCCGCACTTTCTGCTGGTGGTCACTCTCAAACGTTGGGGCAGTAGTGGATTCGGCCATGTATACGTTCGACACCTTCTGGCCGGCGGCCAATGAAAACCAGTTTCCCTATGCATCAAAGATCTCATACGTGCGTGAGTTCCCATACGCACATGGCTCGATAGCTTCCTCCGCAGCCGACAGTCGACCCGTCGGTCAGTGACCCGCGGAGGGCGCATCGTCCGCCTGCACCTGGCGAGTAAATAGGCTTAAATTGGACAAAACGAGGAAGCTCCTGCAAGTCTCGGCGTTTTTCGTGGCCGGGCACCGTCCACCGACTCTCATCGCCATTTGCATGCAGTTACCACGTCTTTGCGAGGATGTTAACTTGGCGTTCAATATCAGCCTTTTGACGTTCAGATCCTGCCGCAGGCCGCGCCGACCCGACTGAGCCCGTTCCCGTCCACACCCGGCGAGGGTCATCGCACCGGGTCACCAAACGCCGTCAGGACCGCGTCCACTTCCGTCCGCCACAGGCCGGCGAGGCGTGCCGCGCGCCGATGGTCGAGGACATCGACGCGGTGTTTGATCCGCGCGGTGGTCCTTGGGCCGAACCACACCTCCAGCGTCACTTCGAACGCGGTCTCCGGCTTGAGCCGCGGTACGTACACACTCGCGGCACCAGCGAGGCACAGGGTGAGATCGGTCTGCTCCTGCGAGACGAACGCCGCCTGGCACAACGGAGTGCGCCGTGCGTCCCGGGCGGCGCCGTCTCCGAGAATGCGTTCCAGCGGGGCGAATTGGAAGCGCAGGGTCTTGGCCAGTCCGGCCACCGTCTGCCCGAGGTCGCGCTCGACGCCGCCGAGGGTCCGGAACCTCAACGGCACCACCGAGACGAAGCATCCGACCGCGGACATGCTCGCCAGCGAGGTGCGCCCGCTGACCGGTAACCCGACGGCGAAGTCGGTACCCCCGGTGAGCGCACGCAGGGCCCGGACCCACGCGGTGAGCAGCAGGGCGTTGGGCGTGGTGGTCGCGGCCCTGGCGGCCCCCTCCAGCAGGCCGGTGTGGCGGGGTGACAGGACGACCAGCTGTTCACCGAGGGCGCCGGGCGTGGCGGGCACGGGGCCCAGCGGCAACGGCAGGTCGGGCACGCCGACGAGGTCCTGGGCCCACTCCATCAGGTCGCCGCGGTCGCGTTCGGTCTCGGTCTCGCTCTGCGCGCGCCATATCCGCGCGTAGTCGCTGGGCGGATCGCCGGGCGGGGCATCTCCGTCACACAACGCGCGGTAGATGGCGCCGAGTTGGGAGAAGAACACGGTCGCCGACCATCCGTCGAAGGCGGTGTGGTGCACGGAGACGATCAGGTGTGCCGGCCCGTCGTCCGTCGTGCCGCCGGTCAGCAGCAGTGCCCGCACCGGCAGGTCCCGGTCGAGACGGAAGGGGCGACAGGCGAACGCGCTCAGAGCCGGCTCGTGCTCCGGCGGCGCCGCGCGGCGGATCTCCAGGACCTCGCCCACGGCGTCGGGGTCGAGGACCGTCGCGACGAGCCTGTGGGACTGCCTGCTGATGAGGGTGCGCAGCGCGGTGTGCCGGCCGACGACGGTGCGCAGGGCCGCCCGCAGCGCCGCCTCGTCGATCGGGCCGGTGATCCGGAACGTGAAGGAGTCCATCGCGTCCGGCGATCCGGGGCTTGCCTTCTCCCCGAACCAGTACCGGGCCTGCGGCGCGGGCAGGCCGCCGAGCCACCGCATGTCGGCGGTCACGACGGCACGACCAACGACGAGAAGCAGGCGACCAGCGCGCGGTCCATGGCGGTCTGGAACGCCGAGAAGGCGGCCGGGTCGAAGCGGTCGACGGCGCCCTTGGTCGCCGACACCACGAGCCGGGCGGCACCGTCGAGTGTGCTGTAGGCGTGGCAGAGGTAGCCGGGGACGCTGCCGAAGTGGCCGATGCCGGTGCGGTCGGGGGCGAACTGCCGGCGGAACAGGCCGGGGCTGATGCCCGGGTCGGGTGGCGGCGGGGTGAACGAGGTGATCTCGGCGAGCGCGCGTGGGGGCAGCAGTCGGCCGTCGAGCAAGGCGGCCAGGAACACGTCAAGGTCCCGGGCGCTGGAAATGATCTCGCCGGCGGCCCCGTACCAGGAGGGGTTGGAGCGGGTGACGTCGGCCACCTGCGGCTGCCCGTCCAGCCGGTAGCCGAGGTAGCCGTGGGCGTGCGGGCCGGGGATGGCGGGGTCCTGCCCCGGCACGGTGGTTTCGGAGAGGCCCAGCGGCCGCACGATCCGCCGGTACACCTGCTGTCCGTACGGCTCCCCGGTGATCTCCTCGATCAGCATCCCGAGCAGGACGTAGTTGGTGTTGGAGTACGCGAAGCCCGCTCCGGGCGCGAAGTACGCGGGCCTGTCCAACGCGAAGCGAACCAGCTCGTCGGGGGTGTAGGAGGTCGTGAGCTGCCGTACGTACTGGTCGCCGCTGGTGGGGAAGATCCCGGGCTCGACCGTACGGTCGAGCTGGTGCTTCCCCGAGTAGTTGTACAGCCCGCTCACGTGGATGAGGAGCATCCTCACGGTGATGCGGCCGTCGAGGCCGAAGCGGGGAAGGTAGCGGTCGACGGGGTCGTCGAGGTCCAGTTCGCCCTCGGCCGCGAGCATCAGCACGACGGCCGCCACGAAGGTCTTGGTGACGCTGCCGATGCGGAACCGGGCATGCTCGGGGACGGGGTCCGGCCGACCGCGCCGGGCGACGCCCGCCGTGGCGGTCCACCCGCCGAGCCGGTCGTGCACCCGCACCAGGACGCCGGTGGCCCCGGCGGCGATCATGTCGTCCATGGCCCTGGTCAGCGCCGCGCGGGGGCCGCCGTCCAGCGCGGCGACCGTGGCCGCCCGGGCCGACTGCGTAGCGTTCAACTCCTCGTCTCCCGTCCGTCGAAGGGCGCTGTCGGTCACCCGCGGCCGGCGGAGATCCAGTGCGGGTCCCGGGATCGGGCCCCCGCCACGGTCTCGGCCACGGCGTCCAGTCGCCGGATGTGGTCCTCGGTGAGCACGGCGCCGGCCGATGCGAGGTTGTCGGCCAGATACCGCCGTTGCCGGGTACCGGGGATCGGCACCACCGGCAGGCCGAACTCCCGGCCCTTGGCCTTCAGCCAGGCAAGGCTGACCTGCGCCGGGGTCAGTTCGGTCTCCTCGGCGACCGCGGCGATGGTCCGGGTCGCGGAGACGTTCACCGCCAGGTTGTCCTCGCTGTAGCGCGGCATCAGCACCCGGCGCAGGTCGTCGGCCGGCAACGAGCATTCACTGACCGTGCCGGCGAGCATCCCGCGGCCGAGCGGCGAGTACGGTACGAACCCGGCCCCGAGCTCGGCCGCCGCCGGGACCACCGCGGCCTCGACGTCACGGCTCCACACGCTCCACTCGGACTGAACGGCCGCGATCGGGTGGACGGCGTGGGCGCGCCGCAGTTCGGCCGCGGTGACTTCGCACAGCCCCAGATGGCGCACCTTCCCGGCGGTGACGAGTTCGGCCATCGCGCCGACGGTCTCCTCGATCGGCACGTCCGGGTCCACCCGGTGCAGGTAGTACAGGTCGATGGTGTCGGTGCCCAGCCGCCGGAGGCTGGCCTCGGCGCAGCGCGCCACGTAGGACCGGTCGCCGCGGGCGCGCCGGGCCCCCTGGAGGTCGCCGGTGATGCCGAACTTCGTCGCCACCGTGACGTCGGCGCGCCGGTCGACCAGCAGTCTGGCGACGAGTTCCTCATTGGCGCCGTTGCCGTACACATCGGCGGTGTCGAGGAAGGTGACGCCGATGTCGACGGCGTGCTGCAGGAGCGCCAGCGCCTCGCGCGGGCTGACGGGTTCGGCGGCCGGGCTGAAGACCGACATCGTCGTGCCGAGGCCGACAGGGCTGACCCGCAGGTCGTCACGGAGAAGAACAGTCATGATGGACGCAGCGTGCCGGGGACGGCTCGGATACCGGTCCAGCATCGCTGTTCCCCCTCTCGACGGGCGCCTCGACGCGGGCACGGATCGTCTTTGACGGGCGCGTACCAGGGTCGGTGGCGGAACCGAGGAGACCGGAGGCCGGCACATGAACGCCCCCAATGGACGCGGAGACCGCCCCGTAGCGGGGGACACGTGCCCGGTGGGAGCCGTGCCCGGGGGCGCGCCGCTGTTCCCGATGCGCCGACCCTGCCCGTTCGGGCTGTCCCCCGCCTACGCCGAGATGCGCGAGCATGCGCCGGTCCGGCGGGCGCGCCTGGCCGACGGTGCCCTGGTGTGGCTGGTGTCCCGCTACGAGGACATCCGGACTCTGCTGGCCGACGCCCGGCTCAGCGCGGACCGGTCGCGGCCCGGTTTTCCCTTCCTCGACAGCGAGACCGCCCAGCTCGCCGACATTCCGGTGTTTCTCAGCATGGACGCGCCGGACCATCTGACGCACCGCCGCATGTTCCTGCCGGAGTTCCGGCCCGGGCAGGTCGACGGGCTGCGGCCGTTCGTGCGGCACTGCGTCGACGAACACCTGGACCGGATGGTCACGCAGGGACCGCCGGCGGACCTGGTGACGTCGCTGGCGATGCCCGTGCCCGCGCTCACGGTCGGCCGGATCCTCGGCGTGCCGGAGGGCGAATTACCCAGGTTGGAGCGGTTGTCGGTGGCCGCGCTCAGCCACCGCGACACCAGGGCGTACGAGGAGCTGTTCACCTTCGTCAAGGAGATCGCCGACGACGCGGCCGGCTCCCCCGCCTCCGCCGGCATGATCGGCAGGGTGCTCCGGGAGCACGTCGCGGCCGGTCGGCTAGACGCGTGGTCCATGCTGGCCAGCGTGTTCGTCATCTTGATGGCGGGCTACGAGACGACCGCGCACATGATCTCGCTGGGTGTCCTGACGCTGCTGCGCCATCCGGAGCAGCTCGCCGCGATCCGCCGGGATCCGGCGTTGGTACCGCAGGCGGTCGAGGAACTGCTGCGGTTCCTGTCGGTCGGTGAGCTCGCCGCCGTACGGATCGCGACCGAGGACATCGAACTGCACGGGACGACGATCCGCGCCGGCGAGGGCGTGGTGCTGTTGGGCGCCGCGGGCAACAGGGACCCGAGGGTCTTCGAGGATCCGGAGCGCTTCGACATCCACCGCTCCCCGGCACGGCACCTGGCCTTCGGTCACGGGCCCCATGCCTGCATCGGGGCGCGGGTGGCGAGGCTCGAGCTGACCGTCGTCCTGACCACTCTGCTGGAGCGCCTGCCCGGTCTGCGGCTCGCGCAACCCGTCACCGACGACGCGGTCGACTACGAGGCCGTGCTCTTCGGGCTGAAGAGGTTGGAGGTCACGTGGTGAACGCACCACAGCAGGCGGTCCTGCGCGGGGAGGCGGCCGAGCCGCCCGCCGACTGGCCGGCCACCCTGAACGCCGCACTGCTGCACGCGGTGGACGGCGGCCGCACCGTCACCACCATCGATGCCCACGGCCACGAACTGGTGCTCACATATGGCGAGTTGGTCCGCGCCGCGAGCCACGTGCGGTCGGCACTGCGCGCGGTGGGCGCCCGTCCCGGTGAGCCTGTCGTGCTCGCGGTACGCGACAACACACGCTTCCTCACCGCGTTCTGGGCGTGCGTGCTGGAGGGAGTGGTACCGACGCCGTTCGCGCCGCCGACGGCGGGCCGGTCCGAGGAGGCCGACCGGCGCCGACTGGCGGGGGTGTGCGAGCTGTTCGGCGGGCCGTTGGTCATCGTCGACGAGGACTGGGCCGGCCAGGACGCCGCCATCCGCCGCCTCGACCTGCGCTCGCTGCCCCCGTCCGGCGGCCAGGCGACCGAACCGCATCCCGGTGAGGCCGTACCGCGGTGCCCGGACGATGTCGCGGTGCACTTGCTGACGTCGGGCAGCACCGGCGTGGCGAAGTGCGTACCGCTGACCCACCGGGCGTTGGCCCACCGCGCCTGGGCCGCGGCCCGGCACAACGGGTTCCGGGCCGACGAAGTCGCGCTGAACTGGATGCCGCTCGACCACGTCGGCGGCCTGGTCATGTGGTGCCTCCAATCCGCCTTCCTGGGATGCCACTACGTCGATGTGGACACCCGCCTCGTCCTCGGCGACCCCCTCGCCTGGCTCGACCTGCTCAGCGCGCACCGCGTGACGATGACCTGGGCACCCAACTTCGCCTACGGCCTGGTCAACGGCGAACTGCGCCAGGGCACCGGGCGCCGCTGGGACCTGCGAGCGCTGCGGCACGTGCTCAACGGCGGTGAGGCTGTCGTCGGCTCGACCGCCCAGGAGTTCGCCGTCCTGTTGGCCGACCACGGGCTTCCGGCGACCGCCGTGCAGCCGAGCTGGGGCATGTCGGAGACGGGTTCCGGAGTGGTCTACTCGTGCCTGGACGCCACCGACACCGCGGTGGGCATGGTGCATGTGGACACGGCCTCCCTCGACGGCGAGTTGGCCTTCGTCCGCCCCGAGCGGACGAGTTCGCTTCCGCTCACCGTCACGGGCGTCCCGCTGCCGGGCGTCACGGTCCGCGTCACCGGCGAGGACGGCGAGGTACTGCCCTGCGACTGGGTGGGCGAACTGGAGATCAGCGGGTCCACGCTGTTCCGCGGCTACGTGGGCGACGAGGAGGCGAATCACCGGGCGTTCACCGCCGACGGCTGGTTCCGCACCGGGGACCGGGCGTTCGTCCACGAGGGCGAGCTGACCATCGTGGGCCGGGGAACCGACGCCATCATCGTCAACGGCGTCAACGTCCCCGTCCATGACATCGAGGCGGCGCTGGAGTCGGTACCCGACCTCAGGCCCGGCTTCGTCGCGGTGTGCGGGGTGCACACGCGCAGCGGACGGTGCGGCACCGTCGTCTTCGCGGCCGGCACCCCCGGCTCCACAGCGACGTCGGAGGAACTCGGCGCGGCGGTACGCGAGGTGACGGGACGCGAGTTCGGTTTCGCACCGGACGACGTGGTCGTGATCCCGGCGGAGTCCTTCCCCAAGACCGCGATCGGCAAGATCCAGCGGAAGCGACTCGCCGAGGAGTACGCCCGCTCCGAGGACCCGGCCTCCTGGATGTGTACGGAGATCTGGGACCCCACCACGGCGCCGCCGGCCGAGGGGACAGCGCCAGGGGGGTTGGAGGGGACCGGGCCAGGGGCGCTGCTGCTGTTCGGCGACGCGGAGGATGCGCGGATCGCGCCGCCCGGCAGCGTCGTCGTCACCCGCGGCCCCGCCTTCCGGGAACTGACCCCCCTGCGGTACGAGATCGACCCGGACGACGCCGCCTGCCACGCGGCTGTCCACGCCGCCCTGGACCGTCACGGCCTGCGTCCCCGGTCGGCGGTCTACACCTGGCTGCCCGGCCCGGAAACCACGCCGCCCGGGACACCGCGGCCCGAGGTCCTCGACGGCGGCGGGCCCGCCTCGCTGCTGGTCGCCCTCCAATCCGCGCAGCGTGCCCCGGCGCCCCCTGAACGGCTTCTCATCGCGACCCGCCACGCCTGCGCGGTCCGTGCCGACGAGCCGGTGAACCCCCTGGCGGCGACCGTGACCGGGCTGGTCAGGACGGTACGGACGGAGGGCATGCGGCTTGACGTGCGGCAGGTGGACTTCGGCACGGCCGAGACCCCCGCCGCCGTCCTGGACGCCCTGCGTCGGGAGGCTCGTAGCGCCGCCGGTGAGGCCGTCACTGCCTATCGGGACGGCATCCGGTATGTACCCCGCAAGGTCCCGGTGAAGGCTCCGGCTCCGGCTGACCGGGGCGCCCCGTCCGCGTTGCGCACCGGCGCCACCGCACTGATCACCGGCGGCCTGGGCGATGTGGGGTACGAGCTCGCCCGTCACCTCCAGGACCATTACGGCATGAACCTGGTGCTCGTGGGACGCACCCCGGCCCGCGTGGGCGGTACCGGGGAGCGCGCGCGACGCCTGACCGCGCTGGCGGAGCGGGGCCGCGTGCACTATGTGTGCTGCGACGCCGGCGACGAGGTGGCCCTCGACCGGGGCGTCGCCGCGGCGGAGGCCCGGTGGGGCGGCACCGTGGGGCTGGTGTTGCATCTCGCGTCGCAGGACGTGGGCGGCAACTGGCTGGAGCCGGAACGGCACGTGGTGGCGAACGAGCCGGTGGACACGTTCCGCTCCGTCCTGCGGAACACGTTTCTGACCGCCTGGGCCGCCGCTCGACTCGCGGCCCGGCGCCCCTCGTGCACGCTGGTGCTGTTCTCCTCGCTCAACGGCGCCTTCGGGGCCTCGCCGTTCGGCTCCTACGCGGCGGCCTGCACGGGCGTCGACGCCTTCGCCCGCGGCCCGCGCCGGCCCGGGTCCGGGGCGGCGCACGCCCTGGCGTGGAGCGTGTGGTCCGGCCTCGGCATGAGCCGCAAGGCCGCCGAGCTCGACGTGGCGGTCCGCCGCCGGGGCTTTCGGACCATGAACCGGGACGAGGCGGTCGACCTGTTCGAGAGCGCGCTCGGCGCGGACGAGCCCTACATGCTGCTGGGATACGTCCCAGGACAGAACGCCGAGCCGCAGGACGCGGACCGGCATGCCCCGCGATCCGCCCTGGCGACCGCCGGGGACGGGCGCCCGCTGACGACATGGCAGGACACCGTCGTCCGGGTGTGGTCGCAAGTGCTGGAGCGGCGGGACGTGGGGGTCGACGACAACTTCTTCTCCCTGGGCGGGACGTCGGTCATGGTGATCCGGGCGGCCGCTCTCCTGTCCGACGGCTGCGGCGCCCGCGTCCGGGTCGCCGACATCTACGAGAACCCGACGGCGCGCGCGCTCGCCACCGTTGCCGAGCGTGCCGCTGACGGGCCCGTCCCATCGTGACCGCCCAGGGGCCGTGACGGCAGGGGAACGCCCGCCCGCCACGCCGCCCTGACGCCGTCGGTCAGGGACGTCCGCGCCTGCCAGCCGATGGCTTCACGGGCACGCCGGACGTCCAGCCGGACATGGGCGCGGTCGAGGCCTCGGGACGGTACGTGTTCAAAGGCCAGGGGGCGGTCCACCACCGTCCGTACCACGTCGGCCAGTTCGGCGAGCGAGGTGGACCTCCCCGAGCCGACGTTGAGGACCAGTGGGTTTCCCCAGGCGGCCAGCAGCTCGCTCCGGTCGGCGTACAGAAGCCGGTGCATGCAGTCGACGACGTCGTCGATGTACACGTAGTCCCGGGTGGAGGCCGGGTCACCGATGATCCTCAGCGGCGTACCTTCGTGCACCGCGCGCAGCCAGTGGGCCAGCACGCCCTGCCCGGCGGTGGCGCGCTGCCCGGGACCGTAGACATTCGACAGGCGCAGGATGATGCCCGGGATGGTGCCGGAGTACGCGGCCAATTCCTCCTCCAGGGCCAGTTTGGCGGCGCCGTAGGAGGACGTGGCGCGGGTGGACGAGACTTCCGACAACGGCGGGCGGACGTCCGGGTCGTAGACCGTGCCGCCGGAGCTGGACAGCATCACCGCGGGCGGATCCGGCATCTGTGCCAGCCGGCGGAGCAGTTCCGCGAACAACCGGTGGTCCGCCCGAGCCCGTTCGGGGTGCCGTTCGCCGAGCAGCGGGTTGATGCTGCTGGCGAGGTAGAAGACGACGTCCGCGGTGCGCAGGCAGTACGCGAGCCCTATCGGCGATATGAAGCCGGCCTTCCTGGTGAAACACGCGGTGTCGATGCCGGTCCGACGCAGTACCTCGCTGAGCTCCTTGCCGATGAATCCGCCCGCTCCGATCACCACTGCCCGGCGTACGGTGCTGTGCTCCGTGCGGGATGCGTGTCCGGGCATCTCGTACGCCCCCTTTTTTTGTGTTTGGCGCAAGCTCGGTCATACCGGAAGGCCAGTACAGAGGGCGTCGCTCCAGCGCCGCTGGACGGGTGTCGGCGTCCGCTCCTGCACGTGGGTTCTACCGGTTCCCGAGACGTCCTGGTTAAGTCCCCGGAGTGATCAGGCGGCCCGGCGCAGGCAACGGGTGATCTCGTGGCCCCGCTCCACCGCGAACCGGATGATCGCGCACACCGCGGTGATGTCGGCGGCGGTGACGCACTCCCCGGTGGGGAGCGCCATGACGCGGGCGGCGATGCTGTCGGTGCCCGGGAACAGGCGGGGAGTGCGGTAGGGGGCCATGCGGTGGCATCCCGGGTAGAAGTAGCGGCGGGCGACGACGTTCTCCGCCGCCAGGACCGCCAGCAGGTCGTCGCGGTCCAGTCCGGTGACCGCGGCGTCCACATCGAGGACGACGTACTGGTAGTTGTTGGCTTCGCGCTCGTCGATCTCCAGCACCCGCAGTCCCGGCGTGTCGGCGAGCTCGTCCCGATAGCGCCGGTAGTTCTCCCGGTTGCGGCGCACGAAGTAGTCCATGCCGTCGAGGGATGTGAGTCCCATGGCGGCGCTGGCCTCGTGCAGCTTGGCGTTGGTGCCCACCGAGACGACGTCGTCATGTCCGGAGATGCCGAAGTTTCGCATCTGGCGGGCCCGACGGGCCAGTTCCGCGTCGGAGGTCACCAGCGCGCCGCCCTCG
Source organism: Streptomyces sp. NPDC021096 (assembly GCF_040641275.1). Lineage (NCBI taxonomy): Bacteria > Bacillati > Actinomycetota > Actinomycetes > Kitasatosporales > Streptomycetaceae > Streptomyces > Streptomyces sp. NPDC021096. The sequence goes on along the minus strand of NZ_JBFADG010000005.1, from coordinate 98,882 downwards.
AAGGAGTTGATGAACTTCGTGGCGTGGAAGCTGAATACCTCGGCGTCGCCGAAGCCGCCGATGCGCCGGCCGTTCCAGCCGCATCCGAAGGCGTGCGCGGAGTCGAAGACCAGGGCGAGACCGTGGCGCCGCGCCAGCGAGGTCAGCTCGTCCAGCCGGCTGGCTCGGCCCCAGATGTGGACGCCCAGGATAGCCGTGGTGTCCGGGCCGATGAGGGCTTCGGCCTCCGACAGCAGCAGCGAGCCGTCCTCGGGGTCGACGTCGCACAGGACGGGAGTCAGCCCGATCCATGACAGGGCATGTGCGGTGGCCGCGAAGGTGAAAGCCGGCATGATCACCTCTCCCGTCACGCCCCGTGCCCGCAAGGCGAGCTGAAGCGCGGAGGTGGCGTTGCACGTGGCGACGCAGTACGGGGTGCCGGCCTCTTGGGCGACGCGCCGTTCGAACTCCTCGCACAGGACGCCGCCGTTGGAGAGCCATCGGCTGTCGAGAACCTTCTCCAGCCGGTCGTAGAACGCCTTGCGTGAACCTATGTTGGGCCGCCCGAAGGTCACGGGAGTGCCGAACGCCGGCGCGCCCCCCAGAACGGCCAGGCTCCCGAGCGTCCGTTTCACCGCCGCTCCCACACGAGCCCCGGGGAGCGGGCGGCCCGGCTCAGCGGGACCGGCGACACGACATGCGGCCTCCATGCCCATGTGGTGACGAGCACACGCATGAAAGGAACCCCTTCTCTCAGGTCCCTCACGATGGATCGCACCGGTCGAGGACTGGTGAAGGACCGCGCGAGTGCCTCCCGCTACAACCAGCCGCGGTCGCGCGCGATCCGGATGGCCTGGCCCCTGTTGCGGGACGCGGTCTTCGCGATCGCCGCGGTGATGTAGTTGCTGACGGTGCTCACCGACAGGTGCAGGTGTTCCGCGATGTCGGCAAGGGTGTCGTGGAACTGCCCGGCACGCAGCACGTCACGTTCCCGCCTGCTCAGCGGGCAGTCGCCCGACTCCATGGCCAGCCGCACCTGCTGGCCCGAGAAGAGGAGTTCGCCCGCGGCCACCCGTCGGATGGCGGCGGCGATCTCGCCCACCGGCGAGTCCTTGGTGATGTAGGCCCGCGCCCCCGCCTCCAGCGCCCGCCGCACGTACCCCGGCCGCTGGAATGTGGTCAGCATCATCACCAGCGGTGGGTCGGGATGCCGCTTGAGCGCCTCGGCGACGTCCAGGCCACTGACACCGGGCATCTCGACATCCAGCAGGAGGACGTCGCATCCGGTGCCCGCGAGGGTCTCCACGGCCGTGTCCCCCCGGCCGAGCTGGGCCACGACCGTGATATCGGGCTCCAGTTCCAGCAGGGCCACGATGGCCGAGCGCAGCATCGCCTGGTCCTCGACAATCGCCACATTGATCACGAACTCCCACTCTCCCTCACGTCGGTGCCCTCAACGGATCTGCCCTATCACGAGATCTGCACCTCGCTGTGGTCGCCGAGGATCAGCCGGTTGCCGAACGGCTTCCGCGCGGCGGGGGTCACCCGCGCATTGCGGCCGATGAGGGATTCCCGGAGCCGGCGCACGCCGTCCAGGCGGGCCTCGCGCAGTACGACGGAATACTCGATCTCGGTGTCCCGCACCCGGCAGCCCTCCGCTATGGAGGTGTACGGGCCGACGTACGAGTCGCTGATGACCGTGTTGCAGCCGATCACGGCCGGGCCGACGATACGGGAGGCGCGCACCTGTGCGCCGGCCTCGATCCTGACCCGGCCGATCACCTCGCTGTCCGCGTCCACCGTGCCCTCGGTCCGGGACTCGACGTTCTCCAGTACCGACCGGTTGGCCTCGAGTACGCCGGTGGCGTCGCCCGTGTCCTGCCAGTAGCCGGGAAAGCGTGTCGACCGGACCTCGTGTCCGGTGTCGAGCAACCACTGGATGGCGTCTGTGATCTCCAGCTCGCCACGTCCGGACGGAGCGATGGCCCGCACCGCCTCGTGCACGACCGGCGTGAAGACGTACACGCCGACCAGGGCCAGGTCGCTCTTGGGCCGCGCCGGTTTCTCCTCCAGACCCAGGACCCGCCCGCCGTCGGCCACTTCGGCCACGCCGAAGGCGGTCGGATCCGGCACCTGGGTGAGCAGGACCCTGGCGTCGGTCCGGTCGGCACAGAACTCGCGCACCAGGCACGCGGCCCCGCCGATGGCGAAACTGTCACCCAGGTACATCACGAAGTCGTCGTCGCCGAGGTAGTCCCGGGCGACGAGGACGGCGTGCGCGAGTCCCAGCGGCCTTTCCTGGGGCAGGTAGGTCACCTGCAGACCGAACTTGGAACCGTCGCCCACCGCTTCCTGGATCTCGAAGCCGGTCGTGCCCACCACGATCCCCACCTCGGTGATCCCGGCTCGTGCGATGTCCTCGAGGGCATAGTGGAGGACCGGTTTGTTGGCCACCGGTACCAGTTGTTTGGGCGAGGTGTGGGTCAGGGGCCACAGGCGCGTGCCCGAGCCACCGGCCAAAACGAGTGCCTTCATGCGGCGGGACGTTAAGACGGCCTTCTCGGATACCGCTGATGGCCCGGTCGACATGACGTCTCCCCACAGGCGCGCGGCAAGAACACATCCGGTGGTGTGACGCTCGCCCGGCACACTGTCGGGTGCTTCTCGAGTGGTCTTCGACCGGTTCGATCCATGGTCGAGGGAACTACTCGTAGAGGAAGGCGACCGCTTGTGCGCGTTCTCGTTGCTACATGGGCATGGCCCTCGCATCTGCAGCCCATGGTTCCGCTGAGTTGGGCGCTGCGGGCCGCCGGGCACGAACTGGTCGTCGCAAGTACCGAGGGCCTGGTGCCGGCCATCCGGGACGCCGGACTGCCTGCCGTGGTGCTCGGAAGGGAACGTCCCGACACCATTCGCCAGATGACCGGGTACTACTTCGACTGGCTTGCCGGGTTGCCGGGACCCGCGACGGTCGAGGATGTCCGGGAGCTGGGCCCCCATGCCGTGGCGATGTACCGGGCGATGGCCGAGACGACGATCGACGACACCTTGCGATTCGCCCGGAGGTGGCGACCTGATCTGGTGGTCTACGATCCCACCACCTTCGTCGGACCACTGACCGCCGCCGCCGTGAACGTGCCCTCGGCACGACATATCTGGGGGATGGACTACACCTCGGTGACCAGAGAATCCGAGCCGGAGGCACTCGCGGAACTGTGTGCGCGCATCGGGGTCGCTCCCATGGACACCCTGGGCACGGTCACCGTCGACCCATGTCCGCCGTCGTTGCAAACCAAGCTCGATGTGACACGTCTGCCGATGCGTTTCGTGCCCTACAACGGCCCGGGCGTCCTCCGGCCCTGGCACCTGGACACGCCCACGCGACCGCGCATCGTCCTGCTGGCCAGCAGCATCACCGGGCTCAACGGCGATACGGACACGGCCGGGGAGTTCTTCGCCGCGGTGTTGCGGGGCCTGGCCGGGCTGAACGTCGAGGTACTGGCGATCGCCGGCAAGCGCACACACGCGGTCCTCGATCCGCTGCCGGCCAACGTGCGGGTGATCGACCCGACCCCCCTGCACCTGCTGCTGCCGACCTGCGAGCTGGTGATCCATCAGGGTGGCGGCGGGACCGTCATGACCTCGCTGGCCTACGGTGTGCCGCAATTGCTGCTGCCGATGTCGGTCGACCACGTCTGGAATGCCCGGCGGCTCACCCGTAGCGGCGCGGGAAGGTGGCTGTCCGCGGAATCGGTCACCGCCGAGGCCGTCCGCGACCACGTCGAGCGGCTACTGGCCGACCGAGGCCATCGCGAACAGGCACTGCGGCTGCGGGCCGAGATGGCGGCCCAGCCCTCCGCGGCCCGGGTGGTGGACTCGCTCGAGCGCCTCGTGGCAGAGCGGGGCGTCGGGTAGCGGAGCGGGCGGGGCCGCACCCTGGCGGTTGTCGGAACGGTAGTACCTGTCAGCCAAGCGGTTTGCGCAGCGCGACAAACTGGCTGAGTACCGGATAGTTCCAGCCGATGAAGAATTCGTCGATCCGGTCCGCGATGCGCTGCGGGTCGAACTCCGGAAATCCGCACAGCTCGGCCGGGTCGCCGACCTCGAGCGTCAGATCGTTTCGCGACAACAGGGCATGCACGTCGGTATTGCGTCCCCATATGTTCTTCTCAACCAGCCCGAAGGGCTTGACGTCGAGGAAGAGGTCGATGCTCAGCACGATCAGGCCACCGGGTGCCAGTAGCCGGCACATGGTGTCCACCATCAGCTCGGCCTCGTTCTGATCCACGTGCTCGAGAACCGAGATGGCGAAGATCCGGTCGAACGAATGCGCCTCGAGGTCGGCGTCCTGCAGGCGTTTGCCGACCAGCTTGACGTCCACGTCGAACATCGAGGTGAACCAGCGGTGGATCTCCCCATGCGCGTCGTTGGTCTTCTCGACGCCGATCGACCACTTCTCGTCCTCCGACGGATCGACGTTGACGACCTCGCACCCCTGCTTCGCCAGAACGACCTGGAGCCCGCTGAGCCAGCCGCCGACGTCCAACACCCGCATTCCCGGCCGCGGGTCGGCGGTGAAGAAGGCCCAGGGATACTCCATGGTCCTGGTGTGGCTCGTCGGCTGAAAACCGAAGGGCCCATAGCGCTCCGGGTTCTCGACGCTGAACCTCTGCAGGTTCACCTGCGAGTTGTCGACGTGGAAACCGTAGGGTGCCCCCCAGCGCTTGTTCCACTCCCGGTATTCGCGCGGGATGTCCTTTTTCGCGAGCATGCCGAATTCCTCTCCTGCCGTTCGGGGCAGCATTACCGTGCTGCCTCGAGGACCGGTGGGAATGCGGTGGGGCGGGGCTCCGGCAGGGGTCCGGCGGTGCTCCCCAGTCGTTTGCGAGCAGCCCGGCCAACCATTGGGGGATGCGCGCCTTGTTCATCACCTGGGCTTGGAACACCCACTTCTACCCCATGGTCCCGCTCGGTCAGGCACTGCGGGCTGCCGGCCACGAGGTCATGGTGGTCAGCCAGCCCTCTTTCACCGGCACCATCACCGACGCGGGCCTGCCCGCCCTGCCGGTCGGCCATGACATCGACATGCAGGGTCGGGTCACCGCGGCGTACCGAAACTGGCGCCCACGCGTGCCTACGCACGGTTCGGAGGGCACGCCCAAGGGCCCTCGGGGTCGGCGAACCTACCAACTTGCCGCCGACTGTGCCGCGGCGATGGCCGACGAGACCTTGGCCTTCGCGCACTCGTGGCAACCGGATGTCGTCGTGTACGAGCCGATGGCGCTGCTGGGGCCGCTGATCGCCGCCCACCTGGGCGTCCCCGCGATGCGGCTGCTGTGGGGAATGGACTTCTCGCGCGCGATCACCCTGCTCGGCGACGAACTCTTCGGCGGCCTGGCCGAACGGCTGGGCGTGGACGAGTTCGCTCCGCTCGGCGGTGTGACGCTGGATTCGTGCCCACCGCGGCTGCAGGTCCCCGCCGACGACGTCACCCGCCAGCCGATGCGCTACGTCCCCTACAACGGCCCGGCCCAGCTGCCCGCCGTGCTGCGCCGCCGGCCCGACCGGCCACGCATCGCTGTCACCTGGGGGAAGACCCTCCTTCCCATCGGCCTGCACGACGGCACCCTGGGTCCGCGTATCGTCCGCGCGCTCGGCCGCTACGACGTCGACGTCATCGTCGCCACCTCCGCCGACCAACGTCAGCACTACACGGAGCTGCCCGACAACGTGATCCACGTCGGGCCCGTTCCCCTGGACCTCCTGCTGCCCAGCTGCGCCGCCATCGTCCACCACGGCGGCGGCGGTACCACCATGACCGCCATGAGCCACGGTGTCCCTCAGCTGGTCCTCCCCTGGATCCCCGATGGTGTCCTCACCGCCCGGCAGCTCCAGACCACCGGCGCAGGACGCCACCTCGAACCGTACGACCTCGACGACACCGCACTCACCGCCGCACTCGACGCGTTCCTGGGTGACCTGCCCGCCTACCAGGTCCACGCCGACCGACTGCACCGGGAGAACCGCGCGCTGCCCACCCCCGCCGACGTCGCGGCCCTGCTCGCCGGCCAGCTCGGCGACCGCACCGGTCCCTGGGCCCAGGTCCGTCCCCAGCCGGGTACCAGTCGTTCCCCAGCTCGCTGCCCGAACATGACCACGGACCGAATAAGTGGAGGCACACGCTGATGCGCGCACTGTTCATCACCTGGCCGTGGAGTTCTCATTTCTACCCGATGGCGCCGCTGGGCTGGGCACTGCGCGCCGCGGGTCATGAGGTGATGGTGGCCAGCCAGCCGTCGTTCGCTCCCACCATCACAGGATCCGGGCTGCCCGCACTGCCCGCGGGGCCGGACCTCGACATCGTCGACCAGCTGTCAGAGATGTACCGGGACTGGCGCCCGGAGAACGACCGCGCCACCGTGGAGAACAGCCCACACAGGCAGAACGGCATCGTCTCGCTGTACCGGATCGCGAAGTCCGCCGAGGCAATGGCCGAGGAGGCAACGGAATTCGCCCGTCAGTGGCGGCCGGACTTCGTCGTCTTCGAGCCGATGGCCTTCCTGGGCCCGATTCTCGCCGGTGCGCTCGGGGTTCCCTCGATGCGCCTGCTGTGGGCCACCGACTCGGCCGCGAAAATCGCCCGCATCGAGGACGAGATGCTGGGTGGGCTCGCCCAACGGCTCAAGGCGGACCGGGTGAACCTGCTCGGCGACCTGACGCTGGACCCGTGCCCACCACGGCTGCGTCGGGTGCACCCCAAGGTGAACAGCGCGCCCATGCGCTACATCCCCTACAACGGTGCCGCCGAGCTTCCGCCGTGGTTGCGCACCCCGCCCACCCGGCCGCGGATCGTCGTCTCCTGGGGCGGGTCGTTGTACAGGTTCGGGTGGAACGAGGGCATTCTCGCTCCCCGCGTCGTGCGGGCCCTCGCGGACCAGGACGTGGAGGTCGTCGTCGCGGTACACGAGGAGTACCGCGAGATGTTCACCGACCTGCCCGAGAACGTCGTACACGTCGGCCCGGTCGCGTTGCATCTGCTGCTGCCGAGCTGCGCGGCCATCGTGCACCAGGGCGGCGCGGGCACCACGATGACGGCCATGAGCTGCGGTACCCCGCAGTTCGTCGTGCCCTGGTGGCCCGATGCCATCGTCAACGCCCGGCAGGTCGAAGCCACCGGCAGCGGACGTCACCTGTGGCCGGTCGGCCTGGAGGACGCCACCCTCAAAGAGGCGCTCAGCCGGTTCGTCGCCGATCTACCCAGCTATCAGAGGGCCGCCATGCGACTACGGGACGAGCATGTGGCCCTGCCTACGCCGGCCGAGGTCGTCGCCGGGTTCGAGCGGGACTCAGCGGCAGGCACGGGCGCGTGGGCCGCCAGGAAACCGACGTTCTCCTCATCCAGAGGGTCCTCATCCAGAGGGTGAAAGGGAGGTCAGATGAAGGCTCGTCCGCTGACTCTGCAGGGTGCGTTCGAGGTGATACCCGACCGGCATCGCGACAAGCGGGGCGTCTTCCTCGAAGGGTTTCGCGCCGACTGGCTGCGCGCGGCCACGGGGCACACGTTGGACGTCGCACAGGTCAACCTGTCGGTCTCCCGGCTCGGGGCGATCCGTGGTCTACACATGACAAAAACCCCACCGGGACAGGCCAAGTACGTCACCTGCATGACCGGCGCGATCGTCGATGTCCTGGTGGACCTGCGGCTCGGCTCGCCGACGTTCGGACAGCACGAGACCGTGCGACTGGACGCGGCGGAACACCACAGCGTGTATGTGCCCGAAGGCTTCGCGCACGGGTTCTGCGCCCTCACCGAGGACACCACCGTCGCCTACCTGTGTTCCACTTCGTACGCTCCGGCCATCGAGTACGTGCTGAACCCGCTCGATCCCGAACTCGGCATCACCTGGCCGGTCCCCCACCCGATCCCCTCGGATATCGCGACCGAGGGCCGCGGGCTGCGCGACTGCCTGGATGAAGGGCTGTTGCCGACGTATGACGAGTGCCGGACTCTTGCCGAGCCGGACCCGGGCAGGCCGACATGACCGCTTCGCAGCCCAGCGCCCTCGTGCTGGGCGGCACCGGCTACCTGGGTCATCGGCTGTGTGCGGAACTGACCGCGGCAGGCTGGTCGGTGGTCGCCGTAGGGCGCCGACCGGCACCAGTCACCGCAGCCCGGTTGCTGGTGGCCGATCTGACCAGTGACAACATTTCCGACGTGCTGGCCGAGGCACAGCCGAGCCTGGTGGTCAACGCAGCCGGTGGCGTATGGCAACTGAGCGAATCGGAGGTGATCGATTCAAATGCCGTACTGGTCGACCGGCTGGTGGCCGCGCTTGCCAAACACCCCCGGCGGACCCGTCTCATTCAGTTGGGTTCTGCCAAGGAGTACGGCGACGTGCCTGCCGGCATGGCGGTCGCCGAAGACGCCATCGCACGGCCTGGGAGCGTCTACGGCAGAAGCAAGCTGTCGGCCACCCGAGCGGTGCTCGCGGCCACCCGGCGAGGCGAGGTGGACGGTGTGGTCCTCCGCCTGCCCACCACCATCGGACCGGGCAGCCCGCAGGTGAGCCTGCTGGGTATGGTTTCGGCGGCGCTGGCGACGGCGGTACGGGACAACCGGACCGCCGTACTGCGGCTGTTCCGCCTGACGGCCCAACAGGACTTCTTGTCGGTGGCCGATCTGGCCCGTGGCGTCCTGGCGGCGGCGCGGACCAGGCAGGCGGTCGGCCGGATCATCAACCTCGGTTACGGGGAGGCGATCTCTGTGCGATCACTGGTCGAGACGCTCGTGGCGGTCAGCGGTTGGCCGACGGAGATCCTCGACGACGCGCCGCCGACGGGAACCGACCGGGTGGAATGGCAGCGACTCGACATCTCGACGGCCGCCGAGCTGCTCGGCTGGAGGCCTCGGCAACAGCTGCGCGACGCGCTCACCGAAGTGTGGGCCGCGGTGAATCCTCAGGGCGGTGCCAGCTGCACTGACTGCCGGCCGACGCATTCCAAGTAGTCGCCGTGGATGTGCGCAACCGGCTCGTACGAGACGTCGAGCGTGGAAGGGTACGGAACCGACGTAGCCCCGCCGTCGGTGTCATGAGTGGAACCACGACACCGACGGCGGGTGCTTCGGTATGCCACCACCGACCCACCTGACCTGCAACGCCACCCCAAGAGGCGGGATGGAAGAGGCTCACTGAGCGGCTTCGGCTTTCAGCTGTTCGACATTGTCGAGCACGATCCGCCGGGCCGGCATGACCATGGCCCGCGCGACGAAACCGATCAGCACGAACATCACGATGCCGGCGCCGTTCGACAGCAGGAGCGAGAGATCGATCCGCGTGGCGGGGAAGACGTAGATCACTACGATCCGCAGCACAGAGTCGACGACCATGATGGAGCCGATCGCGGTGGTCATGGCTCGTTGCGCACGCCGATAGTCGGGGCTCTCCTGCCATGCCATCTCGAAGGCCTTGGCCCGGACCGGATCTCCGAAGGTCGCCGCCGACCCGATGAAGGTCGCCGTCAGCGGTCGGGCCGCGAGCAGTGTGCACAGACAGAAGACTCCGCCGATCAGCACGTACAACGGCTGGCGGCATGCCGCGATCCGCACGTCGCCGGTGGTGAGCGACAGCCCCAGCGTCGCAGCCAGTTCGAGCAGTACGAGTATCCCCATCGCGTCGAGTCTTCTGCGACGAATCGTGCTGCCCAGCGCGATGAGGCCGACCACGATGCCGGGAATCGCCAGCGACCAGATCACGCCGATGCCAACCGCACGCAGGCAGTAGTACCCGGCGATGGACACGACCAGCTCGAGGATGATCGTCAGCAGACCGCCGACTTGTGGCCGAGACTGCGTTGCGTTTGCCATATGCCCTTCCCAGTGCTGTTCTCTCACGCCGGGCCGTTGTGCCCGCCCGTCATTGATCGTTTCACTCGCACCGAGTGCCAGGCAGAGGCGGAACTACGGAGTTCTTCAGGAGTTTTCTCCTGTGCCTGTTCCGGTGCGGCTCACGCACCGGTCGACTGGTGCGGCCGGTCGGTGGGCCCCGGATCAGGACGGCTTGTCCGCATCGATCGGCAATTCCATCGTCAACCGGAATCCGCCGCCCTGCCGGACTCCCGCGGTCAGGTCGCCACCGAGTTCCCGCGCACGTTCCCGCAGGCCCATCAACCCGTGGCCACCCGAGCCGCCGGTCTCGACGCTTCGGCCGCCCAGATCGTCGTTCACGACGTCGAGCCGGACCGATCGTCCGGTCGACTCGACGGTGATCGCGCATTCGCTGGCGTCGGCGTGCCGGAGAATGTTCGTCACTGCTTCCCGCACGCCCCAAGCCAGCACCGAGTCGACCGGGGATGGCCATATCCGATCCGGCATGGTGACGACGACGCTGTTGAGCAGGGGATCAAGACTCCGGCTTGCCCGGTCGATCTCGTCAGCCAATGAAGTCGACCGGTAGCCGGTGATTGCCTGCTGCACTTCGAGCATGGCGGTCCGTCCCACTGCCTGCACGTCCTTGGTGGCCGCCGCTGACGCTGCCGCATCCACGCCTGCCAGCCGTTCCGCCAATTCCGCCTTCGCCATCATGGTGACCAGGCTGTGCCCGAGCAGATCGTGCAGATCTCTGGCGAACCGCAGCCGCTCATTATCGACCGCTGCTGTGGCGTAAGCCTTTCTGCTGGCCCGGGACCGGGCGATCTCCAGTAGCAGACGGCCACGCAGGATGGCGATGGCTCCGGAGGCCACAACCAGCGCTGCCGCTGAAAGCGGCACACCCGAGAGAAGGCTCAGCAGCGTGACAGCTGCTATGCCAAGGACCGAGCCACGCATGTGGACCAGCAGATTCGCGCACGCAACCGCCGTCAATACGGCGGCTGCCCACCAGCCCGGTGCAAGCGCCCACTCCCCCCAGGCTGTCATCGCGGTCAACCCCGCATAGCACGACAGTCGAAGAGCGAGCGGATACTTGGGGGTGATCCACTGGCTCACGGCGAACAGCGCCGCGAAGATGCCGAGGGCACCGGAATTGAGCACCGCGAGCCCAGTCGGAAGGCCCATCGCCGTATAAGCGGGACCGATCAACAGGGGGAGCAGGATGAAAAGCCCGCCAGGGTAAGGATCACCGGCGGTAATCATCGGGCCGTACCAGGGTCGTGGACGTTCCGAGGGGAGCACCACCTCATTTTGCGGGTGCGTCAGGCTGCTCACGCCAACCTCCTAGCTGCGTCCGCCTGCTGGTATCGGTGATCAAGTCGGAGCCGGGCATGGCCCGTAGTGTGGATACGGCAGCCGTAAGTCGTCATTCGACTGCGTGGGGGCCGCCCGTCAGACGCCGGAGCGTTGAGGGGATTGCGCACATCGCCGTGCGCCTGGCGTCTGGGCGCGCGTGACGACGACCGTGACTACGAATGGGCGATGTGCGTCGTCCGCTCGGAGGATCCCCTGCTGGCGATGAGGTAGCGCACCCGGCGGGCGAGTCGGTGCTGCCGCGTCCCGCCTGTCCACCGGTCGCAAAGCACAGCCCCACCCCCCATGGTCGCCTCCGCGATCTCTTCGCCGGGCCCTTCTGGCCACCGCTCACGCGCAATCGAGCACCTGAACATGGTGTGCCGCCGACAAGCTGCTCAGCTGCGTCGGCGCAACAGCATGATGAACACGGTGTAGGCGATCCCGGCCACTATCACCATCCAGTAGTAGGGATTGCCGCTGCGGCCAGACGCGAGTTCGCCGATGAAGGCGCTCATGTTTCCCACCGTGACGATCACGCCCACGCCGGCCAGGGCGCGCACGTTGATCGAGCGGGAGCGTTCGTCGGGATGATCGACGGCCTCGCGGTAGCTCTGACTGCGGTGTGCCAGCACGAGCAACGTCAGGCCGCACACCGCCATGACTCCGAACACCACAAGTCCGATGCCAACATGGCCGCCAACGGACGCAGTCACCAAGCAGACAACACCGAAGCCGAGGAAGAACGCCGGTAAGGACCACTTGGCCGGGGTCCTAGTCATGCGCTTTGTCCCCGTCGGCATAGAACATCTCCTCTACGTTGCTCTGAAAGAACCTGGCCAAGGACAAGGCAAGCGGCAAGGACGGCGTATACCGCTCGGCCTCGATGGAGTTGATCGTCTGCCGCGAGACCCTGACGGCCGCCCCGAGTTGTGCCTGGGAGAGCCCGCGCGCCAAGCGCAGCTCCCTGACCTTATTCCTCACATGGAAAGTGTGCTTTCCTTCCTCGCCGGATGTCAAGTGAGCTTTCCACCAGCCGCGTAACGTCCAGTGCGGACAGCTCGAGCGCCCGGACCTCATGGCCAATCAGGTCATCGGTGAGGGCGCCGGCGAGCCGCAGCCCGGGGCGGTTCTGAGGTCACCCTGACCGACCTGAGAAACATCCCCGAAGACGGCCTCGAAGAGACGATGGCCATCCTGTGCAAGGGCTGCCCTGCATCGAGAACCTCCTGACAGGAGCGGCGGCATGGGGGTAGTACCGACAACCGGGTCGTCATCGACGCGCCGCTGGATCATCAGAGCAGGTGCACCTGGTCCGGCGAGTGCGTCGTCGCCCAGCCGACGGTGTTCCGCCAGGACGGCGAGGAGGACTTCGCGATGCTGCGGGGGCCCGCAGCGGAGCTGGCGGCCACCGTGCGGGCCGCCGTCGAGGGCTGCCCGGGGCAGGCCACCCGACGTGAAGGCGGACTTGCGGGCGAGCTCGAACGCGAGTCGAACGAAACCTGATCGCCACGGGATGGACTCAGCCCGGGCGACCGGGCCCGCACGCACTGGTGAGGAGGCGCACGATGCATGCACGTCCTGCCGCTGTCTGGCCTACGCCGCGGAGCACCTAGGGAACCCGTGGCGGCCGTCGCCGCGTACGAGGACGCCATGCGCGGCTACGCCCACGAAGGGGCGCAGGGCTCGATGCGCGGCGTCGAGACCGTATTCCGCGCTGAGCGGCTCACCGGGGTCTGAACCCGACGGATGCTGCCCGGTCCTGAAAGGAATAACTCGTGAAGTTGTTGACTGTCCTGCGCGGGCCCGCCGCGCGTACCGCGTATCCACTGCTGCTCGACATGGCGGCGCCCGCGGTCAGTTTCTTCGTCCTGCACTTCGTCTTCGGGGCGGGGCCGGTGCTCGCGCTGAGCGTCGGCGCGGCCGCGGCGGGGCTGCGTACCGTCGTCGGCTGCGTCCGTACGCGCCGGCTGAGCGCTTTCCCGCTGATGATGATGGTGACGCTGGTCGGCAGCCTGGTGCTGACCTTCATCACCGGGGACGCCCGGCTGGTGCTGGCCAAGTCGGCCGTGGTGCCCGCGCTGGGCGGCGTCTACGGCCTGGTCACGACGTTCTTCGGACGCACCGTGATCAACGATGTGGTGACGCCCTTCATCACCAAGGGTGACCCGCGGCTGATCGCCGCCTGGGACGCCGCCTGGGCCGAGGACCCGGCTTTCGTGCGCCGGTTCCGGCTGCTCAATGTGCTCTGGGGTGTCGGCTTCGTGGTGGCGGCCGTGCTCCGCGTGGTGATCGTCTACACCACGCCGCTGAACGTGGCGGTGGTGGTCTCCCCGCTGCCGACCCTGGCCGCACTGATCGGCCTCGCGCTGGCCAGCCGGGTGCTGGGCAGGCCGTTGCTGGCCACGATGCGGGCGCGGGCGGCCGCCGCGGCGCGGGCCCGCCGGACCGGGCTGCTCAAGGCGGCGCCCGCCAGGGCGGAGGGCGCGGTCAGTAGCTGAGGGGAAGTCCGCCCGGCGCGGTTGGTGGGTACGCCGGCTGTGGCGATTCCTCGGCCGGCACCGCTTGGACTTGGCGCTGGTCTTCCTGGCCGCCTGCGGGGCTCCCCACTGTCAGCGGTGGGCGGTTTCGGCGCGCTGCTGCCCCGGTGCTGGTCTTTCTTGTCCACCGGGGCGGCCGGGAGCTGACCAAGGCGGCCGCGCACGCGCAGCAGTGGCAGGGTGAGCTGACCCAGGCGGTCTCGCAGGCGCTCGCCGGGGTCCGCGTGGTCAAGGCCTACCGGCAGGATCCGGGCGGGCCGGGTCTTCTAGGTGCTCGACCACGGTTGGCACCGGCTGGTGCTGCGTCCCACCACCTCGGTTGGCCCGGGCGTCCACGGGCACCACCTGCTCGGCAAGGTGGACGAGGCGCTCTGCCCGGGAGGCGGCGACACGGGTCGACCTCTGGGTGCAGCCGGGCACCGGGGAGTCGACTGAACTACGGGATCCGTCAATCGTGGGTAGAGCTGAGGAAGGGCGCCCGAAGCGCGCCCTTCCTCCATGAGCCGTTGTGCGCTGGTCAGGCTGTAAGCGCCTTGCGGAGGCGGCCACGGTCCGCGTCGCTGACGCCCAGGCCCTTGGCGAGATAGCCGTCGAACGAGCCGAAGGACTCGCCGATCTGCTCGAAGGCGGTGTCCAGGTACTCGGTCCAGGCGTAGGTGGCGCCGAAGGCCAGGTTGCTCAGCAGGAACTCCTCATTCACCTGGTCACGGTCGACGCCCAGGATCGTCATCAGCACGGCAGTAGCCCAACCGGTGCGGTAGGTACCGGAGCTGCAGTGCAGATAGAAGGGCCTTCCGCCGAGCGCCGCTATCTCGCGGACGGCGAGACCGAAGGACACGTGCGCCTCTTTGAGTGTGACGTAGTCACGGAACTTGGCCAGCACGGCCGGGTCGGGCTTGGAGGCGTCAATGCCGCCGGAGTGGCTGTTGCTGCCCCCGGGGTGCTCGACGGGCGCCGAAATGGTCCGCACACCCTTGGGGAGCCGGTCGGGCTTGGACTTCTCCATCTCGCCGCGGCTGAGGAAGTTCACGTTCACGGCCAGCTTGAGGGCGGAGAGCTGGGTCAGACCGGCGTCGCTGACCCAGCCGAGCGCGCCGCCGCGGTAGAAGACGCGCGGGGCGATCGTGCCGCCGGAGGCATTCCAGCCGCCGACATCCCTTATGTTGAAGGCGCCGTCCACGTCGACGAAGCGATTGTGCGGATCGCCCGGCGGGAAGTCGACGGCGTGCGCGGCGGGAACGCGGCTCACGGCGATACCGAGAACGGCCGCGCCGATGCCGGCCAACGCACCTCGGCGGCTGATGCGGCGGCTGGTGCGGAACGCGCTGGTATGAGCTGGCACTTGGACTCCTCGTGGGTTCGGTGGGCCCGCCGTCCGGCGGGCCCCTCATCAGCGACAGCCGATGATCAGGGTGTTGGTGTGGCCGAGTGGCCAGGTGGGGACTTCTTGCAGCCCGCGTCGGACATCCACTGCCGGCACTCTCGGCGGCGGTGTACTCCGGGCCGCCCTTGGTGACCAGCAGCGTGTTGAGGCTGACCAGGGGTCCGCGCCGGGTCCGCCGGCTCCTCGGCCAGGACGGCGTTGTAGAGGAGCAGCGCACCGTTGGGCCGGGCCGCCGGCGGTGACCGACAGCGGCTCGTCGGCGACGAAGTCACCGCCGTGGAAGGCGGCCCGGCCGGCCATGCCCAGGCGTTCGGTGCGCCCCGCGAACGCGTCGGCCAGCGGAGCCAGGTCGTACACCGCCGCGCGCAGGTGGGGGAATCGGAGCAGGAGCGGTGATACCAGATTGCCCGGGCAGCCGCCGATATCGAGCACCTCGCCGCGCCGGCCGGTCGTATGCCTCCGCCAGGTGCGGGGCGACCAGCCCGTTGGCCGAGTCCATCATCTTCAGGTATTGGGCATGCTGGGCCGGGCCGCCCAGCATGCGCAGGAACGCGCCGGCGTCCTGCCCGTCCGTGGTCTGCGACCGGTCGGTGGTGCCGGCGTCGGTGAGCATCGCGCCTGTGGGCGGGTTCCAGTGTGCCCCTGTCTGTCGTGATGGGCGGAGGCCGTATGCGGGTACAGATCCGACTAGAGGACGCCGGCGCAGGCGTTGGCGGGCGCGGCTAGTACCGCCAGGGCGGTGCGCAGCGACGGACGTTCCGCCAGCGCGTTCGGGACCCTGCGGTTGATCGGGACGTTGCCGAACTGGGAGATCACCGACACCCTGGCCAGCAGCAGCGCGCCGGCGAGACGCCGGCCCCGCGTCCCGGGGCCGGCCGGCCACGCTGCACAGCACGAGGGGCGGCATTTCCTTGTCGAAGTGCCGGCCCACCAGCTGGTGCACCCGCGCATTGTCCGCGGGCGGCATGGCGAGGAACGCCGGGACGACGCTGAGCGCGACCGAGAACAGCACTCCGGCTACGCCGCCGCAGCAGACCAGGACGGCGATGCTGATCAGAGGTGTCATGGCAGCAGCCTTGGGGCACGTGTTAGAGGCGGGTTCGAGATCCGCTGGCGGGTCGCCCGGTCGGTCCGGGCTTGATCGTCGCTCCAAAGGAGACCGGCGTCTCAGCCGACTCCTGGCAGCGCTCGGCTTCCGGCCACGGGCTGTCAGCGGCCCGTTCGTCCGTCTCTTCGAGACGGTGGGCTTACCCGCCAACATCTTCGTCACCACGCGCACTGTGTACGGCATGGCTCTGTCCGGGAAGGCGCCAAGGGCCCTAGAAGACTGATGAAGATCTTGGGGTCCGGTGGTGAGGGGCCCGCGATGTCTTGCTCCGTGGCCCTTGCCTGAGTTCAGAGTTGCGGGCGTGATGGGTCGGTCGTGGAATGAGCCGGTGGGGCCGGATGTGTGGGCGACGTGCAGGGAGTTGATCCCGGCCGGGAGTGTGTTCGCGTTCCTGGCCGAGCATCGCGAGGCACTATCGAGCCGGCCGGCGGCTCCGACCTTGGGTGATCAGGTCGTGGACAGCGACGTGCTGTCGACGGACCCGCGTCGAGAGCGTGATGTTCTCGATTCCGACCTCCGAGCGGCACGTACGGCTGGAACCGGCCTCGTCGAGTGCCAAGTCACTGCCCGGGCCTGTGCGGCGATCTACACGGCCAAGGAACGACGCCTGCACGTCACCTTCAGCGGCGAGGACGGCGCTCGCACCCCCGAGCAGAGGCTCATTCCCCACATCACCACGCGGCAGCACCGGCACGAGCCGGCGGCGACACGTCGGCTCGCGTCACGATGTGTATCCCTGGCGCAGACTGGAACTGCGGTCGCCCCAGGCCTTGCCGCTGTTACCTCGGTCCATTGCTGACCTTTTGCTGACCTGCCCACCTTGCCTGAGTGGCTGACCTGCGGGAACGCCGATTTCCGGCACCTTGATGAGCATTTTCACGGGGGCTCCTCGGGCGAATGGCTCAGCAATCTCGGTTGAGATCGGCCCAGCTATCAGAGACATTACGTCGTTGGGCCGGAGGCATGACGAAGACCCGAGTCGACTTCTACTCGGGTCCGCCTGCCCCTTCGCCTGAACCACCGCACAGTCACTGAACAGGAGCCATTCGTGGCCAACACTTGGCAGACCACCCCCGACGCCCGTGTCGAGGATCGCAGCAGGCAGGACCATCCGGATCACCCCGCGGCCTTCGACGACGCGGCGATACGCCAGGCCCGCAACTCCGCCGCGTTCTGGGCCGCGATCGGAAACTCCCGCGGCCACGAGGTGATCCGCCGACGCAGCTTCCTCGCCGTGCTCGGCGGCGAGCGCGCCGGGACACGTATCTTGCTGCAGGAACCCGACCTCGAGGCGCACGAGCTCGCCGAGCTGACCGAGCTGGCCGGCCGGTCGACCGGACCGGTGGATGTCGAGGATCCGTTCAGTTCCACCGACTTGAGTCACCTGGGCATGCGCAACTGGCAGATGCCGATCATGGTGCGCCCGCCCGGCCCTGTCGCCGCCCCCGCGATGGAGGTGAGCCAGGCCCAGCGGGCGTGCGAGCTGCAGACTGCCGAGCAGATCGTGATCGAGGGCTTCGAGCTGACCAGGTTCACCCCCTACCGTCCTGGCGAGATGTTCCCCACGACACTGACCGAGCAGCCAGGCGTGGACGTCTTCCTCGCCGTCCTCGACGGCGAGGCGGTCGGAGCCGGTGTCACCGTTGTCCACGACGGGGTCGGCAGCCACTATTGGGTCGGCACGGCGTCGGCGCACCGCTCCCGCGGCGCCGGGCGGGCCGTCATGCTCGGCTCGCTCGCGCCCATGGCGCACCTTCCGGTGACACTCACCGCCTCACGGCTCGGACGGCCGCTGTACGAGTCCCTGGGCTACACCGCCGCCACCTCGTCGACCTGGTGGTCCTCACAATGACCACCACCGAGGTGCCGGCGTTCACGTCGTTCCGCGCACCGCAGCGACCGGGATGCGGTCGACTGCCCCTGCCCAGGGATGCCGGAGTCGTGTACTACCTATTCCTGTGGTGCCGAACGCCCAATGATTCCCTGGAGGTACGGTGAACGATCTCGCGGAGTCCATCGAGTCGGTGGAGCAGCTGGCTGTGGTCTGGCGGGCCATGGTGCTCGACCGCGATGCGGGTGCGGATGTGCGCGATCTTCCGGGCATCGCCGTTCGCTGGGCCGACTGCCGGTTCGCCTTCTGGAACTGCCTCACCTTGACGGATGTGGGTGCGGACGCGGAGCTCATCGGGCGTCGGCTGCGCCGGGCAGCGGAGATCATGCGCGCGAAGAAGTACCCGGGCTTCCTGTGGCTCTTCGAGGACCTCCTCGACGAGGAGGCTCGTTCGGCGCTGGGGACGGCGGTGGAGGAGGCGGGACTTCAGTACGCCTTTCCCGCCACGGGCATGGCCGGAGATCTGCTCCCCGTCCCCGAGCCGGTCCACCCCGACCTGACGTTCGTGCGGGTGTCGACCGACGAACAGCTGCGAGCGTATGCGGACCTCAACTCGCGCGCTTACGACTTCACCTTGGACGAGGGCCGTGACGGGCTCGTCGGATCCAGGCTCTGGAAGAACGAGGTGTTCGCCTACCTGGCCATGCGAGGAGACGTTCCCGTGGCGTGCGCCGGTGCGGTCGAAGCGGAAGGCCGCCTCTTCGTCGCGCTTGTCGCCACAGATCCGCGGTGGCAGCGCAGGGGCTACGGCGAGGCGGTCACGCGCAAGGCGCTGTACGAGGGCGCCCGGGCCACCGGGCTGACCCGCGCCGTTCTGCACGCGACCGCCGCAGGGGCCCCTGTGTACCCGCGCATCGGGTTCAAGCCGAACTCACCGATCCACTTCTACGCCCTGAAAGGCTGACCGGCTCAGCCGCTCCGGGTGCCGGCGCCGCACCACCAGCAGCACGCCCACCCCCAGCGACAGCCATGCGCCCACGGCCGCGCCCGCGTACGAGACCGGTGGCTGGAGCGGGGTGACGAAGGAGAACACCGGCAGCCCGGCGGCGGTGAGCAGGGCCGGTACGAGGGCGGTGCTCGCCAGGGCGGGGACGAGGAGGTGGCGTACCGGGCGGAGCCCCGGACGGCGCAGGAAGTACCCCGCACAGGCCAGGTTGGCCGTGATGTACACGCCGACGACCACGATGACGACCCCCGTGGCGATCAGATAGAAGGCGGTGACAGGGCCGTACGCGAAGCCCAGTGCCAGGGCCACCGCGACGGTCACGACGGTCTGTGCCGCGAGGGCCGTCACCGGGGAACGGTGCCGGGGGTGGACGGTGGCCAGGGGCCGTGGGAAGAGTCCGGCACGGCCGAACGCGTAGGCCGTGCGCGTCGCCGCGTTGGCGCCCGCGTTGGCGTTGGCGACGCAGGAGTTGACCACCGCCAGGAACACGGGCAGCCACATCAGGCCGAACGCTCCGCGGGCCACCCCGTCCCACGACGCGTCGCCGTCCGCGCCGAAGCCCGCGAACCGGCCGGGTCCGTAGTAGACGGTCATGGCGTAGGTGGTCAGGACGTAGAAGGCCCCCACGCCCAGGGCCGCGCCGACCACGGCTCGCCGGATCGTCCGCCGGGGCCGGCGGGCCTCCTCGGCCAGCGGGGCGGCGGCCTCGAACCCCGCGAAGGCGAGCATGCAGTAGACCGATCCGGCGAGGACCCCTCCGGCGGCGGACTGGCCGGGGGCGGTGTGCGAAGGGGTGAAGACGGACAGGGTGTTGGCCTTCCCCGCCTGGACGATCAGCAGCGCCGCGAACACGACGAGGGCGGCGATCTCGAAGACGCCGAGAACGGTGCCGAGCCGTGCGGAGGCCCGAATGCCCCGGTATCCGGCCGCGGCGACAGCCGCCGCACCGGCCAGGACCCACGGCCACCACAGGTCCGCCGGGTACGCGGCCCACTGGCGGTGCAGCGTGCCCGCCATGGTGAAGCCGAGCTGGAGCAGCACCAGCGGTGGGACGAGCGCTTCGGCGAAGACGTACCCCCAGGCGACCAGGAAGCCGGCCGCGGGATGCAGTCCCCGGGCGGCGTAGGTCGCCACCGAGCCGGCGGCCGGCAGGTGCCGGGCGAGTTCGCCCAGCGCGGACGCCGTGAGCAGCGACGCGGCCAGGGCGAGGAGGACGGACAGTGGCAGGCTGCCTCCGGCGAAAGCAGCCCCGCCCGGAATCGAGGCCACCACGGCCGCCGCGGGCGCCATGGCCGTCACGCTCTGGAACAGCACCGCGGTCCCGCCCACGGCATCCCGCCGCAGCTCGGCTCCCGTACCACTGCCTTCTGCGTCCGCCATGCCCGCCTCCCCAGCAGTGCAACTGTTGGCGCGGGGGGTCACGGTAGTGGGG
Organism: Streptomyces sp. NPDC021096; assembly: GCF_040641275.1. Lineage (NCBI taxonomy): Bacteria > Bacillati > Actinomycetota > Actinomycetes > Kitasatosporales > Streptomycetaceae > Streptomyces > Streptomyces sp. NPDC021096. Next base: position 78,381 of record NZ_JBFADG010000005.1, on the reverse strand, counting down.
TGGTTGTGGGGCGGGGAAGGAGGCGTGCGTCGAGCCATTCCCTGATCGCCCGCGCCGTCGTGTGGGCGTGCTCCTCGGTCATGCTCCAGTGGTTGCCGGGGACGTCCACGGCAATGTGCGGCATGGGCCAGGAAGTTCGCGGCAGCGCGTCGGTGGCGCGGAGCAGGAGGGTGGGGACGTCGGCCGGTTCCGGCTGCCAGCCGCGGGCGATGCGGGTGTAGGCGCCGAGGGCGGCCATGGCCATGTCGTCCACGGCGGTGTCGAAGCGCTCGCCCATGCGCAGGGGGAGACGGGCCGGCAGGGCGAGCAGCCACGGCTCGTCCTCGAGGTCGGGGGTGACGTGGTAGGTGTCGATGAGGACGAGGCCGATCGGTGGTGTGCCGGTCGCCGCGAGGCGTGCGGCCACCGAGTGCGCCGGGCAGCCGCCCATCGAGGAGCCGAGGACGGCGTACGGGCGGTCGCCGAGGTGCTCGCGCACGGTGCCGGCGTGCAGGTCCACGAGGGTCTCCCAGTCGCGTGGCACGGCGTCGCCGTGGACGATGCCGGGGTGCTGGATCTCGAGGACGTCCCGCTCGCCGCCGAAGGAAGCGGCCAGCGTGGCGTGCCAGGGCCTGCCGAGAGTGGGGGAGAAGCCGGGCAGACACACCAGAGCGGGACCGGTGGCGCCTTCCGCGAGCTTGAGGGGCGCGAGCTCGTGCGGGGCGCTGTCGGCGCCTCCGAAGACAGGCACGGCGAGCGAGGCGGTCACCAGCAAGTGCATTGCCGACACCACGTCGCCCGCCTCGCACACGCGCCGGTAGAGGGAGGCGAGGCGCTGCGCCGGCCGTGCCGTTCCCGGTGGGGAGGCGGGCGCGGTGGTGGCCTCTTCGAGCAGGGCTCCGGCCAGTTCGTCGTGGAGATGGCCGGCCAGCTCCGCGGCGCTGGGCCGCTCGAACACGACAGAGGCGGGCAGCGGCAGGCCGGTGAGCGCGCTGAGACGGTTGCGCAGCAGTACCCCGGTCAGGGAGTCGAAGCCCAGCTCGGCGAAGGGGCGGCCGGGGGGCACAGCGGCCGCGCCGGTATGGCCGAGCACCGTGGCGACTTCCTCGCGGACCAGTTCCAGCAGGGCCGGTGCCCGCTCGGACGCGGGCAGTGCGGCGAGCCGTTCCCGCCAGGCCCGGGCCGCGATCGTAGGGTCGTCGCCGGCTCCGGCCTCGGCCCGGGCCGCTGACTGACGGGTCGTGCGCAGCAGCCCGCGCAGGGGCGGCGGCACCGGCCGCCCGGCGGTCCCCGACGGCCGGGAACGGTCCAGCAGCAGCGGGGCGAGCACCGTTTCGTCGCTGCCCAGCGCCGCGTCGAACATCGCCAGCCCCTGTGCGGGGGAGACGGCGCGCAGCACGCCGTCCAGGGCCTGGTTGTGGCCGGTGGTGCGCGCCGCCATTCCCTCCCCGCCCGCCCACGGGCCCCATGCGAGGGAGAGGGCCGGCAGACCGAGCGAGGCGCGGTGGTGCGCGAGCGCGTCCAGGAAGGCGTTCGCGGAGGCGTAGTTGGCCTGGCCGGCGGTGCCCAGCAGTCCGGCCGCCGAGGAGAACAGGACGAAGTGCGACAGGGGCAGATGCCTCGTCAGCTCGTGGAGGTTCCAGGCGGCGTCCGCCTTCGGCCGCAGCACCGCGGCGAGCCGCCCGGGTGTCAGGGACTCCAGCACGCCGTCGTCCAGGACACCGGCGGCATGCACGACGGCGCTCAGTTCGTGCGCGTACGTCGTCATGACGTCGGTCAGGCGGGGGCGGTCGGCGGCATCGCACGCGATCACGTCCACGTGGGCGCCGGACTCCTCCAGCTCTGCCGCCAGCCGCCGCGCGGCAGCCGACCGAAGGCCATGACGGCTGAGGAGGACGAGGCGGCGGACGTGGTGCCGGGTGACGAGGTGCCGGGCCAGCAGGCCGCCCAGGGCTCCGGTGCCGCCCGTCACCAGGACCGTGCCTTCTGCCGGAAGACTGCCCGGCCGGTTGTCCGAGCCGGCCAGTCGGGGGACGCGCACGGCTCCCTCTGCGAGGGAGAGCTGGGGTTCGCCGGTGGCGACGGCGGCGGGCAGCAGGCGCAGGGACTCGGGCCGGCCGTCGGTGTCCACGACCGTGAGGCGCCCGGGATGCTCCGCCTGCGCCGAACGCACCAGGCCCCACACCGCCGCGGCCGACAGGTCCGGCTCCGTCGAGGTGGCGCCGCGGGTCACCACGACGAGGCGCGACCCGGGCGCGGCCGGGGCGGACAGGCGCCCTCGCAGCACGGCCAGGGCACGTGCGGTCAAGGCATGGGTGTCCGCGACGGGGCCGGCACCCGAGGAGGGGGAGGACAGGGAGATCACCACCGTCCCGGGGGCGGTCCCCCGTCCGGCCGGCGGCGAGGGGAGCACGGAGCGCACGCCGATGTCGTCGGGTTCCGTCACGGACACGGACGGCCCGTCGCCGTCGGCCGGAATGCCCACCCACCGCAGGCTGTACAGGGCCCCGCTCGCTTCCGCGGCCGCGGTGGATTCCGGTAGCGGCCGGGTGGTCAAGGACTCCACCCCGGCCACCGGCCTCCCCGCGGGGTCGGCGAGGTCCACGGCGACCGTGTCCGTGCCCGTGGTGCGTATGCGTACGCGCAGCGCCGTGGCACCGACGGCGTACACGCTCATGCCGCGCCAGGCGAACGGCATCCGGACGGGACCGGCGAGCGGCACGGCGAGCAGTGACGCGTGCAGGGAGGCGTCCAGCAGCGCGGGGTGAATGCCGTACCGGCCGGCGTCGGTGCTCGTCGCCTCGGGCAGCCGCACTTCCGCGAACACCTCTTCATCCGGCCCGCGCCAGACGGCCGTGACGCCCCTGAAGGCAGGGCCGTACGCGTAACCGGCGTCGGCCAGGCGCTCGTACGCACCCGTGAGGTCCACGGGCACCGCACCCGCGGGCGGCCACGCGGAGGCGCCGGAATCATGACCTCCGCGCCCGGTGGCCGGGCCGAGCCGTCCGGTCGCGTGGTGCGTCCAGGCGCCGAGCGGGCCCGACTCCCGTGGGCGGGAGTGGACATCCGCGATGCGGCGGCCCGAGGCGTCCGGTTCACCGAGCACCACCTGCACCTGGACCCCTTCCCCGGATCCGGACAGGGGCAGCGGCGCCAGCAGCACGAAGTCCTCGACGACCTCCAGCCCGCACGCGTCGCCCGCGTGGACCACCATGTCGGCGAACGCGGCGGAGGGTACGAGCACCTGCCCGGCGACGACATGGTCGCGCAGCCACGGCTGGGCCGTGACGGAGAGGTGACCGGTGCACAGCAGGCGTTCCGTGCCGGGCACGGTGGTCGTCCCGGTCAGCAGGGGATGTTCGCCGCCGGCCGGGACGTGGGCGGCGGTGTCGTCCAGCCAGTAGCGCTGCCGCTGGAAGGGGTAGGTCGGCAGGTCCACCCGCCGGGCGCCGCTGCCCGTGAACACCCGGGGCCAGTCCACCGGCACGGCGTGTGTGTGCAGCCGGCCGAGCGCGGCCAGGACCGTCTCCGCCTCCGGCACGCCGGCCCGTGCGGTGGCCGTGCACACCAGCCCCTCGCGCTGCCCGGCGGCGCTGCTCATGGCAGCCGCCGTGAGCTGCGCGTCGGGGCCCACCTCCGCGCAGGCGGTCACCTGCTCGTCGTGCACGAGACGGTGCAGGGCGTCGCCGAACCGTACGGTTTCGCGGGCGTGGCGCACCCAGTACGACGCCGAGCGCAGGTCGTCCCCGTCCGCCCGGCGTCCCGTCAAGGACGAGATCACCGGGATGCGCGGCGTCCCGTAGGTCACCGCGGACGCGACGCGGCCGAACTCGGCGAGCATCGGTTCCACCAGCGGCGAGTGGAAGGCATGGCCGGCGCGCAGCCGCGTGGCGCGGCGCCCGCGCCCGGCGAACCGGGACGCGACGGTGAGCACGGCTTCCTCCTCCCCGGAGACGACGACCGACCGTGGACCGTTCACCGCCGCGATCGCCACGCGGTGCGTCAGATCCGCCAGCTCTCGCGCCACCTCGTCCTCGGAGGCTTCCAGGGCCACCATGGCGCCGGTACCGGGCAGTTGACGCATCAGCCGCCCCCGGGCCGCGACCAGCTCCACCGCTTCCGGCTCCGACAGGACGCCCGCGACGTGAGCCGCCGCCAGCTCGCCCACGGAGTGCCCGACCACAGCGTCCGGCCGTACCCCCCAGGTCTCCAGCAGCCGGAACAGCGCCACTTCGAAGACGAACAGACCCGCCTGCGCGAAGTCCGCCCTGTCCAGCAGAGCGCCATCGCCGGAGTCTCGGTCCGCCCACAGCACGGAGCACAGGGGCCGCTCCAGGCTGCCGGTGCTGTCGAACCGTTCACACAGGGCGTCGAAGGCAGCCGCGAATACGGGGAAGGCACGGTGCAGTTCCCGTCCCATGCCGGGCCGTTGCGCGCCCTGGCCGGAGAACAGCAGGGCCAGCCGTCCGGCATGCGGGACCGGCCCCGCCCCGGCGCCGCCAGGTCCGGCACCGGTCGCCGCCCACATGTCCAGAGCCTTCAGCAGCGCCTCGCGGTCCCCTGCGGTCACGGCTGCCCGGTGCGTGAGTGCCGCCCGGGTCGTGGCCAGGGAAAAGGCGACATCCAGCAAGGACAGCTCGGGCCGTTCCCGCAGCAGGGACGCCACCTGCCCGGCCTGCGCGCGCAGGGCCCGCGGATCCGCGCCCGACAGCAGCAGCGGTGGCACCGTACTCCAGGGCCCTTCCGGAGGGGGCTTCTCAGCGGTCCCCTCAGCAAGCTCCTCAAGGGCCTCTTCCAGGATGACGTGGGCGTTGGTCCCGCCGATACCGAACGCGGACACTCCGGCCCGGCGCGGGCAGCCGGGCGCCGGGTGCCACACCTCCTCCCGCGTCGGAAGCCGTACGGCGCCCGACGACCAGTCCACATGCGGTGACGGCTCCTCGCAGTGCAGAACGCGTGGCAGCCGTCCGTGACGCATCGCCATGACGGTCTTGATGACACCGCCGACACCGGCCGCGGCCTGAGTGTGCCCGATGTTGGACTTGAGCGCACCGAGCCACAGCGGCCGGTCGGCGGGCCGTTCCCTCCCGTACGCGGCCTGCAGCGCCCGGGCCTCCACCGGGTCGCCGAGCGCGGTACCGGTGCCGTGCGTCTCGACCGTGTCGACGTCGGCCGGGGACAGCCCGGCGTCGGCCAGGGCCCGGCGGATCACCTCCTGCTGGGCCGGGCCGCTCGGCGCGGTCAGGCCGTTGGACGCGCCGTCGGAAGCGACGGCCGAACCGCGGAGCACGGCCAGCACCGGATGGCCGTTGCGCCGCGCGTCGGACAGGCGCTCCAGCAGGATCACCGCGGCGCCCTCGGCCCAGGCGGTGCCGTCGGCGGTGGCCGAGAACGGCTTGCACCGGCCGTCCGGCGCCAGACCGCGCAGCCTGCTGAACGCGACGAACGAGGCCGGAGTGGCCATGACGGTCACGCCCCCGGCCACGGCCAGTGAGCACTCGCCGGACCGCAGGGCCTGTGCCGCCGCGTGCACGGCCACCAGCGACGACGAGCAGGCGGTGTCCACGGTCACGGCGGGCCCGCGCAGGTCCAGGGCGTAGGCGATACGGCCCGAGGCCACGCTGCCCGCCGAGCCCAGGGCGAGGTGCGCCTCCAGCTCGTGCGGGCCGCGGTGCAGGAGACGGCCGGCGTAGTCGTCGTGCATCACGCCGACGAAGACGCCGGTGTCACTGCCGCGCAGGGCCGTCGGGTCGATGCCGGCCCGCTCACAGAGCTCCCAGGTGGTCTCCAGGAGCAGCCGCTGCTGCGGATCGGTGGCCAGCGCCTCCCGTGGCGACATCCCGAAGAAGGCCGCATCGAAGTCGGCCGCCCCGCGCAGGAACCCGCCGCGGAGGGTGACGGACCTGCCGAGCCGGTCGGGATCGGGGTCGTGGAGGGCGGACAGGTCCCAGCCCCGGTCGTCGGGGACGTCCGAGGTCGCGTCACCCCCATCCGCGACCAGCTTCCACAGGTCCTCGGGCGAGGCCACGCCGCCCGGATACCGGCAGGCCATCGCGACGACGGCCACCGGCTCCGCCGAGGGCGTACGCGCCCCGCCGCCGTCCGGGGCCGGGCCACCGAGCAGCGCGGCCTCCAGGAACGCCGCCGCCGCGGCGGGCGTCGGGTGGTCGAACACCAAGGTGGCGGGCAGCTCCAGGCCGGTGGCCGCGCCGAGCCGGTCACGCAGCAGCACACCCCCGAGAGAGGTGATCCCGAAAGCGGTGAAGGGCCGGTCCGGTGCCAGGTCCCGCTCCGGCACGCCGCTGGCGTGCGCCGTCGCGGCGAGGACGAGGCGCAGCACGGTGTCGGACCGCCCGGACGGGGTCAGCGCCGGCAGGCGCCCGCGCAGGGCGGACGCCGTGGCCTCGCGCGCCGACTCGAGCCGTTCGGCCAGCTGCCGGGCCAGCGCGGGACGATCGGTCTTGCCGGAGGGGGTACGGGGCACGGTGCCGGTCTCGTACACCTCGTCGGGCACCTTGAAGTCCGACAGCCGCTCCCGGCACAGGGCACGTACGCGGGCGGTGTCGACGCCGCGCCCCGCATCGGTGACCACGAACGCCACCGGCACCTCGCCCAGCACGTCGTGCGGCCTGCCGACGACGGCCGCGTCCACGACGCCGGGGCAGGTGAGCAGCACGTGCTCGACCTCGACCGGGTTGATGTTCTCCCCGCCACGGATGATCAGTTCCCTGACCCGGCCCGTGACGCGCAGACCGCCGTGCCGCCCGCGGCGACCGAGATCGCCTGTGCGGTACCAGCCGTCCTTGAACGCCCGCGCGGTGTCCTCCGGGCGGTTGTGATACCCGAGCATCAGGTTCGGACCGCGGACCCAGATCTCCCCCTCGTCCCCGTCGGCGACGTCGTCACCACGGGCGGGACCGGCCAGCCGCACCTCGACGCCGGGCACCGGCAGACCGCCGGCGCCGACGCCCCCGGAACCACCGAGCCGGTCGACCGTGATCTTCCCGCAGGTCTCGGTACTGCCGTAGCCGTCGAGCAACGGCGCACCCAGCAACTCCTCGACGTCCGCCCGCAGATCCTGGGGACACGGTGCGCCCGCGGTGACACACAGACGCAGACCCGTCGGCGGCCGGGAGGCCTCGCGGACCGCGCTCGTCAGCAGACGGTAGGTGGCGGGCACACCGGCCACGATGGTGAACCGCTGCCCGGTGAGCGCCTGCGTGACGCTCGCGCCCCGGTCGAGGAGGTACGCGCTCGCGCCCACGGCCACCACTCCCAGCACGCACAACGAGTGCGCGTAGGCGTGGAACATCGGCAGCGGCCACAGCAGCCGGTCCCGCGGCCCCAGGCCCCACAGCGGGACGTAGGCCGCCGCAACGGACCACAGCGCGGCGCGCTGGCTGGAGACCACGCCCTTGCTCCGTCCCGTGGTCCCCGAGGTGTAGAGGATCCAGGCCGGCTCGTCCAGACCGAGGTCGTCCCGGGGCGCGCACCCCGGATCCGACCCGGCGAACTCTTCGAAGGAGTGGGTGGCCGCGGCTGCTCCGTCCGGTACGGCGCTCGTGCCCGCCACCAGAATCCGCGACCGTAACCCCGGCCGCACCGCCGCCCATCGCGAGACCCGCGCCAGCAGCGTCTCCTCGGTGATCACCGCGACGGCCCCGCTGTCGTCGAGGAAGTGGGCGAGCTCCGCGTCCGCGGCCCCGGAATCGAGCGGGACCCCCACCGCTCCCGCCCGCAGAACCGCGAGGAAACCCTCCACCATCTCCACCCGGTTGCCCAGAAGGAGCGCCACCCGGTCGCCCCTCCGTACCCCCAGCCGCATCAGGTGGCCCGCCAGCCGGCGGGTCCGCTCCTCCAGCTCCTTGTACGTGACGCCCCGCCGTGCATCGCGGAACGCGGTCTTCCCGCCCACCCGGGCCGCGTGGGCCTCCAGTACCCCCGGCAGCGCACGGATCAATTCGCCGCGGATCTCCGTCATTTCATCCCCACCCCTCCGCCTCGAGGCGCGCGAGAGCGCCCCACGCGGACCACACCACAGTCCTCACCCGCGATGCCAGGGGAACTCGGCGGTCCCGGCCCGCCGGGCCGGTGCGTGCACTCACCTGATCGGGTGAGCTCGATTCCCCCTGCGGGTAGCGGGGAACGCGCCGGGCAGCTTCTTCCCAGAAGCTTCCCTAGCGGGAGGAGTCGCTGTCGTGGCACCAGGACCTACCCGAGCCGGCCGGACCGATGTCGTGCGGTTGCTCGTCATCGGCGTGCTCCCCACCCTCGTCCAGGGAGCCTGTCTCCGTCGCCCCCTGGGGGTCAGGCTGACGGCCGCACTGGACACCCACGCTTGGGGCTGCCGGCTTCTGGACGACTTGCGCGAGCGTCACGGTCCGGGGCCGGTGCTCGTCAACGCCTTCGGCAGAACAGGTCTCATCCTCCTCTCGGCCGACGACGCCCGCCGCATGCTCGCCGAGACCGGTGTGTCGTTCACGACTGCCAACCGCGAGAAAATGGCCGCCCTGTCACATTTCGAGCCGGACGCCGTGTTGATCACTCCGGGCGCCCTCAAGGCGGATCGGCGCAGGTTCAACGAGGCCGCAATCGACCGTTGCGTGGCCGGGCAGTGGTTCCGCGAAGCCTGCCGGGCAGCCGTCGAGGAGGAGGCGCGGCCACTGCTCGCCGGGGGCCCGCTCACGTGGAAGCGGTTCCGCGACGCTTACCAACGCATCGTGCGCCGGATCGTCTTCGGTGACGCCGCCCGGGACGACGAGCGCATCACCGAGCTACGGGACAAGCTGCGCGGCGACGGCAATTGGTTCATGCTGCACCGCAAACGCCACCGTCTGCGCGATGAGTTGTTCGTCCGCTGCCAGCGCTACATCGACCTGCCCGAGCCGGGCGGCCTGGCCCGGGCGGTGAGTGCCACCCCAGCCACAGCGGAGATCAAGCCCGTGGCCCAGATGCAGCACTGGTTCTTCGCCTTCGATGCCGCACCTGTCTCCGACTACCTCACGCTCGGCCTCCTGGCCGGCCGCCCGGAGCATTCGGCCAGGGCCCGCGCGGACCGTGCGTACCTCAGGGCCTGCGTCCTGGAGGCCCAGCGGCTGTGGCCCACGACCCTGGCCCTCGTGCGCGACACCACTGCCGAGACGCACTGGCCGGGCGGCTGGACCCTTCCGGCGGGCGCGGCGGTGATCGCCTGCACCCCGTTCTTCCACCGGGACGCCCGGCGCCTTCCGTACGCCGACCGGTTCGAACCCGAAGTGTGGCTCGACGGGCGGGCCGAGGCGGACTGGTCGGTCGCACCGTTCAGCCGTGGCCCCGCCCAGTGCCTCGGCAAGGAGATCGTCCTCTCCACCAGTGCCACGCTCCTCACCGAACTCCTCACGCGTGACTGGCGCATCACCTCGCCGCACCGCCTGGGTCCCGAACGTCCTCTCCCGCGCACCGCCGATCACATGTCGCTGCGGTTCGCGGCGGGCAACCGCGCCGTCCACGGCTGACGTCGTGATGGCGTCTCCTCGGCCGGCTGCCCCTCCGGCCCTCGCCGCACCCGTTCTGTGGTACCCGGGCGAGCGCCCGGCCGCCTTCACACCGGCGGAGATCCTGAGCACGGCGGTCGTCATCAGAGAGGCCGTCCATCTCGTGACCGCCCCTGCGGGACGGGGGACCGGGATCGCCGTCGGCGGTTCCACGGGACCGGTCGTCCCCGGCCGGCGGGGGCTGCCCCTGCTGGGCACCCTGCCGCCGCTCTACCCGGAGTGGCTCGGGGACCGCTCCTTCGGCGAGGCGCACGGGGTGCGGTTCCCCTACGTCGCCGGAGAGATGGCGGGCGGCATCGCGACCGTGGGCATGGTCTCCGCCATGGCCCGGGCGGGCATGCTCGGCTTCTTCGGCGCCGCCGGACTGGACCTGGAGCGTGTCGAACGGGCGGTGGCCGAGCTGGCCTCCGGGCTCGGGGGGAGACCGAACTGGGGCGTGAACCTCATCCATTCGCCCGGTGAGCCGATGCTGGAGGACCGGGTCGCCGAGATCGCCCTGCGCCACCGCGTACCGGCCGTCTCCGCCTCCGCGTTCATGGCCCTCACCCCCGCGGTGGTCAAGGTCGCCGCCCGCGGACTGCGCCGCGGACCACAGGGGCGGATCCTGCGCGGCACGCGACTGTTCGCCAAAGTGTCCCGGCCCGAGGTCGCGGGGCCCTTCATGACGCCGGCTCCCGAGCCCTTGGTGCGCGCTCTCGTGGAGCGGGGGCAGCTGACCGAGGACGAGGCCGAGCTGGCCGCCCGGGTGCCCGTCGCGGAGGACGTCACCGTCGAGGCGGACAGCGGCGGGCACACCGACAACCGTCCGCTCACGGTCCTGCTGCCGGCCATGCTGGCCCTGCGGGACGAACTGACCGCCGTGCACGGCTACGACCGCGGCATCAGGATCGGGGCGGCGGGCGGCCTGGGCACGCCCGCCGCGGTGGCCGGCGCCTTCGCCCTGGGCGCGGCGTACGTGCTGACCGGTTCCGTCAATCAGGCCGCCCGGGAGTCAGGGCTGTCGGACGACGCGAAGGCGATGCTGGCGCGGGCCGACGTCGCCGACGTGACCATGGCGCCCGCGGCCGACATGTTCGAGCTGGGCGTGAAACTCCAAGTGCTGCGCCGGGGGACACTCTTCGCCGGGCGCGCCGCCCTGCTCTACGAGCTCTACCGCGACCACGAGAGCTGGGAGGACATCCCGCCCGGGCAGCGAGCCCGGGTCGAACAGGACATCCTCAGGACGTCGTTCGACGCCGTCTGGGCCGAGACCGTGCGCTTCTGGGAGCAGCGGGACCCGTCCCGGCTCCGCAAGGCCGAGGAGGATCCCCGGGACCGGATGGCGCTGGCCTTCCGCTGGTACCTGGGCATGTCCAGCCGCTGGGCGGTCTCCGGTCACACCGAGCGCCGCGCGGACTACCAGGTCTGGTGCGGGCCGGCCATGGGAGCGTTCAACCGCTGGGCGGCGGACAGCTTCCTCGCCGATCCGGGCCGGCGCGACGTGGTCCAGATCGCCCTGAACCTCCTCGAGGGCGCGGCCGTCCTCACCCGAGCCCATCAACTGCGCAGTCACGGCGTCGCCGTGCCCGCCGCCGCCTTCGCCTTCCGGCCCCGGCGGCTCGCCTAGCCCCTGTCGGCGACCACCGGTCCGGCCGCACCGACCACCGCCCCGCCCCGTTCCGTCCCGCCCCGTTCCGCGACATGAGGACAACACCATGCCGGATGAGCCGCTCCCACGCCGCGTACCCGTCGCCGTCGTCGGTCTCGGCGCCCTGCTGCCGGACGCCCGTGACGTCGAGCAGAGCTGGCGGCTGATCCTCGGCCGCCGGAACCTCATGCGGGACGTCCCGCCGACCCGCTGGCTGATCGACGACTACTACCACCCCGTACCCGGCACTCCGCAGAAGATCTACACGCGCCGCGGCGCTTTCCTGCCCACCGTCGACTTCGACCCCATGGCCTACGGCATCCCGCCGCAGAGCCTCGCGTCGACGGACACCGCGCAGCTGCTCGCCCTGATGATCGCCGACCAGGTCCTGCGGGACGCCGCGGACGGCGGTGTCGCCCGGCCGGACGGCGACCGCGTGTCCGTCGTGCTCGGCACGGCCGCGCTGGGACTGCTCGTGGAGTCCAACGCCCCGACCCAGCGGCCGGTCTGGCTGAAGGCCCTGCGCGAGCACGGCCTGCCCGAGGCGGAGGCGCAAGCCGTCTGCGACCGCATCCTCGACCACTACCCTCCACCGACCGAGGACACCTTTCCCGGCCTGCTCAGCAACGTCGTCGCCGGACGCATCGCCGCCCGGTTCGACCTGCACGGTACGAACCACACGACCGACGCGGCGTGCGCGAGCTCGTTCGCCGCCTTGTCCACCGCCCTCGACGAACTCTCCTTGGGCCGTGCCGACCTGGTCATCAGCGGAGGCGTCGACGCGTCGAACGACATCGGCATGTTCTGCTGCTTCACCACCACCCCGGCGCTCTCCCCGACGCAGGAGTGCCGGCCGTTCGCGGAGGACGCCGACGGGACCATGCTCGGCGAGGCCGTGGTGATGTTCGCCCTCAAGCGCCTGGCAGACGCCGAACGCGACGGGGACGGCGTGTACGCGGTCATCCGCGGCCTGGGCAGTTCCTCGGACGGGCGCGGTACGGCCATCTACGCGCCCAGGGCCCAGGGTCAGGCACTCGCCCTGCGCCGGGCCTACGAGGAAGCGGGCTACGCACCCGGCACCGTGGAACTCGTCGAGGCCCACGGCACCGGCACCAAGGCCGGTGACCAGGCCGAATTCGCCTCTCTGACGGACGTGTTCGATTCGCCCGGCCGTGCCGACCGGCAGTGGTGCGCCCTGGGATCGGTCAAGTCCCAGATCGGCCACACCAAGAGCGCGGCGGGAGCGGCCGGCCTGCTCAAGGCCGTCCTCGCCCTGCACCACAAGGTGCTTCCCCCGACCATCAACGCCGAACGTCCGCACCCCGGCCTGGGCATGGAGACCAGCCCGTTCTACCTCAACACCCTGACCCGGCCGTGGATCCGGGCCGGTGACATCCCGCGCCGCGCGTCCGTCTCCAGCTTCGGGTTCGGCGGCAGCAACTTCCACGCCACGCTGGAGGAATACCGCGCCCCGGCGGGTACCGCCGCCGGCTCCCGGCCCCGCCTGCGCACCGCACCGACGGAACTCCTGCTGCTCTGTGCGGAATCAGCCGAAGAGCTCGGCGAGCGGGTGGCGGAGCTCCGGCGGGCCGCGGTGGAGGCCGGCGCGCGGCCGGCGCACGGTCTCGCCGACCTGGCCCGGCGCAGCCAGGAGGACTTCCGGCCCGACGCGGGCCGGCGGCTCGCGGTACTGGCCACCGACACCGCCCACCTCGTCGAGCGGCTCGACCGGGCCGCCGCGGCCCTGCACGCGGGGGAGACCCCCTCCCGGCCGCTCGCCCTGCACTGGGGGACAGGACCGTGCGAGCCAGGCCGCCTCGCCTGGCTGTTCCCCGGCCAGGGATCCCAGTACGTCGGCATGGGGGCCGACCTGGCGGCCCACCACCCCGGAGCGCTGGCCGTCTGGGACGCGGTGGGTGGAACGGGCGGGACGGACCCCGGAGGAACGCCACTGCACCGCGTGGTCTTCCCCCCGCCCCTGCCGGACGGCCAGCGCGCCGCACAGCAGGAGCTGCTCACGGCCACCGAGTGGGCGCAGCCCGCCCTGTCCGCGCACAGCCTGGCCCTGCTGGCCCTGCTGGACGAGTTCGGTCTCCGGCCGGACGCGGTCGCGGGCCACAGCCTCGGCGAACTCATCGCCCTGCACGCGGCGGGCGCGTACGACGGTGGAACGCTCATGCGCCTGTCCCGCGCCCGGGGCGAGGCGATGCGCGATGCCGCGGCCGCGACCCCGGGGGCGATGCTGGCGGTCCTCGCCGGCCACCCCGAGACCAGGGACGCGCTGGCGCGGACCGGCGCGGCGGACGTGTGGATCGCCAACCACAACGGCCCCCGGCAGACGGTCGTTTCGGGCACTCCCGAGGCGATCGCGACGGTGACGGAACAGATGAAGGCCGCCGGCATCGCCACCATGCCGCTGGCCACCTCCGCCGCCTTCCACAGCCCGCTCGTCGCGGCCGCCCGCGCCCCCTTCTCCGCCGCCTTGACGGGTGCCGCGCTCTCGCCCCCGGGGCCGGAGGTCTTCTCCACCACCGATGCCGCGCCCTACCCTGCCGACGCCGAGGAGATCCGCGCCCGCCTGGCGAGCCAACTGACCGAACCCGTGCGCTTCACGGAACAGGTCGAGGCCATGTACCGGGCCGGGGTGAGGACCTTCGTCGAGGCCGGACCGGGCACGACCCTCACCACGCTGGTGGATCGGATCCTCGGCGACAGGGCCCACCTGACCGTGCCCCTCGACCGGCGCGGGACGCACGGCGTGACCGCCTTCCAGGACGCGCTGGCCCGGCTCTCCGTCCACGGGATCGCCCTGGACTTCGCCTCCTACTGGCAGCACTACGCCGTGCCGTACTCCGCCGGCCAGGGGCGCGCGCCCAGGATGTCCGTACCGATCGACGGCGGCAATCACGGTCGACGATATCCACCGCAGGAGGGGGAGAACCCGGGGGACAGGGACCGGTGGGGGAGCGCGGTGCAGGGAAAGGAGGCGAACACGTCCGCTCCGTCCTCGGCGGGGTCGCCCGCGGTTCCCGTAGCGCCCGCCGAGCCCGTACCGCCCGGTGTGTTCGTCATGCCCGAGGCGCCCGCGCTGCCCGGCGCTCCCGCTCCCGCCGCGACACCGCCCGGGCCCGAGCCGGTTCCGGCGGCGCTCCCCGTACCGCCGGACGTGGAGGCGGACGTGGCCCCGCCGTCGGGCGAGGACGACGCCCGGGTCGCGCTGATCGAGGACGCCCAGCGTCAGACAGCCGACGCCCACGCCGTCTTCCTGCGGTCCATGAGCGAGGCACATCAGGCATTCCTGCGGATGTCCGAGACGTCCTTCGCGGCACTGGTGGGAGCAGCGCCCGGGGAGCCGGGGTTCCCGCTCCCGGAACGGGCTTCCGACCTGCCCCCGGCACCCGCGGTCATGCCCCCGGCCGCCCGGCCGGACAGCCCGGCGGCCCCCCAGCCCGCCGCCCCGGCCCTCGCGCCGTCTCCTGCGGTGCCGCAGGCCGTCGAAGCCGTCACCGGGCTCGGCCCGGCGGAGTTCGACCCCGCGCGGCTGGAAGAGGAACTGCTGGCCGTGGTGGCCGAGCGGACGGGCTACCCGCCCGAGATGCTCGACCTGGACATGGAGCTGGAGTCGGAGCTGGGCATCGACTCCATCAAGCGCGTGGAGATCCTCTCCGTACTGCGGCAACGGATGGGGGAGTTGCCCGAAATGCAGGGCGACCCGACGGATCTGGTGTCCCTGCGGACGCTCCGGGAGGTCGTCGGTAAGTTGCGGGAGGCGACCGGCGGCACGGCAGTGCCTGCGGGCGCACCGGCGCTCGCTGCCGGTCCCGCCCCGGCGCCGGAGCTTCTTCCCGGTCCTGCCCCGGGGCTGGTCCGGGCCCCGGCCGTCCTGGGGCGCTACGCGCTGCGCACCGTCCCCGCCCCGCCCACCGGCCTGGCGGTGCCCGGGCTGGGGGAGCACGTCGTCCACGTGGTCGACGGGGGCTCCGGCCTCGCCGCCCTCGTGGCCGGGCGCCTGGCCGAGCGGGGAGTGCCCGCCGAAGCCGTCACGGAGTTGCCGCCGGAGAGCCGGGCGGTGCTGCTGCTGGGCGGCCTGGCCGAGGACCTGACGGTCGACGCCATGCTGGAGGTGCAGCGGGATGCCTTCCGGGCGGCGCGCACGGTGGCACCGCGGTTCGCCGAGGAGGGCGGGGTGTTCGTCACCGCGCAGGACACCGGCGGGGACTTCGGAGCGGGGGGCGCGCAGGGCGACCGGGCCTGGCTGGGAGGTCTCGCCGGACTCGTGCGGACGCTCGCCGGGGAATGGCCGGAGGCCGTGGTCAAGGCCGTCGACTGCGCGCGATCGGGCCGTTCACCCGAGGCCGTGGCCGACGCGGTCGTCGGGGAACTGCTCCACGGAGGGCCGTTGCTGGAAGCGGGCCTCCCCGCGGACGGGAGCCGTGTGACGGCAGTGACCGTCGCCGCCCCGCCGGGAGCGGAGGACGGCGGCCCGGGCCCCGACGACGTCATCGTCGTCACCGGTGGCGCCCGAGGGGTGACCGCCGCCGCGGTGACGGCGCTCGCCAGGTCCAGGCGGCCGCGGCTGGCCCTGCTGGGCCGCACCGAACTGGCCGACGAGCCCCCGGGGCTGCCGTCAGGGGCCGACGAACCCGTCCTCGTACGGGCACTCGCCGCGCAGCGGCCGGGCGCCTCCCCGGCCGGTCTCGCTCAGGAGGCCCGCCGCATCCTCGCCGTCCGCGAGATCCGGGCGACCCTCTCCGCGATCGAGGAAGCGGGCGCGCCCGTGCGTTACCTCCCGGCCGACACACGCGACCCCGACGCCGTGCGAGCCGCTCTGCACGCCGTGCGCACCGAGTGGGGACCGGTGACCGGCATCGTCCACGGCGCCGGGGTACTGGCGGACAAGCGGATCGCGGACAAGACCGACCGGCAGTTCGACGACGTCTTCGGCACCAAGGTCTCGGGTCTGCGCGTCCTTCTGGACGCGACGGCCGCCGACCCGCTGCGGACCCTGTGCCTGTTCTCGTCCGTCGCCGGCTGTTTCGGGAACCCGGGGCAGAGCGACTACGCGATGGCCAACGAGACCCTCCACCAGGTGGCGACCACCGAGGCGGCCGCCCGCCCCGGCTGCCGGGTGCGCGCCCTGGCCTGGGGCCCCTGGCAGGGCGGCATGGTCACCCCCGCACTGGCGGACCACTTCGCGGCGGCAGGAGTGCCCCTGCTGGACATCCCGGCCGGAGCACAGGCGTTCGTCGAGGAACTGACCCGCCCGGGCGAGGACGACCGGGTGCTCCTCATGGCACTGCCCTCCGGCGCCCCGGCGCAGGGAGAACTCCCCGCCGTCCTGCCGCCGACCGGGCTGCGCCACCCGCAGGCCGCCGCGGCGCGCGTCACCCCGGCCACGCACCCGTACCTGGCCCACCACGTCATCCGGGGCCGGACGGTTCTGCCCCTTGCCCAGTTGCTGGAATGGATCCTCGCGGCCGCACGCGCCTGGAACCCGGCTGCCACCGCCCTGACGCTGCGCGACGTCCGCGTCCTGCTGCCGGCCACCTGGGAAGAGACGGACGTCCAGAACAGGGAGTTCACCCTTCACGGCACGAACGGGACCTCGGATGCCGGTTCGCTGACCGTAGAGCTACGCGGTGACGGGGGCCGCGTGCACTGCAGGGCGCTCGTGGCAACCGATGACGGTACGGCAGGCGCGATCCCACCCGTACCGGCGGAGACGGATGACCCCGGCCTGTCGCCCTGGGAGCGTGGGGAGATCTACGACGGGGACCTGCTCTTCCACGGCCCGTTGCTGCACGCGGTGACGAGCGTCGAGGGGACGGGGCCGGCCGGAGCCCGGGGTACCCTCGCGGGCCTGACCGCACTGGGCTGGCCCGGCGTCACGTGGCAGACCGACCCGGCCGCCCTCGACGGCGCTCTGCAACTCGCCCTGATCTGGGCGCGCGAGGCCCTCGGGCACGCCACGCTCCCGATGTCCGTGGGCACGTTCCTGCCCCACCACCGTGGCCCCGCACAGGGCCCGGTCACCTGCACCCTCCTGCCGGGTCGGGCCGACAGCGGCCCGGCCCGGTGCCACCTGCGGCTGACCGGCCAGGACGGCACCCCCTTCGCCGACCTGCTCGATGTCGAGCTGGTCCGACGGCCGGACATCCCCCCGGCGTCCGAAGGCGCTCCGAACGAGGAGAGGCGGAACACCGGTGGCCTTTGAACCCATCGCCGTCGTGGGGCGCGGCTGCGTGCTGCCGGACGCGCTGAGCCCGGAGGCGTTCTGGCGGAACGTCCTCGACCGCCGGGTCAGCCTCGGCCCGGCCCCGCAGGACCGCTGGGGCTTGCCGCACGGCGCCGTGCCCGCCGTCCCCGGGGACTCGGCCCATGCCGTCCGCGGCACCGGTGGATTCGTCCACGGTTTCGAAGACGTCTTCGACCCCGCCGCGTACGCCCTCGCCGAGGTCCAGAGCCTCGACCCGCTCTTCCAATGGGTCCTTCACGCCGGGCGCCGGGCCCTTGCCGAAGCCGGCGACCCGGCTGTCGCGCCGTCGCGCGCCGGCCTCGTCCTCGGCAACCTGTCGTACCCCTCCACAGCCTCCGTCCGGCACACCGAGCACGTATGGCTCGCTCAGCAGGAACCCCCGGTGCGGGACGCCCTGCTGGCAGCGGTGCCGCCCCGGCCCCATGCCTTCAACCGCTTCTCCTCCGGCCTCCCGGCCCTGCTCGCGGCCCGCGCGCTGGGGCTGGAAGCCGGCGCCCACGCCCTGGACGCCGCCTGCGCCACATCGCTGTACGCGGTCAAACTCGCCTGCGACCGACTGCAGGACGGGGCGGCGGACCTGATGGTGGCGGGCGCGGTGAGCCGTTGCGACCCCCTGCTCATCCATGGCGGATTCACGGTCATGGGTGCGCGCAGTCCGACGGGGCGAAGCCGGCCGTTCCACCGGGAGGCCGACGGCCTGGTGCCGTCCGAGGGCGCCGTCATGTTCGCCCTCATGCGCTTGAGCGACGCCCTGGCCCAGGACCGGCAGGTGCTCGCCGTGGTCCGGGGCGCGGGGCTCGGCAACGACGGACGCGCCTCCGGACTGATCGCCCCCGATGCCGCGGGCCAGGAGCGCGCGATGCGCGCGGGCTACGCGTCGGCCGGGGTGCCCCCCGAGTCCGTGGGGCTGCTGGAATGTCACGCCACCGGGACGACCGTGGGCGACGCCGTCGAGGTCCGGTCGACGGGCCGGGTCTTCGCCGCCCACCGCGGCCTGCCGGCCGGATCCGTGAAGGCCAACGTGGGCCACCTGCTGACCGCCGCGGGCGGGGCGTCGCTGCTCAAGGTGATCGCCGCGCTGGGGGCCGGGGTCCTGCCGGCCTGCCCGCACGACGGCACCCCCACGACACTCGAGGGGCAGCCGATCCGGTTCCTCACGGAACACGAGGACTGGTCCGGCCCCCGCCGGGCGGCGGTGAGCGCGTTCGGCTTCGGCGGCTCCAACGCCCACCTCGTTCTCGACGCCGGGGACACGCACGACACGCCCTTGCCGCTCCCCGCCTCCGTGCCCCGGCCGGACGGCGTTCCCCTGGCGGTCGTCGCGCTCGCCGCCCGGGTGGGAAGCGACGGCGGCACCGAGGACCTCGCCGTCGCGCTGTGCACGGGGCGGCCCGTCCGGGAGCCGCGCGAGAGCGTCGAGATCGCTCTGCAGGGCCTGCGGTTCCCTCCCGTGGACCTACGGGAGGCCCTGCCCCAGCAACTGCTGGTCCTCGACGCCGCGCGGGAGGCCGCCGGCGGCGTGTCCCTTCCGTCGTCGCGCACGGCCGTCGTCGTCGGGGCGGGCGTCGACCCGCAGGTGGGCCGGCATGTCGCCCGCCGCCGGATCGACGGCCTCTGGCAGCGTGCCGGGCTTCCTCTGCCACCCGGTGCGCCGACCGGGCTCCAGGACGCGTTCACACCTCCTGGCACCGCCGCCGGAGTTCTGGGCGCCATGATGAACATCGTCGCCAACCGCATCAACAGCCAGCTCGATCTGACCGGGCCCGGCCTCACCGTCTCGGCCGAGGAGGACTCCGGGACCACCGCCCTCGCCCTGGCCGCCCGCTTCCTGCGGGCGGACGAGGCGGACGCCGCGATCGTCGGAGCGGTCGACCTCGCGCACGACCCCGTACACCGGGCGGCCCTGCGCGACCTGGGCGTGGACAGGGAACCGGGGGACGCCGCGGTCGTCCTCGTCCTCAAACGGCTGCCGGACGCCGAGCGGGCCGGGGAACCGGTCCTCGCGGTCCTGGACGACGAGCCCGACGGCGGCCCGCCCGACCTGCGGGTGAGCACCGTCCCCCTGAACGGTACGGAGGACTGCTGCGACAACTCCGCACTGTTCGGCACGCCGCACGCCGCCGCCGGCCTGCTCGCCGTCGCGACCGCCGTCACCGCCCTGCACCTCGGATTCAGGCCCCGACCGGGCCGGTTCGCCGACACCGGAACGCCGTTGCGTACGGCCGAGGCCGTCGTCCCGGTCCTGGAGGGCCCGCGACGGCGGGTGCGGCTACGCGCCGCGCCCACGACCGCCGCGCCCGCCCGGCGCCACGGACAGGTCGCCTTCGTGTACACGAACGGTTCCGCCGCCTACCCCCACATGGGCCGGGAACTGACCCTCGCCCTGCCGGACCTCGCCGAGGCCGTCCGGCACCGCTGCGACACCGGGGACGGGGACGACCCCTGGCCGCCCACGGACTTCGCCGGCACGGGCGTGCTCGGCAGGATCTGGGCCACCACCCGGCTCGCCGCCCTGCACACCCTGATCACCCGGTACGTGCTCGGCCTGCGGCCCGACGCGGCCATCGGCTACTCCTCGGGCGAGACCTCCGCGCTGGTCGCTCTGGAGGCGTGGCCCGACGCCGCCGCCCTGGCCGAGGACGCCCGGCGCGGCGACCTGTTCACCCGTGACGTCACGGGCGAGTACCGGGCGGTCCGCCGCGCCTGGCAGGCCCGGGGCATCACCGGGCTCCGCTGGCGGAACTACCTCCTCACCGCACCGCTGGAAGAGGTCCGGGAGGCCGTTGCCGCCGAGCCGGCCGTGCACCTGATGGCGGTCAACGCCCCCGGCGTCTGCGTCATCGGAGGTGAGGAGAGAGCCTGCGCCGCCCTGGTACGGGACCGCTTCGCCCACCGGGCGGTCCGGCTCGACTACGACATCTCCGCCCACGCCCCCGAACTGGAGACGGTCCGCGACGCCTGGTACCGGCTGCACCGCCGGCGTACCGTGCCCGTCCCGGGCGTCCGTTTCTACCGGGGCGACACCGCCGAACCGTACGTGCCCACCGAGGAGAGCGCCGCCGACGCCATCACGGCCCAGTCCACCACGACGGTGGACTTCCCGGCGGTGATCGAGCGGGCCTACGCCGACGGCGTCCGCGTCTTCGTCGAACACGGCCCCCTCTCCCTGTGCACCGACTGGATCGGCCGCATCCTGCACGGACGGGAGCATCTGGCGGTCGCTCTCGACGAACCCGGCGGCCGGGCCCTGCACCGCTTGCGCCGGTCGGTGGAGCGCCTGGCGGCCGCCGGACTGTGCGACCCGGCACCGCTGCTGCGGCTGCTCGGGCCGGGCGACGCCGGCCCCTTCGGACCGGGGGCGGACCGGATGCTGCGCGTACCGGCCCATCCCCCTGCCGTCAGGCTGCCCGCACCGCACGCACCCGTCGCCGTCATGCTCCCCGCACCGGCCCTGCCCCCGGTGCTCCCCGCTGCCCCGACGAGCGGGGAGCGGACCGCGGGGCCGCCCTTCCCGCCCGGTCTTGAGGCCGTCGCACGGCACCGTGCCCGGGTCACCGCCCTGCACCGGCAGTACCTGACGGAGCAGGCCGCCCTGCACCAGCGGTTCCTGCAGGGGCAGCGGCTGATGAAGGGTCAGCGACCGGCGAAGGACACCCTGCCCCGCGCGGCGGCCCCACCGCAGGCCGGTCCGCTTCCGGACCCCGGTCCGCCGGTCGCCCTGCCGCAGCGACCGGCCCTGCCCGGACCGAAGTTCGACCGCGCGCAATTGGAACGGCTGGCGGACGGCCCGGTCTCCGAGCTGCTCGGTCCGCTGTTCGCCCCTCAGGACGGCTACCGGCGCCAGACGCGCCTGCCGGGGCCGCCCCTGCTGCTGGTGGACCGCGTCACGGGCATCGACGCGGAACCGGCCTCCATGGGAACGGGCACCATCTGGACCGAGACCGACATCCGGCTCGACTCCTGGTACCTGGACCACACCGGCCGGATCCCCGGCGGCCTGCTGGTCGAGGCCGGCCAGGCCGACCTGCTCCTCATCAGCTGGCTGGGCGTCGACCTCCTCAACCGGGGCGAGCGCGTCTACCGGCTGCTCGGCTGCGAAGCCACCTATCACGGCAGCGCACCACGGGCGGGACAGACCCTGCGCTACGAGATCCGCATCGACGGCCACGCGGAGCACCGGGGCACGCGGCTGTTCTTCTTCCGCTACGACTGCTTCGCGGGCGACGAGCCGGTCGTCAGCATCCGCAACGCACAGGCGGGATTCTTCACCGACGCCGAACTCGCCGCGGCCGGCGGCATCGCGTGGACCCCGGGCGCGGCCCTCTCCCGCGACCTGCCCTTCGACCCGCCCACGCCGCCTCCCACCGCCGCGCGGTTCGACACCGACGCCGTACGGGCCCTCGCCGAGGGTCGCCCGTACGACTGCTTCGGACCCGCCTGGGACGTCACCCGCGCCCACGTGAGGACACCCCGCATCGACGGCGGACGGCTCCTGCTGATCGAGGAGATCACCGCGTTCGAGCCGACCGGCGGCGCACTGGGACGCGGCTACCTGCGCGCCGAGACGCGGCTGCACCCCGACGACTGGTACTTCGAGGGCCACTTCAAGAACGACCCCGTCATGGCAGGTTCCCTCATGAGCCACGGCGTGCACCAGGCCATGGCCTTCCACCTCGCCGCCCTCGGGCTGACCATCGAACGCGACGGAGCCCGCTTCGAGGCCGTACCCGGCGTCACGGCCGTGTCGCGCTGCCGCAGCCAGGCGACCCCGGCGAGCCGGCACGTGGTCTACGAGATCCACGTCGGAGGCCTGAGCACCGGCCCGGAACCCGTGCTGTACGCGGAAGCCATGGTCAGCGTCGACGGCGTCAACGCCTTCCACGGCCGGAACCTGGCGCTGCGCCTGGTGCGGGACGCCCCGCTGGACCACTGGCGGGAACTGGGACCGCACCGTGAGCAGACCACCGGCGCATGCCCCGAACCCCAACTCCTGGGCGGCCTCGTCGGCTACCACGAACGCCGCCCGGCGGTCACCGAGAACGGCTTCGCCCTCGACTACCCCTCGCTGCTCGCCTGCGCCTGGGGCCGCCCCGGCCAGGCCTTCGGGCCGTCCGCTGCCGCCTTGGACCGGGCACCGACCACCATCCATCTGCCGGGCCCGCCCTACCACTTCATGAGCCGCGTCGTGTCCCTCGACGTCTCTCCGGGCCGGCCGCGGCCGGGCAGCGTGGTCGTCGCCGAGTACGACGTGCCCGAGGAGGTCTGGTACTTCGAGCAGAACGGCACCGCCGTGATGCCCTGGGCGGTCCTGATGGAGGTCGCGCTGCAGCCGTGCGGCTGGCTGGCGGTCTGCACCGCCGACACCCGCTCCCTCACCACCGGGCCCCGGCTCGTCTTCCGTAATCTGGACGGCACCGCCCGACTGCACCGGCACGTGCGGCCGGGTGTACGTATCGTGCGTACCCGAGTGGAACTCACCGGCTCCGCCGGGCACGGGGACACGACGATCGTCTCCTTCACCGTCGACTGCACGGCCGACGGGGCGCCTCTGCTGACCGCGACAGCGTCGTTCGGGTTCTTCCCGCAGACCGCGCTCGCCCGGCAGGTCGGCCTGCCCGCCGATGCCGATGAGCGCGCGCAGTGGGCCGCACCTTGCGACGTGAGTGCCGACCTCACAGCGCAACGCCCGGCCGGTGGCGCGCGGCTTCCCGGCCCCATGCTGCGGATGCTGGACCGCGTCACCGGCCACTGGCCGGACGGCGGCCCGGCGGGCCTGGGCCGGCTGCGGGCGGAGAAGCCGGTGGACGCCGGTGCCTGGTACTTCAAGGCGCACTTCTTCAGGGACCCGGTCCAGCCCGGTTCGCTGGGTGTGGAGGCGATGGCCCAGCTGTTGCAGTTCCACCTGATCGAGACCGCCCCGGCGGCGGCGATCGCCGGCGGCACCCTCGAACCCCTGACGGGACGGGAGTTCACGTGGCGGTATCGAGGCCAGGCCGTCCCCGCCGACGGGCAGATCACCGTCGGCATCGACATCACCGAGCAGGGCGAAGACGAACAGGGACACCACGCCCTGGCCGACGGCTGGCTCTGGGTGGACGACCGCCGCATCTACCGTGTGCGGGGGCTGGGGATGCGACTGGGCCGCACATGAACCGGGAGGAGCTCACGTCCAGGCGTGAGCACCGGAGAGCGCGGACGGCCGAGTGCGCCTCCTGGAGCACTGATGCAGCCACCGGTAAGCGTTTGTGTACGGAGGGTGAGGAAATCCTCTCGGTGCGTCTTGAGGCGGCAGCCGCCGCCCCGACTCTCAGGAGGTCCGCCATCAACAGCATTCGTCGCGTGGCCGCCGCTGCCGCGGCAGGCATCCTTCTTGCCCTCGGGAGCGTGGCCGTCGCCACGCCTGCCCATGCCGACAACGAGGTCGGGAAGGCCTACTGCGCCTTCGTCGGGGTCGTCTACGCCCCGGCGCAGTTCGCCGGGTGTGCGGATCTGGAGTGAGAGCCCATCCGCCATGGCGCGCCGACTCCCTGCGTGCCGCGTACCGGGGTCTCCGCCGGCCAGGGCCGGCGGGGGCCCCGCGCCGTTGAACGGAGCAGCCCATCGCCTTCGGCATTCACGGTGTCAAGTAGGCGTGGAAGACGTTCTCCGGGTCCCATGCGGCCTTGAGTTCCTGCAGGCGGTCCCAGTCGGCGGGCGCGTACGAGAGCCGGGCCCGGGAGGCGTCGGCTTCCAGGTCCGTCTCGGCGATGTAGTGGCCGCCGTGGCCCGACGGATCGACCGAGGCCATGGCATCCCGCAGCCACTGCGCGTTGGCCCCGTCCGCGGCGGGGTCGTTCCAGATCGCGTAGCACACGAGGTAGGACTCACCGAGCGTGGAGAAGGCCATGTTCCGCAGGAGAGCGGGGTCTTCGGATACGGGCAGCACCGGCGCGAGGACGACGGATTTGTCGGAGGGCGCGTGGGCTACCGCGTCGGCCATGCGGTTCAGTTGGGTCTCGTAGGTCTCCCCTGACCACAGCGTGTCCGCCGCGTACCGGTGCGCCGAGGGCCATACCGCGTCGGCGCCCTGGTGCAGGCGGGCGAACGACGTCGGTTCGGGCGCCTGGAGGAGGACGGCGCTGTCGGCGAGGGGGCAGGACTTTGCCGGCGAGAGAGCGGCGAGTGCTTCCTCGTGTGTCGTGGCGAACGCGGTCATGCCGACCAGTACCCGTGGACCGGGCGGGGCGGTGGCGGTCGGTTCGCCGGAAGCCGTGAGGACCAGGGCCGTCTCGACGTTCGCCGGGAGTTCGCGTGCGACCCCTTCCGCCCAGGCCGCCACGGGGCCGGTCGCGGCCAGTGGGAAGGTGAGGCTGGTGGTCACGACGGCCCCCGGGTGGGGGTGCAGGCGGAGCCGGAAGCGGGTGACGACGGCGAAGAAGCCGGGCCCCGCGCCGCGGGCGGCCCAGAAGAGGTCGGGGTTCTCGGTCTCGCTGCACGTGACCGTCCGGCCGTCGGCGGTGACGGCCTGGATCTCCAGGACGTCGGCGCATGACGGTCCCCACGCGCGGGAGTTCCACCCGAGTCCGCCGCTGAGCAGGAATCCGCCCACCGCGACGGAAGGACAGTGGCCCACGGGAAAGGCGAGGTCGTACGGGGCCAGTGCCGTGACCAGGTCCCGCCCGGTGGCGGCGGGCCCCACCGTGGCCGTCATCGACCCCGGGTCGATGCTGCACCGGCGGAGCCCGGAGAGGTCGAGCAGCAGGCTCCCGTCGCGCAGCTGGGAGCCGGACCAGTTGTGTCCACCGGAACGCGTCGAGACGCGCATCCCCTCGGAGCGTGCGCAGGAAAGGGCCTCGGCGACGTCCCGCTCGGAGGCTGCCCGCACGATGGCCTCGGGGAAGCGCTCCGGCTTGAGCCCGTTCCACACGGCGGCGGCCCTGGCGCTGTCGTAGGCGGGGTCGCCCCGCCGGATCAGGGCTCCTTCGAAGCGTGCTGCGGGAGAACACCCGGGCATCATGACCTCCTCGAGGGGCCGGCCGGTCGCGGCCGGTGGGTCGCGGCCAGTGGGGCCGGTGGGGGGCGGTCAGTGGACGGTCAGGCCGAAGATCACGATGAACAGCAGATAACAGAGCACCACTACTGCCGCCCCCGCCACATGGACGCGGACACCGCGCGCGCGGCTGGGCACGAGCCAGAACGCGAGGCACTTGTTCACCAGAGGCATCAGCAGCCAGGTCAGTGCGCTGACGCTCAGCACGTTGCCGATGAACAGGCCGACGTACCCCGGGACGTTGAGCTCGTCCAGCTCGGCACCCACGGTCAGGTTCAGCACCATGACGGTGGGATAGAGCGCCAGGATCACGGACATGGCCTGCTTCCAGTTGGGCGGAGCGGTGTCCTGCGCTCCCTTGCCGAAGCGGAACCAGCCGCTGAACGCGGAGCCGACCTTGTGCACGTCGTAGGAGACGAAGTAGGCGCGCCCTTCCTCGAGCAGTCTGCTGCGGACATCGGACTCGAGCCATTCCTCGAGGTGCGCGCGAGAGTCGAACCGGAAGACGACGACCCAGCGTTCCTGAACCCCTTCGACCGGTTTGAACAACTCGGACCCCATGAATCCGGGGTACTTCTCCTGCGCCTTGAGGACCTTCTCCTGCCAGCGCAGGAAGCCCTCTTCGCGTCCGGGCTTCACCTCGTGGGAGACGACGGCGGTGACGGTCTCGGGGGCCTGTTCGGCGGGGGCGCCACCACGGAGCACCTCTTGTGTCGGTGGCCCTTCGAAGAATCTCCGGCCTTCCGCGAGAAGTTCCTGCCGGCGGTCCGACTCCAGCCAGGCGGTCAGGTAGTCGATCCCGGAGAACCGGAAGACCGTCACCCATTCGTTCTCGGAACCGGCGCCCGGCGGGTACACCTCGGAGCCCTCGAACCCATCGAATTCGCGGGCGGCCTCATTCGTCCGGTTCTGCCAGCGCTGATACTCGTCGACGTGGCCCGGTCGCACTTTCTGCGAGGTCACGACGGTGGCGTGATCGGCCGCGGAGTCACGGCTTGCACGTGGACTCACGTAGAGTAGCCTAGTTCATATAGTATTTATGCGGCAAACCGGGCATGTGATTGCCTGCTCCGCGAGCCCCTCCACAGCGGGAGACCGACACCGATGGGAGCTCCGTGATGGAACACAAAGAACTCATCACCGAGGCGGTGCGCCTCGCCACCGAGTCCGTGGAGAACGGCTGGGGCGGCCCCTTCGGTGCAGTGATCACCCGCGACGGGGAGATCATCGCGCGTGGACAGAACCGGGTCCTCCTGACCGGCGACCCCACGGCCCACGCCGAAGTCGAGACCATCCGCAAGGCCGTGCAGTACCTCAACCCCGAGGCGCCGTCGATCGCCGAAGACCGTCAGAACGAGAGCACCCTGGCCTACGTCCCCCGCCCTGACGGCTCACCGGACCCCGTGCCCGAGCGGGCCCGCATGCTCCAGGGCTGCTCCATCTACATCAGCGGCGCTCCGTGCCCGATGTGCATGAGCGCCATCTACTGGTCCCGGATCGACGCCGTGTACTTCAGCCGCAGCCTGGAGGACACCCGAAGCATCGGCTTCGACGATTCGTTCCAGTACGAGGACTTCGGGAAGCCGCTCGACGAGCGGAGGATCAAGATCGAGCAGATCCATCCCGAAATCGGCGCCCACGCCTACGACGCGTGGACGAACAAGCCCAACCGGCACCCGTATTGACCTGGCGGACGCGCCTTCGGGCTCGCGAAGCCGGCACGGCGTCGGCCCTCCGGCGCGTCAGCCACGTCTGGCGGCGCATGGTGAGCAGGCCGACGAGGTCGAGGTTCTTCAGCACGAGATTGATGGTGACCTGGGCGGCGATGTGCCACCGGGGAAGGGCGTGCCTGCGCGCGAACTTCCGTGCCGCGCCCGCCTGACGCAGGACGTACCACGCCGCCACGGCCGCCGGCACGAGCGGCTGCCCGTGGACGACCAGCACGACGAGGTAGATCTCGCACAACCAGAACCCGCCGCGGCTGATGACATCGGTAAGCGTGCCGACGGCGAGGTAGGGATACCGCCAGACCCAGCCCGTGACGAGGGCGGTGAGTCTCACCCGCCAGAAGTTACGGGCGTTCCTCAGCCGTTGGCCGAGAAACTCACGGCCGGTGCCCGGGTAGCGTGAGCACACCATGGCAGTGCGCTGGTAGACAGTGCGGTAACCGGCCCGCAGGGTCAGCTCGGTCAGACGGGTGTCGTCCCCGACGACGCACCGGCGCCCGAGGAAGGACTCGTTGACGAAGGCGTCGGCGGCCTCCGCGAGCACCGTACGCCGGTAGACCGCGGTGCGCCCGATGAGGCACATCATGGCCCGGCCCGCCGCGGTGAACGCGGACAGCCTGCCCTGTCCCTTGAAGCGTTCTCCCGCGTACTCCCAGAAGCTGTCCGGATCGAGGGCGTACTGGGCGGTCGCGACGCCGCCCACCCGCGGGTCGGCGAACGGGGCACACACCGCGTCCGCCACGCCGGGCGCCCAGACGACGTCGGAATCGACGAGTGCGACCAGGTCGGCGGAGACGGCCTGCCATCCCCGCCGCAGCGCCTCGCGCTTGTCCGCCCTGTCGGTGGTGAGGACGCGCACGGGAAAGCGGCGCGCCATCTCGAGGCAGGCGTGGTCGTCCACGTGTACCACGCAGACGACTTCGGTCACCTCGTTGGAGAGCCACGATTCCAGCGCCCGCCGGAAGAGCAGCGGGTCCTCACGGTAGACGGGCGAGACCACGGCGAGCGGCCGGCGGTAGGCGGCCGTGACGGGCCGGTAGCGTCGTCCGACCCGTCGGTGGGCCGCGTTCACGGCCCACCCGAGGGCGGCGAGGGCGGCGGGCGGCACGGCGGTCAGGGGTACGGTGCGAACGAGGGCACAGGGTGGTCCTCCGCGCTCCGGCCGACGAGACGGCAGGACGTGATCGGTCGGTGTCCTTCGCCGTCCACGGTTCCCGTTCGCCGGGAAACTCGAACGTGCCGCCGCCCTCATGTCCCGTTCTCGCCGGTCGGCCGACCGGTCGGCGCGAGGACATCCCGGGCCCGGTGTGAACCGCCGGACGATCTGCCATGCTGCCGACCATGGTCGGCATATCTTCCTCGCCGGGGCCGCAGCGTGTTCCTGGACCACAGGAACCACCGGCACCGGCCCGCATCGTGCTGCACGCCATCAATGGCGTCGGGGCCGGTCACCTGGCCCGCCAGACCGCGTTGGCGCGGCATCTACGGTCGCGGCAGCCCGGGCTGGATCCGGTCATTCTCGGTTCCGGTCCCGCCGTGGAAGAGGTCTGCGGCGACGTGCCGGTGATCGAGCTGCCGTCGATGGGACGGGCGGGACGGTACCGCGACGAGCCGGCCCATCCCGACATGCTGGCCGCCATCACGGCGATGACGCACGCGGCTCTGGCGGGCCTGCGCCCCCGGGTGGTCGTCCACGACACCCTGGTATGGCCGACTGTCGAGCGGGCGGCGGCACTGGTCGGTGCGCGGCAGGCGATCTGTCTGCGGCCGCGCCGGGATCTCGCCGACTACCTGGCCCGGCCGGACTGCCCGCTGCGGCGGATGGACTTCGTCTTCGTTCCCGACGATCCGGCCGGACATCCGGAGTTCAGGCACCAACTCGCAGCGGCCGGAATCCCGGCAGCCTGGACGGGTCCCGTCTTCCGGACCGCCGCTGCCGGACCGGCGGAGACCCGCGAAAGGCTGGGCGTCCCCGTCCCGGATCGGCTGGTGGTGGTGATGTCCGGCGGCGGGCGCGGCCACGGGCCCGAAGCACGGGAGCACTTCGACTACAGCCTGGCCGCCCTCGCGCAGGTGACCGGGCCCGGGCTGTCGGTCCTGCTGGGGCTCGGCCCGATGTTCCGCTCCCGGTTGGAGATCCCGGCGGGATTCCCGCACCGCCTCACCGTGCTGCGCGGCTCCCGCGAACTACCCGACGTCCTGAACGCGGCGGACCTGGTGATCTGCCGCGGAGGCTACGGGTCCTTGCACGAGGCCACGGCGGGAGGCGCCAGAGTCCTCGCCAGTCCCGCCCCGCGGAACTTCGACGATCAGCGGGCCCGGGTCGAACAGTTCGCGATCGACAGCGCCTGCGAGGTCGTGGAAAGCACCGTCCCCGAAGACTTGGCGGTGCAGATCGGCCGCGCGCTCAAGGCCGGGAAGGTCCGGGGCGGGGCGAAGACGCCGTGGCGGGAGTCGCTCGACCAGGTGGGAGAGCGGCTGGTGCACCTGTCGCGCCAGGACGGGGACGTTCCCCGGGGCCTGGCCGATCAGTTCATGTACCGCTGAGCCGCAGAGCCTCACTTCCACGCCTCGAAAGCCAAGAACCTCGCGCATCTCGCGGCCACCGGCCGCTACCTCGTCAACCTCGACGCCGACAACCACATCGGCGACACCATCCCCACCTGGCGCACCCTCTGGGAAGAGGATCCGCACCTGGTGATCCGGGGTTTCAGCCCTAACGCGGACGGCCGGCTGGACCCGGGCAACGGTTCGTACGGACGCATCGGACTTCCCCGCGCAGCCTTCGACAAGCTCGGCGGATACGACGAGAACCTGCTTCCGATGGGCTGCCAGGACAGCGACCTGCTGGACCGGGCACGCGCCCACGGCATGCGCGTGGTCCGCGTGCCCCAGCAGGTGCCGTTCGCCATCCGCAACACCGATGACGAGAAGGTGAAGTACACCGGGAGCTCCTTGAGCTGGCACGACATGTGGCAGCGAAATCTCCGCCAGGCCGAGGAGAACCTGCGTCTCGGACGGCTCACGGTGAACCACGACCGCACACCGGTCAAAGTCCTGCTCAACTTCACCCGGCAGATAGAACTCTGACCCACGGGCTGGAGGATCCGGGGCCTCTGTCTGAGAAGCCCCGATGCGGCGCGTTCTGCGGCGCAATGCGCCTGTTGTGCTCACACGCGCCGGCATCGTGCTGACGAGGCGCCGTGCCGGCGGTAGTGCTGCCCGGGAAGCATGGGGCCCGTTGCGTGACCTGTACCTGTCGATTGGCGGGGGGCCGAATCATCCTCGACAGCACTCGAGAAAGAGGGAGCGACATGACGGCGCAACAGGTGGAACAGGGGAAACTCCAATCCCAGGACAACGCCCGTCCGTTCTCCGCTCCATCCGCCGCAACCCTACGGTGGCGCGGAGCAGCGGTAGCGGCGCTCATTTCGCTCTACGGATTGATTGCCTGTTACGCAGCCGATTCGTCGCTCCCGACCAATGCGCTGACGCTTCCCGGGCAGAATCAGCAGGCTATTCGCTCGCTACTCCCGGAAGGATGGGCGTTCTTCACCAGATCTCCGCGCGAGAAGGATGTTCTGCTGTGGCGACGGGTGGGAAATCAGTGGCAACAGTGGTCCCTGAATCAGGCATCCGCAACGGAGTGGTTCGGGGTGAAGAGAGAACAGCGCGCCCAGAGTGTTGAAATGGGGTTGCTTCTCTCGCGGGCTGTGGAAAAGGGGGCGCACTGGAGTGACTGCGAGGCCGTTGATGTGGCGAAGCCTCTCGGGGAGATCGTTCGGCAGTGTGCGCATTCTCCAGGGAAAGCGGGTCCCCCGGTGAGGGTGCGCAGTGGGAGCCCAACGCCGACTCTGTGCGGTCCGATTGCCCTCACCAGGCAGGAACCACTGCCCTGGAGTTGGGCGCGCTTCGGCGTCGAGGAGCAGATGCCGGTGCAGATTCTCCGCATGGAGGTGTCATGCTGAGGCGTGATCGTGATCCGCTGGCGCGGCTCGGAGTGTGGGCGACACAGACACTGTGCACATCCCCCTTCACCAATGTCTACGGTGTGGCCCGTAGCCTGCTCGCTGCGGGAACCCTGATCACGTTGGTGTTGAACTCAAGCGACACTCTCTTCACCGCGGGAAGCGGAATGGAGCCGCCGCCCCAGTGCGAAGGAATCTCGGCCGCTTCCGCCTATTGCTTGTGGGGGCCGGAGCCGGGGCGATGGTTCTCCATCGCCGTCCTTCTCGTGGTAATTACTGGATTTTTCCCACGATGGACGGTCGTACCCCACTGGTATGTCGCCTTCAGCCTGAACGTCTCGGCCTCCATTGTGGATGGAGGCGATCAAATCGCAGCCGTGCTGACGCTGCTGCTCATCCCCGTCGGCCTGTGCGATGGACGGAGAACCCACTGGAGGGAACCGACGCCGGTCGGCACTGCCCCGGGCAACTGGATGCTCACCGGGTGGGTTGTGGGTTGGATCGGCATCTTCGCCATCCGTTGCCAGGCAGCCGTCGTGTATTTCCATGCCGGCGTCGCAAAACTCGGGGTCGCCGAATGGGCGGACGGAACTGCCATGTACTACTGGCTTTCCGATCCGGTGATGGGAGCGCCCGCCTGGCAGCGGTTCCTCATTGATCCGGTCATCCGTAACGATGTCACGGTCTCCCTCTTCACCTGGGCGGTCCCTCTGGGCGAGGTCGCATTGGCGATCGCGCTCGTGCTCCCGTCGCGTCGTTGGCGACCCTTTCTGTGGGGATCCATCATCTTCCATATCGGCATCGCAGTGACCATGGGGCTCATCTCCTTCTCGCTCACGATGATCGCCCTGGACATCATCTTCCTGCATCGTGCCGATCAACGGCTCTCCTGGCCGACCTGGACCAAGCCGATCCAAACGCATTCCCTATCGACGGCGGAACTGACGAAGGGGCCCACGGAATGATGCGATCCAAATTGAAGCTGGTCTCGTGGGGGCTGGCAGTGTCGACGGCAGCAGGATGGCTGTGCGTGGCTTCGCCCACGTTCGCCAGTGAGCAGAGGGCGCTTTCTTCTGCTCGTCAAGACGCCGTCGCGTACGATGCGCGAACCGTGTTCCGTGGTGTCTTCTTCGGGCATGGTCCAGTCGGAGCCGCGCTGTCCCGCCACTTCCCCGGTCTCCCTGCCGCCACTGCCCGGTCGACGGCCGAAGAGAACAAGCTCATGGATCGACTGGACGAAACGCATCCGGGCGTCATCGAGGACTTCCGGGCAGCCGTGACCAGCGGCTCCCACGTCCGCACCAAGCAAGCACTCGTCACCACCAGCCGCGTCGTCGTCGACACCGTCCGGCCCAGCGGCAGCCCTCTCGACCCGGGTGACCCGTCGGGGAAGTGCCTCGCCCTCTACCTGGCGGTGGCCGTCTGGCAGTACGCCTACGTCGATACGTACCTGTGGGAGTTGTACAAGTTTTGGCGAGCGCAAGACGCGGATCGCGTTCTCAGGGCCGACGACTTGGTCCACGACGTCATTCGGATGTCGGGACGCCACTGAACCGCTTACGAGCGAAGGGATCTGTGAGACGCGATGAAACTCAGAGTGCGATGCGTGGCGTGGGGACTGGCCATGTCAATGGTGGCAGTGGGGCTGCATGCGGCGTCGCCCACGTTCGCCAGTGAGCAGAAGGTGCTTTCGTCCGCTCGTCACGACACCGTCGCTTACGATGCGCGGACCGTGTTCCGTGGTGTCTTCTTCGGGCATGGTCCGGTCGGGGCCGCGCTCGCTCGCCACTTTCCCGGTCTCCCCGCCGCCACTCCTCGATCGACCGCCGAGGAGAACAAGCTGATGGATCGGCTCGAGGAAACGCGCCCGGGCGTCATCGAGGACTTCCGGGCAGCCGTGACCAGCGGCTCCCATGTCCGTACCAAGCAGGCGCTCGTCACCACCAGCAGCGCCCTCATCGACACCGTCCGGCCCAGCAGCGACGAACTGGAAGACACGCAGCCCAGATTCCTCTTCGCCTTCTTCTTCGTGCGCCTGGTGTTGGTGCTCTACGTTCGCGTCACGAAATTCAGGGCCGCTACGGAGGAAGGGGCTCTGGGGCTGGACACGTTGACGCACGACGTCATTACGGCGGCGCATGCCTGAGCCTTGAGCAACGAAGCCCCTCTCCTGGCGGCAGGAGAGGGGCACGAGATCACTTCTTGCGGCGCTTGCGGGGCGCGGGCACGGTCGGTGCCTCGGTCTCGCGGGCGGCGGCGAAGAAGGGCGCCATTACTTCTTCGTACTGCTTCAGGGATTCGGGACCCAGGTCGACCTCGAGCCACTTGGGCACCTGGATTTCCTTGATTTCCGTCACCGGGGAACCGTCCTCGTCCACCTCCCCGGTCAGGTCCTCCATTTCCTCGGCCACCGTTACGGCGAACTTGACCGTGGTCAGATTGTCGGTGACCTCGGGGGCGAGGTCGTCGAAGTCGATCCGCTTGACGTAAATCGTCGTCGTGATCGTCTGACCGCCGACCTCGATCGTCTTCACGCCTTCTTCCACGCTGGGCTGACCCTTGTGGGATTCGTCGACCTCAATGAATTTGGTGCCCATGGACGGCGCCTCTCCTTTCTCACTGCTGTGGGTAAAGTCTAGTGCAGCAAGGGTTGTTGACGCCAATTCAGATGAGGGTGTGCCGTCCTTGCGTGCCCTTTTCGTGTGGGAGAACCGAATCACGGGCTGTACGGATAACTACCTTTTGGTGAAAATTGTGTGTCCGTCACCACGGAATGCCGCTGGTGTGCTGCAGCCCCCCGACGCCTGCGCGATCGGGGCGTCAGCTACTCGCACGACTCCTCGAGGTACGTGCGCGCCATCGCGCCGGCGCGCGTGAACCAGTCGGCGAGCACGGCGACTTCGTCCGGCGTGTAGTCCGCGAAGAGCTCCGCGAGGAGCGTGTAGTACGGCCCGTAGACGGCTCGCACCCGCTCGGCGGCGGCCGGGACGGCGACGACGCGCACGCGGCGGCGGTCGGCGGGGTCCGGCTGCCGGGTGACGAAGCCGCCGCGCTCCAGACGGTTGAGGACTCCGGTCACCGCACCCGTCGTGACGTGCGCGCGCCCGGCCAGGTCGCCGGCGGTGACCGGGGAGTCCCCGGCCTCCAGGACGTACGCGAAGCAGATGAGGTCCGTCACGCTCAGGCCCAAGTTTCTTGCGAACTCCTGCTGTCCGACGATGCTCGTCGCGATGAGGCCGTCCATGGCGCTGATCGCGTCCGAGGCGGTGGCGGCGGGGCGGTTCTTGCCCTCCATTGAAAATCCCTTAGTGTGTAAGATAAATTCCTCACTTGCTAAGCCATCATAAGTCTGGCGCCGTAGCGGGGCCGCGGCATGCCGTGGCCCGGGCGGCGGGTAGGAGGGGGCAGGTATATGAGCGGACATCAGCACGACGAGGGCCACACCATCGCCGGATGGACCGGTTGCGTCATCGCCACGGCCGGGGCCGCGGTCGCCGGCGCGGGCATTTGCGGCTGGCGCCCGGGGATCTGGCTGGGGCTCGGCGTCATGGCATCGGCGTTGCTGGTCACTTGGGCCCTGCATCTCGCAGGCTGGGGCAAGCCGCCCGGCCCGCGGCCTGCAGACCAGTGGGCGATGAAGGTACGGGACCGCGCCGCGCGCCACGGGCACACGGGCTGCCTCGGATGCCGACTGGCCGGACGCCGCGGCGCTCCGCGACGCACGGACGCCGCACCCGAGGCCATGCCCGCCGACATCGCTTCTCGTACGAGCGCGCCCGCCGATCTGTCGTCCTGACGGCAGTCAGGACGACAGGACCGCAGCCGCCGCCGGCGCGCGGTTCCAGCGCATGCGGGACCACGGCAGGGCCAGCCGGCTCTGGTCGGGCACCTCTCGCGGCGCGAGGTCCTCGATCCGGGCGGCCTCGCGGTGGCGGGCGTAGACGGTGTCGACGTAGCGGTGGCCGGTGTCGGCGGCGATGAAGAGGATCGTTCGTTCGGGGGAGCGGTCGCGTTCGTGGCGGGCGGCGAGGTAGCCGGCGCCGGTCGACAGGCCCGCGAAGACCGCGTGTCGGCGCAGCAGGTCGACGCTGCCGGCCAGGGCCGCGTCGAAGGAGATCCAGTGCAGGGTGTCGTACAGCTCGTGCGAGACGTTCCCGAAGGGGATGGAGCTGCCGATCCCGGCGATGATGATCTCGGGGTCGGAGACGTGCTCCGCGCCGAAGGTGACGCTGCCGTACGGCTGGACGCCGACCAGTTCGACATCCGCCGAACCCGCCGAACCCGCACGCAGGTAGCGGGCCAGGGCTCCGGTCGAGGCCCCCGAGCCGACGCCGCCGACGACGGTGAGCCCGTCCGTGCCGGTCGCCTCGCGGATCCGGTCGGCGATCGCGCGGTAGCCGAGGTAGTGGACGTCGTCGTGGTACTGCCGCATCCAGTGGTACTCGGGGTGTTCGGCGAGGATCTCGTGGATCCGCTCGACGCGCCGCTTCTGGTCGAGCTTCAGATCGCTGCACGGCTCCATCTGCTCCAGCGTCGCCCCGAGTACGGCGAGCTGGGTGCGCAGCGTGTGGTCCACCGTCGTCGAGCCGACGATGTGGCAGCGCATGCCGTGCCGGTGGCAGGCCAGGGCGAGGGCGTACGCGTAGATGCCGCTGGAGCTGTCCAGCAGGGTGTCCCCGTGGCGCACCGCCCCGGTGTCCAGCAGGTGGCGTACCGCGGCGAGGGCGGAGACCACCTTCATCGTCTCAAAGCGCAGGCAGACGAGCCGGTCGTCGAGGCGTATCAGGTCCGGGCGGCCGATCGACTCCGCGATGTGTTGGTCCATCCAGGATCTCCTTGGTGGTGGTGAACGTCGTGAAGGTCCGGGTGGCGGGGATGCCGTGGGCGTCCAGGGCGCGCAGGCAGCTGCGGACGCGGTGTCGCAGGCCCGGCGCGGCCGGGTCGAACAGCACGCCCGCCACCGCTCCGCTGTGCGCGATCTGGACACCCGCCGCCCCGACCCGGCGGGCGATTGCGGTCAGGGCGTCGAATTCCGGGTGGCCGAGCACTTGTTGGCCGCGCCGCGCGCTGGCGGTGGCGACCTGGCCGAGCAGCCGTACGTCGCCGGTCGCCACCGCCCGGCGCAGCCGCGTGCGCATCCGCTCCCAGGCCCGTACGTCACTGTCGCCGGGCTCGCGTACGGGCAGGGACAGGGTGTCCACGGGCGCGCCCCCGCCGAGGGCGCAGCCCACCACGACCAGCGGCGGCAGGGCCGGGCCGAGGACCTCCAGGACCCGGCCCTCCCGCTGGGCGAACAGCACCGGGCGGCCGTCCAGCATCAGCGGATCGCAGGCCGACTCCGCGCGCACGGCCAGCCGGGCGACCGTGTCGGGGGCCGGCCGCAGCCCGTACGAGTCCGCGACCGCCCGCACGGCGGCGATCACGTCGCTGGTGGAGCTGCCCATGCCCAGGCCCACCGGTATGTCACCGGTGAGCCGCAACTCCCCGCCGCAGGGCGGCCGGCCGGTCCGCTCCGCGCACTCCGCCACCGCGAGGGCCGCGGCCCGCGCGGCCTTCGTACGGTCGGCGGGTACGACGGTGAGCGCCTCGGGCGCCGTGCCGGGCCGGCGGACGAACTCGGCGCTGCTGCCCGGCCCGGCCATCGGCAGGGTGACCAGGCCCGCGCAGCGCCGCCCTTCGTCGTCGAGGAAGACGCCCTGGAGGATCTCGCCGTGGTGGCAGGGGGCGTACCCGGTGCCGGTGACCTCCCCACCGGCACCGGCACCGGGCACGGCCGTGCGGGCGGCGGGAATCATGCGCCGCCCACCGTCCGGTAGCGGTACAGACCCGTCTCCTCGGCGCTGAACTGGGAGAAGGGGAACGGTTCCGCGGACAGGGCGGTGACGCCCGAGCCGAGGAAGGCGCGGGCGACGGCGCTGCCGGTCTGCGCGTAGACGATCAGCGGGATGCCCCGGGACCGGCAGCGCTCCAGGATGGTGTCGAACGAGCCGTTGCTGAGGGTCATTCCGGTGGCGACGACGGCCTCGGCGCGGTCCAGCACCTCGTGCATGTCGTCGGTGACGGGGTCGCCCCACTGGGTGGCCTTGAGGTTGAGGTCGCAGGGCAGCGGCCGGCCGCCGCGCTCGCGTATCGCCGCGATCAACGGGTTGACGACGCCGATGAGGCCGACCTTCGCGCCCTCCTCGATGTCCAGCAGGCCGGCGATGGCCGCGTCGCGGGCCTTCGCACGGACCTCCGGGGTACCGGCTGGCAGGGTGACGGGCTCGGCGTCGCCCGCCTCGGCGGCCACGCGGTGGGGACGGGTCTCGGAGAGGTAGGCGTCGAGGGCGGCGATCCGCAGCGGACGCGGGGCCTCGCGCAGCAGGACGTCGAGCGGGGTGCCGGAGGAGTCGCGGCAGATCGCGGGGTCGATCTCGCCGGCCTCGAAGGCACAGCCGCCGAAGGAGCCGCCGAGGCGGACCAGGACGTACTGGTTGAGGTAGGTGGTGTCGCCGCCGGCCAGGCGGGTGCCGTGGTGGATCCAGAACACGCTGGTCGCGACGAGTTCGGAGGGGAGCGGGCCGTGTTCGCCCGCGAGGACGGCCTCGACGAGGGCGTCGACGGTCGGTGCGAGGGAAGGGGCGGGGGAGGTCCGGGTCATGGGATTCCTATTCATAGGGATTCACAGGGAGGGGTGGCGCGGTCCGCGGTACGTGACCACCGGGCGCCCCAGGGCGTCGGTGGTGAGTTCGGCGTCCACCTCGAAGACCTCGGCGAGCCGCTCGGCGGTCAGGACCGCGGCGGGGGTGCCGGAGGCGATCAGGCGGCCGTGGTGCAGGAGCAGCAGCCGGTCGCAGTACCGGGCGGCGAGCGACAGGTCGTGCAGCGCGACCAGGACCGTCTGCTCGGTACCGGTCAGCAACTGCATCAGTTCCAGCTGGTGTTTGACGTCGAGGTGGTTGGTGGGCTCGTCGAGCAGGAGCCCGTACGGCTGCTGGGCCAGCGCGCGGGCGATGTGGGCCCGCTGCCGCTCGCCGCCCGACAGGGCCTTCCAGGAGCGGTCGGCGAGCGCGGTGAGCCCGACGCGCTCCAGCGCGGCGGCGACCACCGCCCGGTCGGTGGCGTCCGGTCCGCGCCAGCGGTCCCGGAACGGGGTCCGCCCCAGGCCCACGACGTCGGCGACCCGCAGATCGCTGTCCGCGCCCGAGTCCTGTTCGACGAAGGCGACATGGCGGGCGATCCGGCGCGCACTCCAGTCCCGTACGCACTCGCCGTCGTAGCGGACCGTGCCCGCGTCGGGGGCCCGCAGGCCGGCCAGGCAGCGCAGCAGCGAGGACTTGCCCGAGCCGTTGGGGCCGAGCAGCCCGACCGTCTCGCCGGGGGCGATGTCCGCGCTGACCTCG
This sequence comes from Streptomyces sp. NPDC021096, assembly GCF_040641275.1. NCBI lineage: Bacteria > Bacillati > Actinomycetota > Actinomycetes > Kitasatosporales > Streptomycetaceae > Streptomyces > Streptomyces sp. NPDC021096. Next base: position 39,880 of record NZ_JBFADG010000005.1, on the reverse strand, counting down.
CGTACGACCGGGGTGCCCGCCACCGACCAGCTCAGCTCTTCGACGGTGATCCTCACAGTTCACCTCTCTTGCGCAGGACGAGGAGGAAGAGCGGCACGCCGAGCAGTGCGGTGATCACGCCCACGGGGACCTCGCGGGGTGCGAAGGCGATCCGCGCCAGCGCGTCCGTCCACACCAGGAACACCGCGCCCGCGAGCGCCGCGTACGGCAGCAGCATCCGGTGCAGCGGCCCGACGAGGAACCGCACACCGTGGGGGACGATCAGCCCGACGAAACCGATGGCGCCGACGGTGGCCACCGCCACCGCGGTCAGCGTGGCCGTGACCACGAGCAGCAGCATCCGCGTGCGTCGCACGCCGATCCCGAGGGACGCGGCGGTGTCGGTGCCGAACGCGAGCCCGTCGAGGGCGTTCGAGCAGAGCCACGCGCCCAGCAGCCCCAGCGGGGTGACGATCGCGCAGACCACGACGGTGTTCCAGCGCGCCGGCGCCATCGAGCCCAGCAGCCAGTGGGTGACGGCCCGCGTGGTGTCCGCGTCCGCCGAGGCCATCAGGACGAGCGAGGTCAGGGCGGTGAAGAGCTGGCCGACGACCACGCCGGTGAGGACGATGCGGACCGAGTCCAGGCCGGTGCGCCGCAGCAGCGACAGCAGTAGCCCGAAGGAGAGCAGCGCGCCGGCGAGCGCGCCGCCGGTGATCCCGAGCGCGCTCGCGCCCACGCCGAGGACGATCACGGCGACGGCTCCCGTGGACGCGCCCGAGGAGACGCCGAGCAGGTAGGGGTCGGCGAGCGCGTTGCGGGTGACCGCCTGGAGCACCGTGCCGCACACGGCGAGCGAGGCGCCGACGAGCGCGGCCATCAGCACGCGCGGCAGCCGCAGGTCCCAGATGAGGGAGTCCATCAATGGGGGCAACGGCTCCACGTCCAGGCCGAGATGGGTGCCGAGGACGCGGGCGAGGTCGGTCCAGCCCACGTCGGCGGTGCCGATGCGCACGGCCGCCGTGACCGAGCCCGCCAGGGCGAGTGCGGCGAGGAGGAAGAGGACCGCCCGGGTCGCAGTGGACCTGCCGGACCGCGGGGTGGTGACGGAGCCCTCCGTCACCACCCGCCCGCGGGCCGTCGGAAGCAGGACATCCACCGACCCCGCCCGGGCCACAGGGTCAGCGGACATACCCGAGGTCCTTCATCCCCTTGGCCAGCAGTCCCAGGGCGTGCACCGAGCGCACGGACGGGTCCAGCTCGATGCCCGGCACCTCGAGGATCTTGTTGTCACGGACCGCCGCGAGCTGGGAGACCACCGGGTGCCCGGTCATCGCGGCGCGCTTCTCGGCCGCGCTGTCGCCCGGCCGTCCGCGCTCGGACAGGTCGCCGATCACGATGAAGTCGGGGTCGCGCTTGGCGACTTCCTCCCAGGAGACCTCCGGCCAGTCCTCGTTCACGTCGTCGAAGGCGTTCTTCGCGCCGACGATCCGGCTCATCTCGCTGGGCAGGCCGCTCTTGCCCGCCACGTACGGCATGCCGTTGAAGACGGAGTAGAGGTAGACCACGGTGGGCCGGTCGTCGCCCCGGGGAACCTTGGAGGCGTTCTCCCCGGCCCTGGCGACCGCCGCGCGCTGGTCGGCGGCGAGCTTGCGGGCCCGCTCCTCGGTGCCGAAGACCTTGCCCAGGTTCTCGTAGTCGGAGAAGAGCAGCTCGAAGGGGGTCTTGCCGGCCGGGTTCTGCTGCGGGCAGTCGACGGCGCTGACGAAGGTGGGGACCTTGAGGGAGGCCAGCTCCTCGCGGGTGCCGGCGCGGTCCTTGGTGTAGAGGTCCGTGGAGCCGGCGACGACGAAGTCGGGGGTGGCGGCGCGCAGCTGCTCACCGGTGGCGATCTTCGGGGCGATGACCGGGACCTTGGCGTACGCGGCCCCGTACTGCGCGGGCATCTTCGTCTTGAGGTTGGCCGTTCCCGCCATCCGGTCCTGGAGCCCGAGTTCGAGCAGGGTCTCGGTCGAGGTCTGGTCCAGGGTGACGGCCCGCTTCGGGGGCCCCGCGACGGACACCTGGCGGCCGCAGCTGGTGACGGAGGCCGCCGGGGCGGCGGCCCGGGCGCCGGGCTCGGCGTCCGTCCTGGAGCCGTCGCCGGCTGCCGTGGAGCAGCCCGCGGTGGCGAGGGCGATGGTCAGGGCGATGCCGAGGCGGGCTGGGTGGCGCATGGGTTCTCCGGTCTGGGAGGGGAGGGAGGGGAGGCGAGCGGAAGGCGTGGGTGTTGTCGTGCACCGGGCAGGAGTGCCGCGTTCGAAGGGTACTGTAATGGTATTCATTTTCATTAACGAATCCGGGTGCGGTTCGCCGAGCCGCCACCCCCACCCCCGAGGAGCAGCCACACCGTGCCGACCACACCCGCGCCGACAGCGGCCAAGACCGATGCCCCGCCCCCGCGTTCGGTCCTCCGCGACACCGCGTTCCTGCGCCTGTGGGCGGGCACCACCGCCTCCGGCCTCGCGACCTGGGCCCTGCCCTTCGTCCTCGGACTCGCCGTCCTCCACCGCGACCTCGGCGCCGCCGGCCTCGGCCTGGTCCTCGCCGCACGCACCGCCGGCTTCCTCGTCGCCGTCGCCGTCGGCGGCGTGCTGGCCGACCGGCACTCCCGCCGCGCGGTCGTCCTCTGGTCGGCCCTCGCGGCCGCGGTCGCCGCGCCCCTCCTCGCCGCCGGTCTCGGCCGCTCGCTCGTGCTGATGACGGCCGCCGCCGCCCTCGCGGGCGCCGGCCAGGGCGCCTGCCGCCCGGCGTTCCAGGCGCTCACCGCCGAGACCGTCGCCCCCGAGCGCCGTCAGCAGGCCAACGCCGCCATGACCATGGCGGTACGGAGCGCCACGCTCACCGGACCCGCCCTGACCGCGCTGCTCGCGGCCTTCCTCGACGTCTCGACGCTCCTGCTCGGCATCGGCCTGCTCTGGCTGGTCGCCGCGCTCGTCCCGGGCAAGGGGGGCGATGCGGTGAACCTCGCCGCCGAGCCCGCCCCGCGCGCCGGCTTCCGCGCCGAGTTCCTCGAGGGGATACGCGAGGCGCGCCGCCACCCCTGGTTCCTCGCCGGACTGGCCGCTCTCGTCGCCGTCATCGCCCTCGGCTACTCCGCCACCAGCGTCGCCCTGCCCCTGATCAGCCGGGACCGCTACGACACCCAGTGGGTGCTGGCCGCGGCCATGACCGCGTACACCGTGGGCGCGCTCGGCGGGGCCCTGGTCATCGCCCGCTGGCGGCCGCGTTCCCAGGGCTGGGCCGCCTTCGCCGGGCTGGCCGCGTACGGCGTCGCGCCGCTGAGCCTGATGCTGCCCGTGCACCCGGTCGTGGTCGTGGCCGCGTACGCCGTCGCCGGGATCGGCATCGAGCTGTTCAACGTGCCCTGGTTCACCGCCACCCAGCGCGAGGTCGCCCCGGAGAAGCTGGCCCGCGTCTCCTCGCTGGACTTCCTCGTCTCCTACGGCCTGGCGCCCATCGGCCTGGCCCTGATCGCCCCGGCCATCGACGCGTTCGGGGTCACGCCCGTCCTCGCCGTGTGCGCCGCCGCCTGCTTCCTCGTACCGGCCGCAGCGGCGCTGGTGCCGACCGCCCGTCACTTCGCGCGTACGGCTCCGAAGACGGCGGACTGACCGGGCAGGTCACAGCACGCTCCCGCCCCGAGCGGGCATGCCAGGGCCCCGGCCGGTCTTTCCGCTACCGGCCGGGGCCCTCGCCGGCCGAGCGGCTCATCCCCGCCGAGGGCGCCGACATCATCGCCCACCAGGACCTCGCGCCGTGGAACCTCGTGGCCGGCGGCGAGGACGCGTGGGCCTTCATCGACTGGGACACGGCCGCGCCCGGCTCCCGGCTCTGGGATGTCGCCTACGCGGTGCACGGCTTCATCCCGCTGTCCGCGGATCCCGACTGGCAGCGCACCGATGCGGCGGACCGGCTGCGGGTCTTCGCCGAGGCCTACGGGCTCGACGAGGCCGAGCGGCGTCAGTTGGTGCCCCTGCTGGGGCGTCGGACGCGCTCCATGCATGACTTCCTGCGCGACCGGGCAGCCCAGGGCGATCAGCCCTGGGCCACCCTCTGGGCCGAAGGTCACGGCGACATCTGGCGAAGCGATGCCGAATACATCGAGCAGCGCGAAGAACTGTGGGCGCGTGCCCTGCTCGCGGGCTGAGCTCGGCTCAGAGAGCCACCTGCCTGGTCACCGTTACGCGGTGACCTTGGCGAAGATGCGGTCCAGCGCGGCGTCCGGCAGCAGCCGGGACAGCGCCATGGCCGTCCTCGCGTCGGCGCCGACGTGGTAGCGGGGCCTGGTCCGGGAGGTGGTCAGGACGCGGAAGACCGTACGCGCGAAGTCCTCGGGCCGTGTCCCGCTCGACTGCGCCCGCTCCTCGTTCATCTGCAGGAAACGCTCGAACGACGCGCGGTACAGGCCGGCGACGTCGGCAGGGGCACGGTTGAGGAGCTCCTCGCCGGCCTCCCGTACCTTGTCCCAGATCGGGGTCGCTATCGCGCCCGGCCGTACGACACTGACCGAGACGCCGAAGGGGCGCAGTTCGCGGCGGAAGGCGTCGCTCATGCCCTCCTTGGCGAACTGGCCCGTCGCGTACGCGCCGAGGTAGGGAGCCGCGAGAGCGCCCAGGCCCGAGGAGACGTTGACGACGCGCCCGCCGGTGCGGCGCAGGTGGGGGAGGAAGGCCTGGGTGACGGCGACCGCTCCGACGACGTTGACGTCCAGCTGCGCGCGCAGCCGCTCGGGCGTGACGCACTCCAGCGGTGCCGACACGCAGGTACCGGCGTTGTTCACCAACCCCCACACGCCCTGCTCGCCGGCCGCGTCGACGACCTCGGCCGTCGCCGTCCGGATGGACTCCTCGTCGGTCACGTCCAGGAGCACCGGGCGCAGGCGGGTGGAGGAGGCGTCGGCGCGGAGCTTCTCGCCGTCCTCCGCCCTGCGGACACCGGCGAAGACGCGGAAGCCACGCCGTTCCAGATGGAGCGCGCACTCCCTGCCGAGCCCGGACGAGGCACCGGTGAGGACTACGGCGCGTCCGGCCGGAGGGATGGGCTTCGGCTGTCGGATCAACGGTTCTCTCCTTCTGTGCAGTGGATGGCGGACAGCACCGTGCGTACGGACTCGTCGGCGATGCGCCGTGCGCGATCGGCGGGCACGATGCCGTCGACATAGCTGAAGTTCCACGCGAGCCGGCCGTGGCTGGTGTTGGCGGTCGCCACGACGGCGCCCGTCACCGAGACGGCCGCGACCAGCTGGGTGTCGGAGACGCGCCAAGGGCCTATCCGGGCGGGGAAGTCGTAGCGGCCGAGGTTGGACAGGCACAGGTTGAGCGGCCCTTGCTCGTCCATGTACCGCATGAAGGGCTCGTAGTCGGCCGAGGACTTCGGCCCCGCCCTTCCCAGCAGGTTGATCACGGACAGATGTTCCTCGCGCTCGCGGCGCGCCACCAGGTCCCGGCCGATGGCCCCGGCCATGGGCCACAGCGGCGTGCCGGGCCGGTAGAGCACGCGGGACGGGAGGGTGGCCGCGTAGGAACCGGCCTCGTCGTAGGAGACGGCGGGGTCCAGTTCACCGCGGAAGTCGACCGGGGAACCGATCGAGAAGTAGGCGGGCTCCGAGGTCCCCGCCTCCCGGGCGACGGCGGTCACCATGGCGGCGGCGAGGGCTCCGTGCACCGTGGTGCCGTGCCGCCTGCAGGCCCGTACCAGCAGCTCCAGCTGCTCGGCCGTGAGGGACCGGTGCACCATCCGGGTGCGCCGCTCCCCGAAGGGCACCGGGTCGCTGGGGACCACCCGCCGCGGCCTCAGCCGCTCGGTCTCCTCCTGGTCGCGCTCCATCAGGGCCGTGAGAGCGGCCGCGCCCTCCGCGCCCCGGTGGCGGCGGGGGAGCAGGTCCTCCGTGGCGGGCAGCGCCCGCAGCGAGGTGCGGGGCAGCGCCTCGCCGTCGCCCAGCCGGGCGGCGAGCTCGATCCACTGCCTCATCATGGACAGGCCCGTCATGCCGTCGGCGATGCAGTGCGAGGCCGTGAGCAGCAGGTCGTGGACGTCCTCCGGGTGCCCGGGGCCCGCCTCCCGCGTGATCACGACGGCGCGCACCAGCGGCCCCTCGCGCCAGTCGATGCGCTCGACGAGCTCGTGCTCGTCGACCTCTCGCTCCCACCGGGTGTCGGCCGCGGGGTCCGTCGGCGAGACCGTGACCTGGCGCAGCGGGATCGGCCGCCCACCCACCGGCCGGAACGCGGGCTCCACCCCCGCCGTCCCGTCCGCGGCGCCGGTGACGGCGACGCGCAGCAGGGGGTGCCGGGCCTGGAGGGCGTCCAGGGCGCCGCGCAGCAGCGGCACCGGCAGGGGGCCGTGGAGCCGGGCCCGGAAGACGCCGCTGAGCGACGATGCCCGGTCGGCCGTCCAGTACCAGCGCTCCAGCGGGCTGAGCGGGCGCCGCACGCGCGGCTCGGGGTCCGGGACTGCGGGGAAGGTGAGGGCCTCCTCGTTCTGCCGGGCGAGCTCCTCCCTGGGCGTCAGCCGGAAGTAGTCGTCCCGGACCTTCCGCAGGCCGGGGGTGTCGGCCTGTTCGAGGTCGCTCATCGACCGGGAGGCGGCGACCATGGCCCGGGTGCGGTCGCGGCGGCGGTCCTCGTACGTGCGCAGGGCCAGCGGCAGGTCCTCGCACGCCCCCGGCTCGGCGAGCGTGTGCGCCAGGACGACGGCGTCCTCGATGGCCATGGCCGAACCCTGCCCGAGCGTGGTCAGCATGGGGTGGGCGGCGTCGCCGAGGAGGGTGACGGGCCCGTCACCCCACCGCTCCAGGAAGGCGCGGTCCCGGGAGGGCACGGCGAGGATGTCCTCCGGCGGGGTGGCCTCGATCACCGCCCGCACCTCGTCGGCCCACCCCGCATACGCCTCGGTGATCTCGTCCTTGGTGCCGTCCCACGCGTGCGAGCGGGCGGCGGGCATGTTCTTGGTGCCCCACCAGTAATAGCGGCCGTGGCCGATGTCGATGAGGCCGAAGCGCTGCCCGCTGCCCCAGTAATGGCGCACGGCCCCCGGGGTGAGCACCGGATGGTCGAAGGGGACGATGCCGAGCCAGCAGACGTAGCCGCTGTCCTCGGACGCCTCGGGGCCGACGAGGTGGGCGCGTACGGCCGAGTGGAAGCCGTCGGCGCCGATGAGGAGGTCGCCGCGGGCCGAACGCCCGTCCGCGAAGCGGACGGTGACGCCGTCGCCGTCGGCCTCGACGCCGGTGGCGGTCGCGCCCAGGTGGAGGGGGACGCCGCCGGCCGCGTCGAGCAGGGCCTCCTGGAGGTCCGAGCGGCTCAGGCAGACGCTGGGCGCGCCCACCTTGTCGCAGATCTCCTTGAACGGCAGGTCCCGTATCCCGCCGCCCAGTTGGTCCAGGACCAGGAAGGACTCCGCGACCTGGCCGCGCTTGTCCAGGCCGAGGTCGATGCCGAGCGTGGCCAGCGCGTTGACGGCGTTGCTCATCACCGAGAGACCGGATCCCGCCGCGCGGAGCTCGGTGGCGCGCTCGTACACCTCGACGTCGACTCCGACCCGTCGAAGGGCCACGGCACAGGCCAGGCCGCCGATGCCGGCGCCGATGACGAGGGCCTTGGCAGGCTGTCGTCCCGTCATGGCGTCACTTCCCCTCTACGGAGGCGGCCGGGCCGCTCCCGAGCAGCTCCACGACGGTCCTGGCAACGTGTTCCACGTACGGTTCCTCCATGATCGTGAGATGGTCGCCGGGCACGTCGACGACGCGGAGCCGGCCGCTGGTCATCTCGCGCCAGCCGTTGGCCCGGTCCTGGTGGCGGCTTCCGGCGGCGCCGTGCATGGCGGTCAGGACGTCCGGAAGCGGCTCCATGGCGCGGATCAGGGTCAGGTCCTGCTCCTGGACGCCCGGCCGGTACTCCAGCGTCGCCTGCCAGTTGGCCCGGTAGACGCCGAAGAGCCGGCGTATGACGGCTCCCGAACTGCCCGCGGGCAGGACGCCCGCGTCGCTCGCGAGCCGGGCGATGAAGTCGAACTTCTCCTCGAGGGAGGTCAGTTCGTCCGGAATGGTCTCCATCGGGGAGTCACCGCCGCGCTCCAGCAGGAGCAGCTCCCAGAAGAACCACCGCAGCAGAGCGTCGTCGTCGTGCCGGACGCGCGCCCCCTGGTCCAGCGCGGTGGTGTCCAGCAGCACCAGGCGGGACACCTCCTCGCCCGCGGCCCGCAGCTGCCGGGCGATCTCGAAGGCGACGAAGCCGCCGAAGGACCACCCGCCGACGGCGTACGGGCCCTGCGGCTGCACCCCGCGCAGCGCGGCGACGTAGCCGGCCGCGATCTCCTCGACGGTGCGCAGCGGTGTGGTGCCCGGGTCCGCGCCGGCGGCCTGGAGGGCGTACAGCGGCTGGTCGTCCGGGAGGTGCCGGGAGAAGGGGACGTAGCAGAGCACGTTGCCGCCCATGGGGTGGACCATGAACAGCGGCGGCCGGGTGCCCTCCGGGCGGATCGGGACCACCGGGTCGTACGCGGCGACCGCGTCGCCCGCGCGCAGCCGCGCCGCGAGAGCGGCCACGGTCGGTGCGGCGACGAACCCGGACAGCGGGATGTGCACGCCGTAGCGCTGCTCGATCTGGACCACCAGCCGCATGGCCGTGAGCGAGGTGCCGCCCAGGTCGAAGAGGCTGTCGCGGATGCCGACGGCGGGCAGCCGCAGCAGGTCCGCGAGCATCTCGGCGAGCGCGCGCTCGTAGGCGTCGCGCGGCTCGGCGTCGGTGCCGGTGGCACCGGGGGTGGTGGTGAGCGGGGTTCGGCGCAGTGCGGCGTCGTCGCGCTTGCCGCTGGGGGTCAGGGGCAGGGACGCCACCCATTGCAGGTGCGCGGGGACCATGTGGTCGGGCAGCGTCGCGCGCAGGTGCTCGCGGATGCCGGCCAGGTCCGCGGCCGTGCCCTCGCCCACGAGGAACGCCGCGAGGAAGCAGTCGCCGTCGTCGCGACGCCGGGCCACGACCGCGGCGTCGAGCAGGCCCGGGTACCGTCCGGTGAGGTCGGTGAGGGCCAGCTCCACCTCCGCGGGCTCGACGCGGAACCCGCGCACCTTGACCTGGGAGTCCGCCCGGCCGGCGTAGGCGATCGTCCCGTCGGGCAGCACCAGGCCGAGGTCGCCGGTGTCGTAGAGCCGCCGCTCCTCGCCGCCGAAGGGATGGGGGACGAAGCGCTCCTTGGTCAGGTCGGGGCGGCCCTCGTAGCCGTCGGCCAGGCAGGCGCCACCGAGGTGGATCACCCCGCGCGCCCCGGCGGGCACCGGGCGCATCCGGGCGTCCAGCACCTGCGCCTCGGCCCCGTCGACGGGCCGGCCGACCGGCGGGAGCGCCGGGAACGCGGCCGGGTCCCCGGTCATGGTGAAGGCGGTGGCGACATGCGTCTCGGTCGGCCCGTACTGGTTCTCCAGGACGGCGCCCGGCAGCGCGGCGCACAGCCCTCGGATCTCCTCGGTGACGCGTAGCTGTTCGCCGGAGGAGATCAGTACGCGCAGGGCGCGGGGGACGATGTCCAGCGCGGCCGCGGTCTCGGCCAGTTGCTGGAGCGCGACGTAGGGGAGGAAGACCCGCTCGACGCCCTCGTGGTCGATCAGCCGCAGCAGGCGGGACATGTCGCGCCGCTCGGTGTCGCCCACCAGGTGCAGCGTGCCGCCGGAGCACAGGGTGGAGAAGATCTCCTGGAAGGACACGTCGAAGCTCAGCGGCGCGTACTGCAGGGTCGTCCCGCCCACGGCGCCGCTCGCGGTCCCGTTCTGCCAGGCCACGAGGCCGGCCAGGGAGCGGTGCGGCATCGTCACGCCCTTGGGCCGGCCGGTGGAGCCGGAGGTGAACAGGACGTAGGCGGCACTGTCGGCGTCGATCCGCGGCGCGGCCGCGGCGGGTTCCGCCGGCGCCCGGGTCAGGGATTCGGCGGGCAGTACGAGCGACGGGTCGCCGGCGAGGTGGGCGTACGGGGCGTGGGCGACGACCCGGAAGGGCCGGGCCTGCTCCAGCATCGCGGCCAGCCGCCGGGCGGGGTAGCCGACGTCCAGCGGTACCACCGCGCACCCGGCCCGCACCACGCCCAGCAGCACGGCGATCATCTCGGGCGAGCGGTCCATCGCGATGCCGATCCGGGCCTGCGGCGGGGCGCCGAGCGCGCGCAGCCGCCCGGCCACCCGGTCGGCGGCCTCGGCCAGCCGCGCGTAGCTCCACCGCTCCTCCCGCATCGCCAGGGCGGTCGCCCCCGGGGTGCGGGCGGCCTGCTCGGCGAAGAGTTCGACGACGGTGGGGCGCGCCACGGGCTCCGCGAGGACCGGGGGGTCGGCGAGGAAGGCGAAGTGGGGCTCCTCGTGCGGCTCCTGCACCATCTTCCGCAGGATCCGAAGGAATCCGCGCGCGTAGAGCTCGGTCCGCTCGGCGCAGAACGTCTCGCCGTCACCGTCGATCCGCAGCCACACGCGCCCGCCGTCGGGGTCGGTGACCGCGTTCACCAGGAGCCGGAAGTTGGTCTCCTCCCAGGTATGGAAGTCCAGCAGGCGCACGCCGGGCAGGCGCAGGACCTCGGCGAGCTGGTGGAAGTGCACGTAGTTGAAGGCGGTGTCCAGGACGGGGCCGCCGTGGTCCTCCTGGACGGCGCTCAGCGGATACCGGCGGTGGGCGTGCCCGTCCTGCTCCTGCCGGAAGGCCTCGCGCACCACGTCCAGCCAGCTGATGCGCCCGGTGCCCAGACGCAGGGGCACGGTATTGAGGAAGAGTCCGGCGACGCGCTCCGCGTGGGCGAGCTCGGGCCGCCCGTGGGTGACCAGCCCGGTGGTCACGTCGTCAGTGCCGGCGAACACGGACAGCGTCAGGCAGTGCGCCGCCAGGAGCGCGGACTTCACGGGCACGCTGTGCTCGGCGGCGAAGGCCCGCAGCTGTGCCTGCAGATCGGCGGGCAGGTCGACGCGGTGGGCGGCCGGCCCCCGGCGGGCGTGCGGCGGCCGGTGCGGCCGGAACGTCTCGATCTGCAAGGGTTCGCAGCCGGCCAGCTTCTCCTTCCAGTAGCGCCGCGTCTCCTCGGACCCCAGGGAGATCCGCTCCTCCCGCACATGCGCCGCCGCCGACGGCAGCGCCGTGGCGTCGACGGGGCCGATGCCCAGCCCGAGGTCGTGCGCGTAGTCCTGGAGGAGTTCCTGGAGGAGGTTGGCCACGCTGCCGCCGTCGAGGAGCGCGTGATGGAAGCTGAGGACCAGATCGACGGTCGTGGGCCGGACGTGGACCCGGGCGAGGTACAGCGGCGCCCGGTCGAAGGCGTAGGCGTGGTGGCGCCGTTCCTCGATGTGCGCGTGGACCTCGGCGTCGGCCGCGGCGCCGTCGAGGGAGCGCAGGTCGACGACGTCCAGGCCACCGTCCACCCGGGGGTGGACGATCTGCAGCGGCTCGGAGAAGCCCGCCAGGTCGAAGCCGGAGCGCAGCGCCGGATGCCGCGCCACCATCCGGGCGAACGACCGGCGGAACCGCTCCTCGTCCCATGGCATCTCGAGGCGGTACAGGAAGACGTCCTTGTACATGGCGGACGTCTCGTGCCGACGGCTGTGGTAGAGCAGACCGAGCTGCAGCCGGGTGAGCGGCCAGGCGTCCTCGGCGCCTTCCAGCCGGGCCCGGTCCACCGTGGATATGAGACCGAACGGCGCCGGGACGTCCCCGCCGCCGGCCGCCGGGGCGCTGTCGGCGCGGGCGGCGAGACCGGCCACCGTCGGATGGCGGATCAGGTGGGTGAGCGAGAAGCGCAGGCCCCGCTCCTCGGCCTCGGCCCGCACCTTGAGCATCAGGATGGAGTCCCCGCCGAGCGCGAAGTAGTCGTCGTGGACGCCGACGCTCGCCACGCCCAGCACCTGGGCCCAGATCTCGGCCAGGACGGCCTCGGTACGGTTCCGCGCCCGTCCGCCGGCGGCCGGCTGCGCGGGCTCCCCGGGTACGGGCAGCGCGCGGCGGTCGGCCTTGCCGTTCGGCGTCAGCGGAATGCCGTCGATGCGGACGAAATAGGCCGGAACCATGAACACCGGCAGCGTCCGCGCGAGCCGCTCCCGCAGCGACTCCGGGTCGATGTCGGCGTCGGCCACGTAATAGCCGACGAGGTGGGTGCCGCGGGCATCGGTGGCGCGGTCCACGACGAGGGCGTCGCGGACGCCCGGCACCGTGCGCAGAGCGGCCGCCACCTCGCCGAGCTCCACGCGATTGCCGCGGATCTTCACCTGGCCGTCGATGCGCCCGAGGTATTCCAGGGTGCCGTCCGCCAGCCAGCGGGCGAGGTCGCCGGTACGGTACATCCGGCCACCCGGCACGAACGGGTCCCGCAGGAACTTCTCGGCGGTCAGCTCCGGCCGGTCCAGATACCCCCGGGCGACACCGACGCCCCCGATGCACAGCTCGCCGGCGACGCCGACCGGCTGCGGATGGTCGTCGGGCCCCAGCACGTACAGCCGGGTGTTGTCGATCGGCCGGCCGATGGGCACCCGGGCGATGTGCCCTTCGCGCGGGCAGTCGTGGTACGAGACGTCGACGGTGGCCTCGGTCGGACCGTAGAGATTCACCAGCCGTACGGGGGAGTGCGCGCCGAAAACGCGGTTGAACTGCTCGACGCGAGCGGAGGGTAAGGCCTCACCGCTGCAGAAGACGTACCGCAGGGAGCCGAGTCCCTCGACGGCCTGCGGTGTCTCCTGGAGCAGGTCGAGGAACGGCCCCAGCATCGAGGGGACGAAGTGCGCGGCGCTGACCCGCTGCTCGCGGACGGTCCGCAGGATCTCCCGCGGGTCCTGCTGCCCGCCGGGCGGCAGCAGCGCCACACTCGCGCCCTCGATCGCCCACCAGAACAGCTCCCACACCGACACGTCGAAGGAGACCGGTGTCTTCTGCAACAGGACGTCGTTCGCCCCGAGCGGATAGCGGCTCTGCATCCACGCGAGGCGGTTGACCACACTGTGGTGTTCCACCATCACCCCCTTGGGGCGGCCGGTCGAGCCGGAGGTGTAGATGACGTACGCCAGGTCATGGGAGGTGCCGAGCGGTTCGAGCGGGGCGCCGTCCGCGCGCAGCAGGTCCTCGACGCACCGCACCGTCGTCCCCTCGGCGGCATCCGCGACCGGCCCGTCGCCGTCCACGATCACCACCTTGGCGCGGCTGTCCTCCAGCAGGAGCCGCACGCGCTCGGCCGGGTAGCCGCGGTCCACCGGCACGTAGGCGCCACCGGACTTCAGCGTGCCCAGGAGCGCCACCAGCAGCTTCGGCCCCCGCTCCATCATCACCGCGACCCGGTCGCCCGGGCCGACGCCCTCGGCGCGCAGGGCGCGGGCGACCCGGTTGGCCCGCTCGTCCAGCTCGGCGTACGTCAGGGTCTCCCCGTCGGCGCCGGTCACGGCCGTCCGGCCGGGCCTGCGGGCGGCCTGTGCCTCGAACAGGCCGTGCAGTGTGGCCTCGTCCGCGTACGGGACGTCCGGGCCCTGGGCGCGCACCACGGTGAGGTCCTCGTACTCGGCGGCAGCCAGCATCGGCACGGCCGGGGCGGGCCGGTCCAGCATGTCCACACCGTTGCGCAGGAGCGTGGTGAGATGCCGGGCGACCGACGCGATGGGCAGGTCGTCGTCGAAGACGTCGCAGGCGTAGTCCAGGTCGACGTGGAGGTCGGCGGTGTCGTCGAAGGCGGACACCACGATGCCCAGGGCGTCCTGCTCGTGCGAGGGGGCCCTCATGGCCGTCCGCCGCTCGATGCCGGGGAGCCGGTCCTGCTGGGGCCAGTGGATGTAGGAGAGCGTCACGTCGAACAGCTGACGGGGGCCCTCGGCGGAGGAGGGAAGCCCGCGCAGGACGTCACCGAGGGAGAGCCGCTGGTGCCGCTGGAGCGCCCGGGTCGCGTCCTGGGTTCCGGCGACCAGTTCCCGCACCGACCGCTCGCCGGCGGCCGGTATGCGCAGCGGCAGGGCGTTGGCGAACTGGCCGAGGATGTCCCGCCATCCGCCCGGCCGGTTGAGGAAGGGGACGCCCAGCACGACCTCCTCGCTGCGGTGCAGGCGTGTCAGGTACGTACCGACCATGGCGGCGATGTACGCGAACGGCGAGAGGCCGGCGGCACGGACCCGGTCGACGAGGGCGCTCTCGATCGTGAACGAGTGGCGGCCGCGCCCGCCTCCGGCCGCCGCGCGGGTGAAGAGGGCAGGGGCCACTCCCGCCAGGGTCTCCCGGTGGAAGACGCGATCGCGGTCGGCGTCCGCGCCGGAACGGTAGGCGGCCTCCTCCTCCACGAAGGCGAGATAGGAGGTCGGCGGGCGGACGTCGCTCATCCTGGCGGCCACGGTCCGCGCGTAGTCGTCGAGGATCTCGGTGCTCAGCTTGTGGAAGGTCCAGGCGTCGGCGACGATGTGGTGTGCCTTGATGTGCACATGGGTGACGCCCGGACCCTCGAGCAGCAATGTGGCTTCGACGAGGGGGCTGTCGACCAGCGGCAGAGGCGTCTCCAGGGAACGCCGCATCCACTCGGCGCACGCCGCCTCCGGCTCGGGCTCCTTGGCCAAATCGACCCTGTCGACCCCGACACCTTCCGGATCAGCCCACTGGAACGGCGTCCCCGCTCGCTCGTCTAACCGCAGCCGGAACGTTTCATGGCGGCCTAACGCATGTTCGATACAGGCGGTGAGCGCGTCGAGGTCGACGCTGCCCAGCAGACGCTCGTGGAGGACGCAGTTGAACTGCGGCGAGTGGGGGGCCTGGGAACCCGCGGCCCAGATGTCCCGCTGGTAGGCCGTCAGGGGGTGCTGTACTTGACTGATCACGTGTATCTGCTTTCCACGGGTGGACCGCCCTGTCAGTCGCAGTCCCTGTCGTGATCGACATCATGCCTACTTGGAAGTAGTCGAATTGCTGGTCCTGGGTCACGGTGGGGCAAAGCGAGGAGGAGGAAACCAGTCACTCGTCCACGCGGCTGTCGGCGTGCGCGATGGCCGGAGTCGTGGAACGGTGATCTGCGTGAGGCGCCCCGCTTCGTGGGGCGCCGTAGGGTTCATGGGAACGACGCGTCGAGGGGCGGAGCGCATGGCCGTCACACCGCTGACGAGCTTGGCCGAGTTCGAGGTGGCCATCAGCCAGGACAAGCCCGTGGTGGTGGGCTTCTGTGCGACATGGGCCCCTCGCTGCCGGGTGATCGGCCCTGTCTTCGTACGGCTCTCCGAGCTTCCCGAATTCGCCGGAACCGTCGACTTCCGTTCGGTGGACATCGACGAGGCGTTCGAGATCGCCCAGAAGGCGGGTGTCGGACCCGTCCCCGTCTTCATGGCGTTCCTCAACGGCACCAAACTCGCCGAGGTCGTGGCCCCCCATCCGCAGGCGCTGGGGGAGTGGGTCGGCCAGGCCTGCGCGGGAAGCGGGTGACGACACCCGTTCGGCCCCTCTTGACAACCCGACCTGGAGTGAAGAACATGGGCATCACATTGGAAAGTTTGTGCCCACCGGCGCCTCGCCGCCGGTCCTGACACCTCTCGTCGCCGTCGCGACACGTGACCGAGGCACCTTTCCGAATCCGCACCAGCATCTTTCCGCACCACATGACTCCCAGAGCGGCCCGGGTGATCCCGGGCCGCTCTTCGTTTGCAGTCGAGGAGGGAACATGACGAACGGAGCCGGAAGGACCGCGCTCGTCACCGGAGCGACCAGCGGCATCGGCCTGGCGATCGCGCACCAGCTCGGGGAGCTCGGCCACCGGGTCTTCCTGTGCGCCCGCAGCGCGGCCGATGTGAAGCTGACCGTCGAGCAGTTGAGGGCCAAGGGCTACGACGCCGACGGCACCGACTGCGACGTCCGCTCGGCCGAGCAGGTACGGGCCACGGTGACCGCGGCGGTCGAGCGCTACGGCAGCATCGACGTCCTCGTCAACAACGCGGGATGCGGAGGCGGCGGCGTCACCGCGGACCTCACCGACGAGACATGGCTCAACGTCATCGACACGAACCTCAACAGCGTCTTCTACATGACGCGCGACGTGCTCTCGGTCGGCGGAATGCGGGACAAGAGCTGGGGCCGGATCGTCAACATCGCCTCCACCGCCGGAAAGCAGGGCGTCGTGCTGGCATCCCCCTATTCGGCGTCGAAGCACGGCGTCGTCGGATTCACCAAGTCCCTAGGCAACGAACTCGCGAAGACCGGGATCACCGTGAACGCGGTCTGCCCGGGGTACGTGGAGACGCCGATGGCCGAGCGCGTCCGCAGCAATTACGCGAAGGCCTGGGAGACGACCGAGGACGACATCCTCCAGAGGTTCGAGGCGAAGATCCCGCTCGGTCGCTACTCGACCGTGGACGAGGTGGCGGGCATGGTCGGCTACCTCGTCGGCGACAGGGCCGCCTCGGTGACCTCGCAGGCCCTCAACGTCTGCGGCGGCCTGGGCAACTTCTGAGCCGCCCCCCGTCCCACGGCCGGCCGGGCGCCGGCAGCGACAAGGAGACCTTCCTGTGCACTACACAGCATTCCTCGGGGTCCGATTCGAGCCCGAATGGTTCCTCAAGTCCCGCGCCGAGCGCGAGGAATTCGAGGCCAAGCACCTGTTCCCCGTCATCGGGAAGCACGCGCAGGTCCTGCAGATCCAGCCGTTCCGCGCCGCGGCGTTCAGCGCCCGGCTCAGCAATTTCTTCCTCGTCCACTTCGACGACGTCACGGCCTACAACGACCTCGTCGAGGAACTGCACGAATGCCCGCTGATGGCCGAGAGGTTCGCCGTCATCACGGACAACGTCATCGGCATGCAGGGGACCTACTACGCCGACCGGGAGCAGGCATGACCAGGATCGGCATCATCCTCGGCAGCACCCGGCCGGGACGCAACGGCGAAGCGGTCGCCCGCTGGGTCCACGACATCGCGAGCCGCCGCGACGACGCCGAGTACGAGCTCGTCGACATCGCCGACCACGCACTGCCGCACCTCGACGAAGCCGTCCCGCCGATGGCCGGCGTCTACACCCAGCCGCACACCCTCGCCTGGGCCGAGCGCATCGCACGGCTCGACGGGTTCGTCTTCGTGACGCCCGAGTACAACCACTCGATACCCGGCGCCCTGAAGAACGCCATCGACTTCCTGTACGCGGAGTGGGGCGACAAGGCCGCCGGCTTCGTCGGCTACGGACCGCTGGGCGCCACCCGCGCCGTCGAGCACCTCCGCCTGATCCTGGCCGAACTCCAGGTCGCCACGGTGCGCGCCCAGGCGGCGCTGACCTTCGCCACCGACTTCGCCGACCACAGCACCTTCCGGCCCGCCGAGGCGAGCCGGGCGTCGGTCGAGGCCGTACTGGACCGGACCGTGGCCTGGAGCCGGGCGCTGGAGCCCCTGCGGCGCAAGGCATCCGCGTGAACGGCGACGCCGCCCACCGCACCACCGCCCCGGAGGTCGACGCACCGGTGATCGTGGCCGGGGCGGGGCCGACCGGCCTCATGCTGGCCGGGGAGCTCCGCCTCGGCGGCGCCGAGGTGATCGTCGTCGAGCGGCTGACCGAGCCCGTCACCGAGTCCCGCGGACTCGGCTTCACCGCCCGCGCCACCGAAGTGTTCGACCAGCGCGGACTGCTGGACCACTTCACGAACCCCGAGATCAGCACCAAGGGCCACTTCGGCGGCATCCCCATGGACTACGGCGTGCTGCCCGACGGCCACTTCGGCGTACGCAACGTCGAGCAGAGCGAGACCGAAGGGGTGCTGGCACGCTGGGCCACCGGGCTGGGCGCCACGGTCCTGCGCGGACACGAGGTCACCGACGTACGCCCCGGCGACGACCTCGTCGAGATCTCCGTCTCCACGCCCGCCGGCGACCGCGTGCTGCGCTGCTCCTACCTCGTCGGCGCCGACGGCGGCCGCAGCAGCGTCCGGCAGGCCGCCGGCTTCGACTTCCCCGGCCACGACGCGACCAGCGAGATGTTCCTCGCCGACATCGCGGGCGCCGACGTGCGCCCGCGCTTCATCGGCGAACGCGTCCACGGCGGCATGGTCATGGCCGCCAGACTGCGCGACGACGTCGACCGGGTCATCGTCTGCGAACGCGGCACCGCCCCCCGCGAACGCACGGGCCCGCCCACCTTCGCCGAGGTGGCCGGCGCCTGGAAGCGGCTCACCGGCGAGGACATCGGCCACGGCGAGGCCCGGTGGATCAGCTCCTTCACCGACGCCTCCCGCCTGGTCACCGCCTACCGCCGCGGACGCGTGCTGCTGGCCGGCGACGCCGCCCACATCCACCTGCCCGCGGGCGGCCAGGGGCTCAGCGTCGGCGTGCAGGACGCCGTCAACCTCGGCTGGAAGCTCGCCGCCGTCGTCACCGGCCGCAGCGAAGCGGACCTGCTCGACACCTACCACCGGGAGCGCCACCCCGTCGGGGAGCGCGTCCTGACCAACACCCGGGCCCAGGGCCTCATCTACCTGGGCGGCAGCGACGTGGAACCGCTCCGCGCGGTGCTGGGCGAGCTGCTGCGCGACGACGACGTCGCCCGCCACCTCGCCGGCATGGTCACCGGCCTCGACATCCGCTACGACACCGGACCGGGACAGCACCCGCTCCTGGGACGGCGGATGCCCCCGTGCGAGGTCCTCACCGGCTCCGGCCCCACCACCACGGCGAAACTGCTCCACCCCGCCCGGGGAGTGCTCCTCGACCTCACCGACGACCCGGCACTGCGCCGCACCGGCGAGCGCTGGGCGGACCGCGTGGACGTGGTGACGGCGACCGTCGAGGACGAACGGCTCACCGGTACGAGCGGGCTGCTGCTGCGCCCCGACGGCCACATCGCCTGGGCGGCCCCCGACGGCGGGGACCTGACCGCAGCACTCGGCACCTGGTTCGGCGCGGGCCGCGCCCAGGAGACGGAGCTCGTCGCACACCGGTGACGGCCCGCGACGCCGCAACGGACGGAACGAAGGAGACGGCAATGCACAGCACTTTGATCGTCGCACGCATGGACCCGAACTCGATCGACGGAGTCGGTAAGCTCTTCACGGAATTCGACCGCACGGACATGCCGCAGCGCATGGGAACACTGCGCCGGCAGCTCTTCAGCTACCAGGGGCTGTACTTCCACCTCCAGGACTTCCACTCCCAGGACGGCGGCGAGCGGATCGCCGAAGCACGCTCGCACCCGCTCTTCGTGGGAATCAGCGACGACCTGAAGAAACACATCAGCGCCTACGACCCCGAGACCTGGCGCTCGCCCGCCGACGCGATCGCGCAGCGCTTCTACCACTGGGAACAGGGCGCCTGAAACAGGACGGACGAAAGGAGAAGCACACATGACGGTGATGACGTTCACCATCGACGATCTCAAGAGGATATTGCTCAGCGCGGCCGGCACGGAAGAGGGCGTCGACCTGGACGGCGACATCCTGGACTCGCCGTTCACCGACCTCGGATACGACTCGCTCGCGCTGCTGGAGACCGCCTCGGTCATCTCCCGGGAATACGGCGTCGACCTGGACGACGACGCCGTGACCGGCGCCACCACGCCCCGCAGCTTCATCGAGCTGATCAATTCCGCCTGAGCCCTCGGACCGCGGGTCGCGAGAACTCTCTTCGACGAATCGACGAACGAGCCCGGGAGGCACGATGAGCGGATCGGAAGGCCACGAAGTCGAGCACGACATCACGGTCGACGCACCGGCGAAGACCGTGTACCAGCTCCTCGAAGAGGTGGAGAACTGGCCACAGGTGTTCCCGCCGAGCGTCCACGTGGAGCGCATCGAACGTGGCGGCGACAACGAACGGATCCGGATCTGGGCCACCGCCAACGGCGTGGCCAAGACCTGGACGTCCCGCAGGCGGCTGCTGCCCGCCGACGGTCGCATCGAGTTCCGCCAGGAGGTCTCCAGCCACCCGGTCGCCGCGATGGGCGGCGCCTGGATCGTCGAGGCCGACGGCGACGAGCGGTGTCGCGTGCGCCTGCTGCACGACTACCGCGCCGTCGACGGCGAGCCCGGCGCCCTGGAGTGGATCACCACGGCCGTCGACCGCAACAGCCGAGCCGAACTGGGCGCGCTCAAGGCCCACGCGGAGGCCGCCGCCGGCGCATCGCCGGCGCTGCTGTCGTTCGAGGACACCACGCAGATCGCCGGCAGCGCCCAGGACGTCTTCGCCTTCATCAACGAGGCGCACCTGTGGCAGGAGCGCCTCCCGCACGTCGCACGGGTACGGCTGGAGGACGAGGACGGGCTGCAGCTGCTCGAGATGGACACCCGCACCACCGACGGAACCGTCCACACCACCACGTCGGTGCGGGTGTGCCTGCCGCCCGGCCGTATCCACTACAAGCAGATCCAGGTACCGCCGCTGATGACCCTGCACACCGGGCAGTGGCGGTTCGAGGAGAACGCCGACGGCGTCCTGGCGACCTCGCAGCACACGGTCGTCATCAACGAGGCCAACATCGCGGCGGTCCTCGGCACCGACGCTGGCCTCGACGAGGCGCGCACCATGGTCCGCAAGGCACTGGGCACCAACAGCCTGAGCACCCTCGCCCACGCCAAGGCCCACATCGAGGGCGACCGGCCATGACCTCGCGCACCGACGGCCCGGGGCCGACGCCATGACGCCCCCGGACGCGACCGCGCAGGTCGTCGTGGTCGGCGCCGGCCCCGTCGGGCTGCTGCTGGCGGGCGACCTGCGGCTGCACGGCGTGCGCGTGGTGCTCGCCGACACCCTCGCCGAGCCCATGACCGAGTCCCGCGCCTCCCAGCTCAACGCCCGCACGATGGAACTCCTCGCCCAGCGCGGCCTCGTGGAGGCGTTCGACGACCTCGCACACGAGGCGGCCGGCCACTTCGGCGGCCTCGCGTTCGACGCCCGCACCACGGCGAGCAGATACGCGGGCAACTGGAAGGTCCCCCAGTTCCGTACGGAGGCGGTGCTGGGGGAGCGGGCCCGCGCCGCGGGGGTGGACCTGCGCCGGGAGCACCGGCTGCGCACGCTCCACGTCACCGACGACGGCGTCGAGGCGCGGTTCGACACGCCCGCCGGTCCCCGCACGCTCCGCGCCGACTACCTGGTGGGCTGTGACGGGGCCGGGAGCACGGTGCGCGACCTCGCGGGCTTCGAGCTCTCCGGCAGCGCCGCCGTGCGCGAACTGCTGCGCGCGGACATCACCGGCATCGAGGTGCCCGACCGCCGGTTCGAGCGCTTCGAGCGCGGCTTCGCCGCCTCCTCGCGACGGGCCGACGGCGTCACACGGGTCATGGTCCACACCTCCGGCCGGCCCCCGGCACCCCGCACCGGCCCCCCGTCGTTCGCCGAGGTCGCCCAGGCCTGGCGGACGGTCACGGGCGAGGACATCGCCGGGGCCACCGCGATCTGGCTCGACGCCTTCGACGACGCCCGCGCCCAGGCCACCGCCTACCGGCGCGGCCGCGTCCTGCTCGCGGGCGACGCCGCCCACGTGCACATGCCCGTCGGCGGCCAGGCCCTCAACCTCGGCCTGCAGGACGCCGCCAACCTCGGCTGGAAGCTCGCCGCGCAGGTGCACGGATGGGCGCCCCCCGACCTGCTCGACAGCTACCACGAGGAGCGCCATCCCGTCGGCCGGCGGGTCCTGGACAACGTCCAGGCGCAGGGCATGCTGCTGTTCGGCGGAGCCGGGACCGCCCCCGTGCGCGACGTGCTCGCCGAGCTGCTGGCCCGCCCGCAGCTCCACGAGCTGTTCGCCGGCATGGTGAGCGGCCTCGATGTGCGCTACGCCGTGGGACCCGACAACGGCCCGCTCCTGGGCGCGCGCATGCCCGACCTCGACGTGACCGTCGACGGGACACCCACGACGGTCTCCCGCCTGCTCGGCGACGGCCACGCCGTCCTGCTCGACCTGACAGGGGACCGGACGTCCGCCGGGGACCTCCTCCAGGCCGCACGCCCCTGGACCGGCCGCGTGCGCGTCGTCGGCGGCACCTGCGACGCGGACCTCACCGACGGCGCCGCGTTCCTGCTGCGGCCGGACGGACACGTCGTATGGACCGACCGGGCGCGGCTGCCCCTGCGGCAGGCGCTGCGCCGCTGGTTCGGCGACGCCGAAACGGTTGCCCAGCCGGCGTGAGGGGAATTCACCAGGGCCGCCCTGCGCGGGGCGGCCCTCCAGCATGTCCGGATTCACATTCCTGTCGCTGTTCTGAAGGGATAGATGATGAGGCGGCGAGTTGTCATCACTGGAATAGGGGTGCTGGCACCGGGAGGTGTCGGCACCAAGAACTTCTGGTCTCTGATCAGTGAGGGGCGCACGGCGACGCGGACGCTGTCGCACTTCGACCCGACGCCGTACCGCTCACGGCTCGCGGCCGAAGTCGACTTCCGGCCGCAGGAACACGGCCTGGGCGCCCAGGAGATCCGCCGGATGGACCGCGCCGCGCAGTTCGCCGTGGTCTCCACCCGGGAAGCGGTGCTCGACAGCGGGCTCGAGCTCGCCGACCTCGACCCGCACCGCGTCGGCGTGACGATCGGCAACGCCGTCGGGGCCACCACCAGCCTCGAGGACGAGTACCGGGTGGTGAGCGACGACGGGGCGCTGAACCTCGTCGACCACTCCTACGCCACCCCGCACCTTTACGACTACCTCGTGCCCAGTTCGCTCGCCACGGAGGTGGCGTGGTCGGTGGGCGCCGAGGGACCGTGCACGGTGGTCTCCACCGGTTGCACCTCGGGCATCGACGCCGTGGGACACGCCGTCGAGCTGATCCGCGAAGGTGCCGCCGACGTGATGATCACGGGCGCGACGGAGGCCCCGATCTCGCCCATCACGGTCGCCTGCTTCGACGCGATCAAGGCGACGAGCGTCCACAACGACGATCCCGAACACGCCTCCCGCCCCTACGACAGCACCCGCAACGGCTTCGTCCTCGGCGAGGGCGCCGCGGGCTTCGTCCTGGAGGAGTACGAGACGGCCCGGCGGCGCGGCGCGACCGTCTACGCCGAGATCCTCGGCTACGCCACCCGCAGCAACGCCTACCACATGACCGGACTGCGCGCGGACGGCGCCGAGATGGCCGAGGCCATCACCGTGGCGCTCGACGAGGCCCGGCTGCACCCGGCCGACCTCGACTACGTCAACGCCCACGGCTCCGGCACCAAGCAGAACGACCGGCACGAGACCGCGGCGTTCAAGCGCAGCCTCGGCGAGCACGCCTACCGCGTGCCGGTGAGCTCCATCAAGTCGATGGTGGGCCACTCGCTCGGCGCGATCGGCTCGATCGAGATCGCCGCCTCCGCGCTGACGATCAAGGAGAACGTGGTGCCGCCCACCGCGAACCTGCACCACCAGGACCCCGAACTCGACCTGGACTACGTGCCGTTGACGGCCCGCGACTGGAAGACCGACCGCGTGCTCACCGTGGGCAGCGGCTTCGGCGGCTTCCAGAGCGCGATGGTCCTGGCCGACCCCGAGAGGAGCACCGCGTGACGGCCGTGGCAGTGACCGGGATCGGCGCCATCGCGCCGAACGGCAAGGGCACCGACGCGTACTGGAAGTCCACGGTCGAAGGGGCCGGCGGCATCACCGCCCTCAGCCGCTTCGACGCCTCGCGGTACCCCGCGAAGGTGGCCGGCGAGGTGCCCTTCGACCCCGCGGCCCACCTGCCGAGCCGGCTGATCCCGCAGACCGACCACATGACCCGCCTCGCGCTGACCGCCGCTGCCTGGGCGCTGGACGACGCCGGCGTCCAGCCCTCCGAGCTGCCCGACTTCAGCACGGGAGTGATCACCGCCAGCTCCGCGGGCGGCTTCGAGTTCGGCCAGCGCGAGCTGGAGAGGCTGTGGAGCAAGGGGCCCGAGTACGTCAGCGCGTACCAGTCCTACGCCTGGTTCTACGCCGTCAACACGGGACAGATCTCCATCCGGCACGGGATGCGGGGCCCCAGCGGCGTGGTCGTCAGCGACCAGGCGGGCGGCCTGGACGCCATCGCCCAGGCCCGCCGCCAGCTCCGCAAGGGAACCAAGCTCATCATCTCGGGCGGAGTGGACGGCTCCCTGTGTCCCTGGGGCTGGGTCGCACAGATGGCCGGCAACCGCATGAGCACCTCACAGGACCCGGACGCCGCCTACCTCCCCTTCGACTCCAAGGCCGACGGGCACGTGCCGGGCGAGGGTGGCGCGCTGCTCGTGATGGAGGACCTGGCATCCGCACGGCAGCGGGGCGCGGAGATCTACGGCGAGATCGCCGGGTACGGCGCCACGATGGACCCCAAGCCGGGCAGCGCCCGCGAGCCCGGCCTGCGCAGGGCGATCACGACCGCCCTCGACGACGCGGGAGTGTCCCCGGACGAGGTGGACGTCGTCTTCGCGGACGCGGCCGCCGTGCCCGAGCTCGACCGGCTCGAAGTCGAGGCGATCAACGCGGTGTTCGGGGCCGGCCGTGTGCCCGTCACCGCCCCCAAGACGATGACCGGCCGGCTGGCGGGGGGCGCCGGAGCGCTCGACGTGGCGGCCGCACTGCTGTCGATCCGCGACGGGGTGATACCGCCGACGGTGAACGTCTGCCGCGCACCGGAGTACGACATCGACCTGGTCTGCGGGGAGGCCCGCCCCGCCCGGGTGCGCACCGCGGTCGTCCTCGGTCGGGGACAGGGCGGCTTCAACTCCGCCGTCGTGGTGCGGGCGGCACGGTGAGCGCACCGTACGCACCGCCGACGACATCCCCTCGACTTCCCAGGGCCGGGTGCGCCCGGCCGACGACGACCTCTGCGAACGGGGCGGAAGCATGAACCGGACATTCGACATCGAGGACCTCAAGCGCATCCTCCGGGAGGGCGCGGGCGGCGTCAGCATGCTCGAAGGCGACGTCTCGGACGTGTCGTTCGAGGAGCTCGGATACGACTCGCTCGCGCTCCTGGAGACCGCGAGCCGCATCGGCCGCGAGTACGGGCTCAAGTTCGAGGACACGGCCTTCGTCGACATCGAGACCCCCGACGACCTGGTCCAGGTCGTCAACGCCCATCTGCTGGACCACTCGCTCCACAACTGACCAAGGAGATCCGCATGGCGGCGAACACCATTCCCCGTACCGACATCGATCCCTACACCGACGCCTCGATCCTCTCGCCCTACGAGGACTACCGGCGGCTGCGTGACCTCGGACCGGTGGTGTGGCTGGAAGCCCACCAGGTCTTCGCCGTCGCCCGCTACCGCGAGGTCTACGACGCGCTGCACGACCACACCACCTTCTCCTCCGGATCCGGTGTGGGGCTGACCGAGACGCTGAACAAGGCGCAGAAGGGCAGCAGCTTCACCAGCGACCCGCCCTACCACGGCTATGTGCGCGGCCTCGTGGCCCGGCACCTCAAGCCCAAGGCGCTGGAGCAGTTCCACGACTACATCGAGGGCTGGGCGAACAAACTGGTCGACGAGCTCGTCGAGAAGGGCACGTTCGACGCGGTCACCGACTTCGCCCAGGCGTTCCCGCTGGCGGTGGTCCCCGACCTGCTCGGCTGGCCGGTGGAGGAGGGCAAGGAGCGGCTGCTGGAGTGGGCGACCGCCGGCTTCAACGCCTTCGGACCGCTCAACGAGCGCACCATGTCGGGATTCCCGCTGCTCCAGGAGATGTCCGAGTTCCTCCAGCGGATGTCGGTACCCGGAAACCTGCGCCCCGACAGCTGGGGCGCCCAGCTGGTGAGCGACGCCAAGGAGGGAAAGATCGAGGAGCACCTGCTCCCGGGCCTCCTGGGGGACTTCCTTGCCCCCTCGATGGACACCTCCGTCAGCGCGCTGTCCAGCATGCTGTGGCTGTTCGGCTCGCACCCGGACCAGTGGGACCGGGTCCGCGCGGACGAGGCCGTCATCTCCTCCGCGTTCAACGAGATCCTCCGCATCGAGTCCCCGCTGCGCGGCTTCACCCGCCTGGTGACGCGCGAGCGGGAGCTGGGCGGCGTCACCCTGGAGACCGACGCACGGGTGCTCCTGCTGTACGGCTCCGCCAACCGCGACGAGCGCCAGTGGAGCGACCCGGAGACGTTCGACGTCAACCGGCCCGGCGTCGCCCAGCACATCGGATTCGGCCACGGCATCCACGGCTGCGTCGGCCAGGCGCTCTCCCGGCTGGAGGGCCACAGCCTCCTGAAGGCGCTCTCCCGGCGGGTCCGGTCCATCGAGATCGGCGAGCCCACCTGGCGCCTGCACAACACCATCCGCGGCATCGCGTCCCTGCCGGTGTCGCTGAGGACCTGATCTCTTTCGACGAAGGGCTGCCGGGATGAAGATCACCGTCGACCGACGCCGCTGCGAAGGACACGGCTTGTGCGAGGGCGTGGCGCCGGGTCTGCTCAGCGCCGACGAAGGCCACGCCGAACTCCTCGTGGACGGCGACGTGCCGACGGACCAGCAGGGCGCCGCGATGAGCGCGGTGCGGGTGTGTCCCATCGCGGCGCTCAGGATCTCCTGAGCGCCGCCGTCGAAGAATCGAAGGTGGTGCCGAAGATGAACACGACAGCCTTCGTGTTCCCCGGTCAGGGCTCGCAACGCGTCGGCATGGGCCGCGCACTGGTCGAGCGACGCCCCGAACTCCTCGACTCGTACTACCGGGTCGCCGACGAGATCCTGGGCCTTCCCCTGACCGAGCTGTGTTTCGAGGGGCCGGCCGACGAACTGCGCGCCATGCCCGTGACCCAGCCGGCGGTGTTCCTCACCAGCGTCGTCGCCCACGAGGTCCTCCGGGGCCATGGCGTCGTGCCGGGCTTCGTGGCCGGGCACAGCCTGGGCGAGTTCGCCGCGATGGTCGCGGCCGGCGTCCTCGACTGGACCGACGGCCTGCGTCTGGTCCGGCTGCGCGGCGAGCTGATGGACTCGGTCAACCGCAGCGTCCCGGGATGCCTGGGGGCCGTCGTCGGCCTCGTCCTGGCCGACGTGGAGGACCTCTGCGTCCGGGCCGCCGCCGACACCGGCGAGGTCGTCGAGATCGCCAACCACAACCACCACCGACAGGTGGTGGTGTCGGGCCAGCGCGGGGGAGTGGCCCGCCTGCTCGCCCTCGCCGAACGGGCCGGCGCGGAGCGGGTGCTCACGCTCGACATCGGCGGCCCGGCCCACTGCAGCCTGCTGTCGGGCATCGAGGAGGAGTTCGGGCAGGCGATCGAGGGGACCGCCCTGCGCGACCCCGAACTGCCCGTCCTGTCGGCCGTCACGGCCGCGCCCGTACGCACCGCGCAGGAGGCAGCCACCTGTCTGCGCCGCCAGTTCACCAGCCGGGTGCTGTGGACCGACACGGTCGAGGCCCTGGCGGCGGCCGGCGCCGACCGGTTCGTGGAAGTCGGCCCTGGCAAGGCGCTGAGCGTGCTGTGCGGCCGGCTGTGCCCGGAGGCCGAGGTGCACCGGACCGGTGACGCCGAGCGCCTCGACCGCGCGGTCGAGGCGCTCGGCGCGCGGGAGTGCCGCGGGGCGTGGGCGGGATGAGCGAACTGCCCGTCGCCCTGCTGCTCGCGGGCCAGGGCTTCCAGCACGCCGGCATGGCCGTCGAGCTCTACGAACGGGAGCCGGCCTTCACCGCCGCCGCCGACGAGTTCCTCACCGCCCTGGGCCCCGAGGGCAAGGCCGTCCGCGACGACTGGCTGGCCCGCGTGGACGGCGCATCGGCCGACCGGGGCACCCGGGCACAGCCACTGCTGTTCATGATCGGGTACGGGATCGGCCGCGTGCTGGCCGACCGGGGCGTCCGGCCGGCCGTGATGATCGGCCACAGCGTCGGCGAACTGGCCGCCGCCACCCTGGCCGGGGTGTTCGACCTGCCCGCGGCGGCGCGGATCATCGCGGCGCGCTGTGCCGTACTGGACGATGCTCCGCCGGGCGGCATGCTCGCCGTGGCGGGCGCGCCGGAGCGGGTCCTGGACCGCCTGCGCAGCCGGGGGGTGGGCCAGGACGTGGTGGTGGGCGCGCACAACGGTCCCCTGCAGACGGTGCTCGCCGGGCCGGAACCCGGGCTGTCCGAGGCCGAACGGGCCCTGCGGGACGAGGGCATGGTCGCCCGCCGGGTGCGGGCGCTCGAACCGTGGCACTCGCCGGCGATGGCCCGGGCCGCCCGCGGGTTCGGCGCGGCGATCGCGGCCGAGACGCTGCGCCCGCCGGGGATCCCGATCGTGTCGACCCGCACCGCTCGTGTCGTCACGGCGGAGGAGGGGGTGCGGCCCGAGTTCTGGGCGGGGCAGATGGCGGCGCCGGTGTTGTTCTGGCCCGCCCTCGAGACCCTGCTCGACGGCGGGCGGTACCTCGTGGCCGACGGCGGCCCGGCCGGTGGGCTCGCGACCCTGGCGCGCAGGCACCCGTCGGTGCGCGAAGGGCGCAGCACGGTGGTGACGTTGCTGGCGCCTGCGGGACGGGACGCCGGTACGGCCTGGACGCATGGGCTCGTACGACTGGGCGCGCGCCCCTGACCGGCGGCGCGGCGGCGCACCGGGCCACGCGAACGGCGCGGGGTGGGGCCATGAGCCCGCACCCCGCGCCCGTGACGGTCGGTCAGCTACCGAGGGCGGCGGTGACGTCCGCGTGGTGGTAGTAGACCTTTCCGGAGACCTTGCGGCGCCGCCACTGGTTCTGGCTGGCGAGGCGGTAGACGCTCCCGCTGGAGATGTTCCTGAGCGCTTCGATGTCCGCCACGCTGTACCAGACGCGGCCGGAACCCTCGTGCGCGTGCATGCCCGTGCTGAGCGCGGCCCATTCGTCGGAGGCCCACCAGTGCCCGTCGTCGGCGCTGCACCGGATCTCCGACGGCTTGGGGCGCGCGCCCGGGACGACCTTGACCACGGCGCGGAGCTTGCCGGTGCACCGGGACCGTACGCAGTCGCCGACCGGGACGATGCGCACCTGCCGCGGTTCGCACGCCCGCCGGGCCAGCCGGGTCAGGGTGGTGAACTCCTCGACGGCGTCACCGGCCGCCCAGTGGGCGCAGAGCCAGCGGACGTTCTCGTGGACGAACCGGGCCAGTTGGACGACGTGGCGCTGCGGCGCCCCGATGCCGCGCTCGTCGGCGATGAGGGCCGCCCACGATGCCAGGACGGATGTGATCGACGAACGCACCTCGGCCGCCGCCGCGTTGAACGGCATGTCCTGCCGGCTGTGGGACGTCGATACCCTTTCTTGCGGCGTGCGTGTTCCCCCGAGTGCGATCTCACAGCCGAGATAAAGAGCGGGGAGTTCGCGCAGACAGGAGGAAAGCCGCTCTCTGCAGCTGTCGCACAGCATTTTTCCCGGGGTTTCCCTGAAGCACCCGAGCGAACTCCGTCGAGCATGGTCGAGATTCTTCGATAGGCATTCCATAGCGGCCGTCCATTTCCCCCTGTTCCGGACTGTGCTGCTTACCTTTCCGATCTCCAAGGTATGGCAGAGCATCTCCATGCGGGAGTGTCTCCATCATGAATGCATTGTGGAATCATCCGATTCGATCATGGAAAATTCACACCTGTTCTCATGGTGGCGTCACTTCCGCGGATCCGGGAACCCGGGGTAAACATGACAAAGCCCCTGCCGGGCGGGGGAATTACCACCGCTCCGGCGGGAGCTTTTTATCATGGGGACATTGCAGGAACGTTACAGCCAGCCGGCGTCCACGGCGATGCGGACGGCGTCCACACGGGTGCGCGCGTTGAGTTTGGCGGCCACGGTGGTCAGGTAATTGCGGACGGTGCCGGGGGACAGATGCAGCCGTGCCGCGATGTCGGGCACGTCCTCACCCGCGGCCGCGAGCCGCAGGACCTCCAGCTCGCGTTCGGTGAGCGGGGGCGCGGGCGCCTGCCAGGCGGACACCGCCAGCTCCGCGTCGATCACCCGGTGTCCTGCCGCCAGGTCCCGGATGGCGCTGACGAGCTTCTCCGGTGGCGAATCCTTGAGCAGGAATCCACCGACCTCCATGTTCAGCGCCCGGCGCACCGTGGCGGGGCGCCAGTGATGAGTGAGGATCAGTGCACGCGTCTTTGGAAGCTCGTGATGGAGCTTATCGATTATGGAGAGGTCGTCCTGCCCGGGCATGTCTATGTCGATCACCGCGACATCCGGCCGGTGAAGCCGGGCGGCGGGCAGGACTTCGTTGGTGTCACCTAAGTCCGCGACGACGTCGATGTCGTCTTCCCGCGCCAGTAGTGCGATAAATGCCCCCCGTACCATGAACACGCCTTCGGCGAGCAGAACCCTAATCACTTGCCCTCCAGAGGTGAACGCGAGTGCCGTGCAGTGCGCCCAGGGCGCTGGTGGGGCAAGAGCCTAGCTCTTGGTCGATGTTTTTTACAGCTAATGCTTCCGCGTCAGGTATCCGGGCGGCTCTGCGATCTCCGCGCCCGATCTCCGTGCTCGATATGTTGAATGAGGGATTCAATAAGTGAAGTCCGTCGGGGGAGTCGTAGCGGTCCGGGGCGCTTTGCGTCTCCCGTGCGCCTTTTGAGCAGGGAGGACGTGCGCGCGATGGGGACGGGCGGTGAGGGCTGTGCGGAGAGTGTACGAGAGGGGCAACCGAGGACGCTTGGCTTCCGCTAGCGGTCGGCGCGCAGCACGGAAGGCCCAGGCGCCGAAGACCTGGACCTTCTCGAGCGTGCGTCGCGTCGGGGGGTGCCCAGCGGTGTTCAACTGCAGTGCGGGGGCCGGGCGTCGGCCGGTTGAACACCCCTCACAGGACCGCGCGGTCCTTCAGTGGCTCCCACCAGTGGCGGTGGCGCCGGTACCAGGCGACGGTCTCGGCCAGCCCGGTCGCGAAGTCCTTGCGCGGCCGGTACCCCAACTCCGTCCGGATCTTCGTGCAGTCGACGGAGTAGCGCAGGTCGTGCCCCTTGCGGTCGGCGACGTACTCCACCATGTCCCAGTCCGCGCCGCACTCCGCGAGCAGGTATCCGGTGAGCTCCTTGTTGGTCAGCTCCGTGCCGCCGCCGATGTTGTAGATCTCGCCGGGACGTCCCCCGGTGCGGACCAGTTCGATCCCCCGCACGTGGTCGTCGATGTGCAGCCAGTCCCGGACGTTGCGCCCGTCGCCGTACAGCGGCACCTTCTTCCCGTCGAGCAGGTTGGTCACGAACAGCGGTATGGCCTTCTCCGGGAAGTGGTGGTGCCCGTAATTGTTGGAGCACCGGGTCACGCGTACGTCCAGCCCGTGGGTGCGGTGGTAGCTGAGGGCCAGCAGGTCGCTGGAGGCCTTGGACGCCGAGTAGGGCGAGGTGGGGCGCAGCGGGTGCTCCTCCGGCCAGGATCCCTCGGCGATCGAGCCGTAGACCTCGTCCGTGGAGATGTGCACGAAGGTGCGCGCACCCGCGCGCAGGGCCGCGTCGAGCAGGACCTGGGTGCCCATGACGTTGGTCCGTACGAACGCGGTCGAGCCCCGGATCGAGCGGTCCACGTGGGACTCGGCGGCGAAGTGCACCACGTGGCCGGCCCGGCCCATCAGCGAGTCGACGAGCGGTGCGTCGCAGATGTCGCCCTGGACGAAGGTGAACCGCGGGTGCGAGCGCACCGGATCGAGGTTGGCCGGGTTTCCCGCGTAGGTGAGCTTGTCCAGCACGGTCACCGCGACGTCGCCCGGGCCCTGGGGGCCGAGGAGGGTGCGTACGTAGTGGGAGCCGATGAACCCCGCACCGCCGGTCACCAGCACGTCGGTGACGGTCATGAGGAGATCTGCACCGTGCTGTGGTCGCCGAGGACGAGGCGGTGGGCGTGGGGGACGGCCGGCGCCGGGGTGACCGTGACGTTGCGTCCGATCAGGGACGCCTCGACCCTGCGCACGCCCTTGATCGACGAATCCCGGAGCACGATCGAGAACTCGATCTCGCTGTTCTCGATGCGGCAGTCCTCCGAGACGGAGGTGTAGGCGCCGATGTAGGAGTCGCTGATCACCGTGGAGCGGCCGATGATGGCGGGACCGACGACGCGGGACCTGTGCACCCGCGCGCCCTCCTCGATCAGGACCCGGCCGATGATCTGGCTCTCCTCGTCGACCTCCCCCTCGATCCGCGGTTCCAGCGTCTCCAGCACCGTCCGGTTGACCTCCAGCATGTCCATCACGTTGCCGGTGTCCTTCCAGTAGCCGGAGACCGTCGTGGAGCGCACGGTCCGCCGCGTGTCGATGAGCCATTGGATGGCGTGGGTGATCTCCAGCTCGCCCCGCAGGGACGGTGTGATCGAGCGGACCGCCTCGTGGATGGCGGGCGTGAACAAATACACGCCGACCACCGCGAGGTCGCTCTTGGGGTGGAGTGGTTTCTCCTCCAGGCGCACCACGCTTCCCGACGCGCCCAGTTCGGCCACGCCGAAGACGGTGGGGTCGCTCACCCGGGTCAGCAGGATCTGGGCGTCCGGGCGCTCCAGGCGGAAATTGTCGACGAGCCGGGAGATTCCGCCGACGAGGAAGTTGTCGCCCAGATACATGACGAAGTCGTCGTCCCCGAGGAATTCCCGTGCGATCAGGACGGCGTGGGCCAGTCCGAGCGGCTCCGCCTGGGGAATGTAGGTGACGTCGAGGCCGAACTTCGAGCCGTCGCCGATGGCGTCCCGGATCTCGTCGGCGGTCTCGCCGACGATGATGCCGACGTCCCTGATGCCCGCCCGGGCGATGGCCTCCAGGCCGTAGAAGAGGACGGGCTTGTTGGCCACGGGCACCAGTTGCTTCGCGGTGGTGTGGGTGAGCGGCCGCATCCGCGTGCCCGCGCCCCCCGACAGTACGAGGGCCTTCATGACGCGCCGCCCCGGGTGCGCAGGCCTTCAAGGGTCATGGGTATGTGCGACGACATCAGTATCCCCCAAGCGTCTGTGCACGTTCCTGCAATTAAAGCTAGGCGCTCCGGAGTTGGCTTGTCCAGGGATCCCGGATATTAATTGTCAATTCCTGCGGAGTTCGAATGGGATGGCGCCGCACAAGTGATTTCCACACCATTGCCGCCTGTATTTCTCATGGCTTCCCGGCCGAATCGCGTGGAAGTGCCGGAAGGCATACGAAAGGCGGCCCGGTCGGAGGTCACGGGGGGTTCCTCCGACCGGGCCGCCCGGGGCGCCGGCAAACGCCGGCGCGGGATGGCCGCGCCGCGCACGGTCCGTGCGGGATCAGTGCGGGCTCGGCTCCGGCTCCGCGTGCTCGTACGTCGCGGTGGCGGTCTTCGGGGAGATGAACAGCGTGGCCGCGAGCGCCAGCACCAGCAGCCCGGCGCAGACGTAGCTGGAGATCTCGAGGCCGGTGGTCATCGCCTCGCGCGCGGCGTCCGCCGCCGCGGCGGTCTTCGGGTCGGCCGACAGCGCCGGGATCACCGATCCGGCGCTCTCCGTCACCGCCCCGCTGAGCCGCTCGGCGTCCTGGCCCGAGAGCCCGTTGTCGGTGAGACGGTCGGTCAGGTCGGAGGTGAGCGTGCTGAAGAACAGCGTGGCGAGGGCGGCGATGCCCAGCGCGGAGCCGAGCTGGCGCGCCGAGCTCTGGATGCCCGAGCCCTGTCCGGCGCTCCGCGGCGGCACGTCGGCGAGCACGATGTTGGTGACCTGCGCGGTGGCGAACCCGACGCCGATGCCGTAGACGAACAGCGCCAGCGCGATCAGCCACCAGGCGCTGTCGGTGGCCGCGATCAGCCCCAGGATCACCAGACCGGCGGCCTCCAGGAACAGACCGATCCGCACCTGCTGCAGCGCCGGGACCGAAGCGGTCATCGAGAAGCTCGCACCGCTGGCGCAGAAACTGCCCCCGGCCAGGGCGACGAGCGCGAGCCCGGCCTGGAACGCGGAGTAGTCCAGGGCGAACTGCAGCCACAGCGGCAGCACCGCGATGATGCCGAACTCACCGAGGCCGACGGCGAGCGTCACGACGTTGCCGTTGCGGAACGAGGGGATGGAGAACAGCCGCACGTCCATCAGCGGCTCGCCGTCCTTGCGGCCGAGCGCCGCCTGCCGGCGCCAGAAGGCGAACAGGGCCACGGCCGAGGCGAGGAGTGCGACGAGGACGGGGGAGGGGTTGCCGCTCCAGGAGAATCCGCCGATCTCCATCGGCTCGATGGTCTCCAGCCAGCCGTAGGTGCGTCCTTCGATCAGTGCGAACGCCAGCAGGCCCAGTCCGACGGCCGACAGCACGCTGCCGAGGACGTCGATGCGCCCCCGGCCGGCGGGCGAGGCGGACAGATAGACCAGGACGCCCGCGGCGACCACGATCACGAGCGGGATGTTGATGCCGAAGGCCCAGCGCCAGGAGAAGTCCGCGAGCCAGCCGCCCAGCAGCGGGCCGACCGCCGCGGCGGCGCCGATCGTCGATCCCCAGATGGCGAACGCCTGCCCACGGGCCTTGCCGCTGAACGTCATGTTCACCAGGGCCAGCGACGTCGGCAGGATCATGGCCCCGCCGATGCCCTGGACGAACCGGGCCAGGATCAGCAGGCCGCCGTTGGGCGCGACCGCGGCCATCAGGCTCGTCACGCCGAACACGGCGAGGCCGATGAGGAAGATCTTGCGGGCGCCGTACAGGTCGGAGAGGCGTCCGGTGAGCAGGAGCAGCGCGGCGAAGGCGATCGCGTACGACTCCTGGATCCACTGGGCCTCGACCGAGTCGATCTCGAGGTCCTCGATGACGGGGGCGAGGATCACGTTGACGATGGTGACGTCCACGACAATCAGTGCCACACCCAGCGATACGGCGATAAGGCCTAACCACTGACGCTTGGCAGGGGATTCTGCAGTGCCGTTCAAGGTGCCTCCACTCTGATGTATCTTCGCCATGAAGATATTTTGGGGCAGGGTAGGTTGTCAAATGGAGTGGCAGAGCACGCCCTCTGCGCAGATGGAGAAGTGGAGCATGTCGATGGGGAAACCGGAGTCCGGCAGCATTGAGGTCCAGCGCGACCGCCTCATGGAGGGGCTGCGAGCATTCGGCGCCAACTACACGGAGTTCACCCAGCGGTTCGCGACCTGGCTGGGGCTGCACTCCACCGACGCCGCGGCCCTGGCGGAGATCCTGTACGCCGAGGACAAGGGGGTGCCCCTGTCGCCGGCCCGGCTGAGCGAGCGCATCTCCCTGTCGTCCGGAGCGACGACCGCCCTGCTCAACCGCCTCGAACTGGCCGGCCACATCGTCCGCACCCGCGAGCACACCGACCGCAGGATCGTGACCCTGCGCAGCAGCCCCCACGTCAAGCCGCGCGCCGAGGAGTTCTTCGGCCCGTTCGCCCAGCGCATGGCCACGGAGATGTCGCAGTACACCCCGGAGCAGCTGCGGCAGTTCGAGGACTTCATCGGCCACCTCCGCGAGACCATGGATTCGCTGCTCGCCCACGAGTATCAGGAGCACCGCCCGAGCGCACGCCCCTCACGCGGCAGCAGCTGACCCGCCGACGCCTCGCGTCCATACGTCCCCTCCCGCGCCCTTCACCGGCGCGGGGGGAGAGCGGGATGCGGACCGTGACCGAGGCGCCCCAGGAGGAGTTGGGGCTGGACGAGCCGGTTCTCACCGAACCGCACGTGAGCCGCACACCCGAGAGGTCCGCATGCCTCCTGTCGCAGTCCACTTCAACGGCGGGGTCAACCTGCCGGACTCCGCCACCGTCCTCAGAGCCCTCGCCGAACGGGTCCCCCAAGGCTTACGGCGCCTGCCCGACGGCGAGACCGGCGGCCGGGCCCAGTGGATCGGCTACCAATACCCCCGCCTCCTGGCGACCCCGGGCCTGCAGCAGGCCGACGGCCCCTGCGACGCCGACTCCGACTCCGGCGACTCCTATACGGGCGGCCCCTCGGTGCGCCTCGCCGACGGCGTCGACCCCAGTGCGATCCAGTGGCCCGACCTCGGCTACGCGGCCGAGTACGAGAAGTCCTACGCGACCTTCGCGGCGCTGCGCGACGAGGGCGTGATCCCCGCCGGCGTCCGCATGCAGGCCGAGTACCCCACCCCCACGGCGGTCGGCACGCTCTTCCACCCCCGCGACAAGGACCGCATCGGCCCCTCCTACGCACGTGCGCTGCTCGCCGACCTGGACCGGCTCCTGGCCCGCGTGCCGCACCACGACGTGGCCGTGCAGTGGGACGCGGCGGTGGAGACCGTCATGGCCGACCAGGATCCCGCCCTCCTGGAGCCGATGGCGTCGCGCCTCGCGGCGCTCATGGACCACCTTCCGGCGGATGTGCCGGTCGGACTGCACCTGTGCTACGGCGACTTCGAGCACCGGCACATGATCGAGCCCAAGTCCCTGGCCACCCAGGTCGCGCTCACCAACGCGGTGACCGCGCACGCCGCCCGGCCACCGGCCTGGATCTCCTTCACCGTGCCCCAGGACCGCGACGACGAGGCGTACTTCTCCCCGCTGACCGACCTGGAGAACCACCCCGCGACCGAGCTCTACCTCTCGATCGTCCCCTACCACCCCGACCGCCAGCGAGAGGGCACGATCGACGCACAGGTCGCCCTCATCGACCGGTACCTGCCCGAGGGCGGCCGGCCGTGGGGCATCTGCACCGAGTGCGGCATGGCCCGGGCCGACCGCGAGGACGTACCGCGCCTGATTGAGCTGCACCGCGAGATCCTCGCGAAGTACAGCGCGGGCGAGTAACCCACCACCGACGACGGCCGCCCCGCGCCCCGGGGCGGCCGTCGCCTTGCGTGCGCCCTGCTGGTCGCGACGAACGGCCCGAACTGCCGTGCGGCGGCCCGCCCTTGACAAGGCCACCTGCGGCGAAGAAGATACCTTCCATCTTGGAACGCATGTGCCCAGCTGCCGCGTTCCCTTCGTTTCCTCATCTCCGCCGGTAGGCCTTCCGACGCCTCCACACCGGCTTTCCTCCCCTCGGCCGTGCGACCTGCCGACGTCTCCTGGCTCTGTCTGCTCACGAGCCCGCCGCCGGTCGTCGAGGCCAGGCCCCAAGGAGAAGCATGAAAGTTCTCTTCATCGCCGCGGGCACGAGCCCGGCGGGTGTCTTCGCGCTGGCCCCGCTCGCGACGGCGGTGCGCAACGCCGGACACGAGATCATGGTCGCGGCGTTCGACGAGCTGACCCCCACGATCGCGGCCGTCGGGCTGCCACCGGTGGCCGTGGCCACCGACCACACGACGGAGAGCATCAAAACACTGGACCGGCCGGGCGGGCCGATCGAGTTCCCGTGGTCCACCGAGCAGGAGCTGCCCTATGTCGGCCGGTGGTTCGGCCGTCAGGCGGCGGTCAGCCTCGACGGACTGCTGAAGCTCGCCGAGGTCTGGCGCCCGGACCTCGTGATCGGCGGCACCGACGCCCACGCCGGCCCGCTGCTCGGCGCCCACCTCGGCGTACCGTACGTCCGGCAGGCGTGGGACTGGCTGCACTTCGACGGCGTCGAGAGGTACGTGAACGAGGAACTCGCCCCGGAACTCGCGGCGTTCGACCTCGACCGGCTGCCCGACCCGGACCTGTTCCTCGACATCTGCCCGCCGAGCCTGATCCCGCCGGGCGCACCGCCCGGCAGGCCCATGCGGTGGGTGCCGGGAAACCGGCAGTGCAAGCTGGAGCCCTGGATGTACAGCCCGGGCCCGCGCCCCCGCGTGTGCGTCACGCTCGGCAGCTTCCGCACCGCCATGCCGGAGATGTTCGACTACCTCTGCGCGCTGGTGACGCGGCTGTCCGAGCTCGACGCCGAGATCGTGGTCGCCGCGAACGAACGGGCGGCCGAGAAGCTGCGCGTCCGCTTCCCGGAGGTGCGCAGCGGCTGGGCGCCGATGGAGTACCTCGTCCGCACCTGCGACGCCATCGTGCACTGCGGCGGCCTGACCGCCCTCAACGCCATGGCGGCGGGCACGCCCCAGGTCGTGGTCAACCAGTTCGAGGCGTTCGAGAGATCGCTGCGGCTGCTGGAGCAGCAGGGTTCGAGCGTGGTGCTCCACCGGGGCGACGGATCGCCGGACAACACCTTCGAGGCCTGCCACAAGATCCTCAAGGACGACGGCTACGCGCGGCAGGCCCGGGAACTCGCCCGTGAACTCCACGGGCTGCCCACCCCCAACGACGTCGTCGGCGACCTGGAAGCACTGGCGCGCGGATGACCGCCCGCTGATGCCCGCGCCCCGCCCACGCCACCCGTCCCCACCCCGCGACCGAAAGGGTCCGCCCGTCATGGAGACCTCACTTCCGAAGCCGCCCCCCTCCGTCCGCGTGCTGCAGCTGGCGACGTCGAGCTGGATGGCCGCCGCCGTGAGCGCCGCCGCCGAACTCGGTGTCGCCGACGCGCTGGCGGACGGCGCCCGGCCCGTGGACGAGATCGCCGAGGAGGCCGGCGCGCACGCGCCGACGCTCTACCGGCTGCTGCGCGCCTGCGCCGCCATCGGGCTCTTCGAGGAGCGCGACGGCAAGGTGTTCGCGCTGACCGACGTCGGTGACGCGCTCCGCAGCGACTCGCCGGCCTCGATGCGCAACTTCGCACGGTGGGTCGGCCTCGCCGCCGACCGCAACACCTGGGCCGGCCTCGCGGACAGCGTCCGCACCGGCGAGAGCGCCTTCGAGCGGATCCACGGGCAGGACGTCTGGGACTTCATGCGCGAGCGCGACGACGTCTCGCGCGTGTTCGACGACGCCATGACCGAGGCGTCGCGCCAGCTGATCGCCCCCGTGGTCGGCGCCTACGACTTCGGCGGCCTCGGCACGATCGTGGACGTCGCGGGCGGCCACGGCGCCCTGCTCGCCGCGGTCCTCGCCGCCAACCCCGACGCCCGCGGCCTGCTGTACGACCAGCCCGACGTCGTCACCGGCGCGAAGCGCACGTTCCAGGAGAGCGGCGTCGACGACCGCGTCGACATCGTCGCCGGCGACTTCTTCGACTCCGTGCCGGCCGGCGGCGACGCCTATCTGCTGTCGAACGTCATCCACGACTGGGACGACGAGCGGTCGCTGAGGATCCTGGCCAACTGCCGCGAGGCCCTGACCGGTGACGGCCGGGTGCTGCTCGTC
The DNA here is from genome assembly GCF_040641275.1 of Streptomyces sp. NPDC021096. Taxonomy (NCBI): domain Bacteria; kingdom Bacillati; phylum Actinomycetota; class Actinomycetes; order Kitasatosporales; family Streptomycetaceae; genus Streptomyces; species Streptomyces sp. NPDC021096. The sequence goes on along the minus strand of NZ_JBFADG010000005.1, from coordinate 1,019 downwards.
GAGGCGGTCATGCCGGGCCCGGCCGAGCCGTCGGGGACCGTCACGCTGATGGACCTCAACATGCTGGTGCTCTGCGGCGGCCGGCAGCGCACCGAGGCCGAGTTCGCCGACCTCTTCGCCCGCGCCGGGCTCCGGCTGACCCGGATCGTCCCGGCGGGCCTGCACAGCGTCGTCGAAGCAGTCCGGGCCTGATCCCGGATCCGCACCTGATCCAAGCCAAGCGGAGGGACCGGAAGACATGCCATTCATCACGCCGGACAACGGATCGCTCACGGTGTTCAACCTGTTCGACACCGCCACCCGGGAGGACCAGAAGACCCTGCTCGACACGATGCAGGGCATCATCGAGGGGGCGAACTACCCGGGGTGGCGGTCCTCCACCCTGCACGGCGGCCTGGACAAGCCGTGTGCCGCCAACTACATCCAGTGGCGCAGCGTGGACGACCTCCAGGACCGCTACGAGGGCGAGAACTTCAAGCACAACACGGTGCCGTACTTCACCGAGCTGACCACGTCGGTCCATCTGCTCAAGACCGAGGTGGTGGCCACCCACCTCGCGCCCTCGCTGGAGCACATCGAGATATCGCCCGACCGCGACGACTTCACGGTCATCGTCATCATGGGCGTCGAGCCCGCGAACCAGGCGAAGCTCGTCGACCTGTTCGCCAAGCCCGACGAGTGGATGCACGACGTGCCGGGCTTCCGCTCCAACTCCATCCTGCGCGGGCTGGAGGGCGACTTCGTCGTCAACTACGCCCAGTGGGACGACCGCGAGGCCTACCAGGCGTTCCACGACCTGCCGGAAGCGGACCGCCCGGCCGAAACGCGCGCCATGCGCGCCGCCGCCCGGCCGCTGCTGACGTCGCGGTCGTCCAACACCTACGAGGTCGTCTTCTCGCGGTCGGCCGCCGACCAGCCGGCCGGTCGCCAGGGCTGCTTGTCGCTCGGGGCCCAGCCGTCCATGGTCATCACGGCCGGCAGGAAGGCCTTCCACTGCAGGTCGCGCACGTACGTCTTCG